>CAYRAK010000032.1:5312-13961 GCA_964422215.1 uncultured Clostridia bacterium | reverse complement strand
AACATACTGGCTGTAGTCCTCATAGGCATAAGGAGTTTTCATAAGAGAATGTTCTCTTACATAGGTTAAAAGTTCTCTGAATCTAAAACCTTGATGAGCTTTTATATTTTCAATTTCCCTTTTTACTATATTCTCTAAATTAAAGCTAACCTTGTATTCGGGATCAAACTGTTTCTTGGCTACTGCAAAAAACCCAATATTTAGTCTGGCTGCCTCTTTTACCTCTGAGTCTTTGGCTTCTTTGTACTGCTGAGTGGACAGGTCAAGCATTTTATCGGTGAGTTCAACTGCTATATCGTAAAGACTCTCTATTTCAAGAATTCGCAAAAGATAATCAAAAAATATGTGAGATGTATGAAGAATAGCATCTGTGGTGACAAATATAGGATCGCCTTTCTTTTCACATTCTATATAGATATCATACATTTCATTCTTGTATCCGGGTGTAACCACAAAATCATTTTCTCTCAAAAACTCTTTTGCCTTTTCTGAAAATTGGTAGCTACCTATCAAATCTTCTATGGAAAACTTTCCGTTTTCGTTAGTTGTCGTATATCCTGTAGAGATGACCTGGAGAAAAACAAATACCCAAATACTTACACCTACAAAAATTTTTTTCATTACTTCAATCCCCTTTTTTATATTTTCAGAAAACTATTTTATCAGATTCTCAGAAAAATAAAAGCTTTACAGGTAAAATTAGTAAATGTGCCAGAAAATTGTTGCCAGGAGGATCTTCTACATAGAATAAAATAGGAAAAGGATGTGAAGAAGATAATCCGGAAAAACTAAAGAAGTTAAATGAAAATAAACCTTATGGAGGGTCTAGAAAGAGCATCTAAAAAAGATACCGGGAAAAGTGGAAAGCCACCGCTAGAAAGACTAAGAATTTAGAACATAATCTTCCTGAAAAATTTACTTTATTACCTCCGATAATTTTACAATGATGTTTCTGCTTTTTAGATAGGTAGAGACGGTAACAATCTCCTGACCCCTTACAATTTATTTAATGAATGCCCAGTTAGACCAATTTTTTACTCTAAAACAAGATCAGTAACGGTACTCTTAATTCCTTTAAGTGCTCTTAATCTATCTACAACAGCAAGTAAAATATCCTCATAACTGTCTGCTTCTACAAGTACTAGAATATCCTGATCACCTGTGGTAAGCTCTGCTGATTTTACTTCAGAAAACCGAAGTAATGCATCCCTTACCGCTCTTTCTTTTCCCATCTCTACTTTAATCTTAAGATATGCCTTAGCCATTTTTTTCTCTCCTATTTTTTATATTTACAAAAAAAATTTAACTTAAAGAGGAATTAAACTCTGCTTCAAACTTTGCCAGTAAAGATTTAAATTTCTTTTTCTCCTTCTCCTCTGCTCTATCAATTATAAGAATACCCTGAAGGTGGTCTATTTCATGTTGTAAAACGTGAGAAAGCAGTCCTTCTGCAGAAATTTTAACTTCCTCTCCCTTCTCATTTAATCCCTCAACCAGAACTTTCTGTGCTCTTTTTATATTAAAACATACCCCAGGAATAGAAAGACAACCTTCCTCCATCTTGCTTTCTCCCTCTGCAAAGACAATCCTTGGATTAACTAGTTTTAAAAGTCCATTACCAACATCTGCAACAACAAACTGTTCGTTTATCCCAACTTGTGGACCTGCAAGACCCACTCCTTCAGCTGAATACATAGTCTCTGCCATCTGGGCAAGAATTTTCTTCTCTCTGGTGGTAATTTTTTCTACTTTTAAGGCTTTTTTCCTCAAAAAAGGATCAGGATATTTTATTATGTTATAAACTGGCATACTAGCTCTCCATTTTTTTCACTATCCTGTTGCTCTCATCTAAAAAAAGAACTTTTTTCTTAAATTCCCGTACCTGCTCCTCAGGAACAAATGAGTAAGAGATAATAATTACTCTATCACCCACCTGAGCAAGTCTTGCTGCAGCTCCGTTCACACAAATTCTTCCTGAGCCTCGCTCAGTAGGTATAGCATAGGTACTGAATCTAGCTCCATTATTTAAATTATAAATCTCTACTTTCTCTCCAGGGAGAATATCGGCTTCCTCAAGAAGATTCTGGTCAATGCTTATACTTCCTTCATAATCAAGTTTTGTCTCAGTAACCGTAGCGTTATGAATTTTTGTTCTGTACATTATTCGAAACATCCTTTTCTCCTTTCTTTCTCTGTAAATTATATAAAATCACCTCCTGCTGTCAATTACAGGAAGCTTGAGGCTTAGACACTTTTACACTTATTGTATAGCTCTAAGAAGTTTTGGAATATCCGAAGTCCTAAAAAATGGATAAAAAATTCTAGTTTCAGACCATCCTTATTTGACATCTAGCTAAATCCTGATAGTTTAGTTAATCAGTAATTTTTAACTTGAAAGACTAAAGAGATGGCAAATGTTAAGCTTTAATCCAAAGGTAAAGGATATTATCTTAATCATGGAGGAAATTGCCCCTCCCCAGCTAGCTCTTGAAGGAGATAGAATTGGACTCCAAGTTGGAGAGGAGAATACGCCTGTGGAGGCTGTTCTTATCTGCCTGGATGTTACAGAGGAGGTTATTGAAGAGGCAAAAAAGAGGAAAGCTAACCTGATCATCTCTCATCATCCTATAATTTATGAGCCCTTAAAACAATTTAGTTTTAGAAGACCACCTGGAAGTATTATAAAAGAGGCGGCAAAGTATGATATATCCATCTACACCGCTCACACCAACCTTGATATTGCTCCAGGAGGAGTAAATGATGCCCTTTTGAAAATCTTAAGTAATGATTTAAAAATTAAGGAAGGGAAACCTCTCTTGGAAAAAGAAAAGGTAAGATTCGGCCTAGGAAAACTTGTCCTCTTAGAAAAAGAAAAAAATCTTGAAGAGATTGTTCTTTTAATAAAAAATAAGCTTTCAAAAAACATCAGGGTAATTGGAGAAAATAGCATTAAGATTAAAAAAGTAGCCCTTTGTGGAGGAAGCGGAAAAGAACTTGTTTATATCGCTTATAAAAAAGGAGCTCAACTTTTCATAACAGGAGAGCTTTCCTACCATTTCTCGCTTGAAGCAAAATCACTGGGTCTTTCAGTGATAGAGGCAGGACATTATGAGACAGAGGTTGTAGTTTTACCTTTTTTAGAAAAGAGACTAAGAAGAGAATTTAAAAAAAGAGGGTGGGATAAAAAAGTTATAAGGTCCAGGATTTGCACCAATCCCTACTCACCTGAAAGTATAATTTAAATTTAAAATTTGCTTTACCTTATTACCCCTACGGTGCCAATTTTTGTGATAGAACCGCCGCTTGTGTATTCTACACTGATTTTATAAATGTAGATACCAGATTTCACAAAATTTCCAAAATCATCTTCACCTTCCCAGGATATAAATGAGACTCCATCAGGATAATATTTTTTATTAACAAGGGTTCTTATAAGGTCTCCTGTGGCATCATAAATCTTTAAGGTTACCCACCCTGCCTCAGGCAACTCAAAGATAAAATAAGTTCCTTCTTTAATATAAAAAGGATTCCTTGTAAGATAAACCTTGTATGCATTTACAGTAAACTCAGTAGAGAGAGCTCCCTGAGCGTTTACCAGTCCATAACCGTAAAAGATATCGTATCCAGAACTCCCAAGATCCTGGGCTGTTTTATGAAGGATATATCGGACATTTTCCACTCCGGATATTCCTTGTGAGAGAACAAGAGCTACAACTCCTGTAACATGAGCAGCTGCCATGGAAGTTCCTTGCCAGAATTCATAGCCAAAATTTGTTGGATCACCAGAGAAAGTCTGCTGCAGTATACCGTCAGGATAACCATCATTATTCTGGTCAACTGTAATATCTCCTCCCGGAGCTACAAGCTCTATCCCCTCGTCATATGTAGAATACCAGGAAAGCATCTTATCATATCTTACTGCACCAACAGCGATACACTCTCGATAGGCTGCTGGATACAAAAGAGGTGGACCTCCAAAATTACCTGCAGCTGCCACAAGAACAACATTGTGTTCAAAGGCATATTTTACTGCATTATGTAAGGTTTTCCCGCTCTCAAATCCACCTAAACTAAGATTTATAACATCTGCTCCGTGGTCCACTGCATAATATATTCCTTCTGCGACTGTAGCATAATCCCCACATCCTTCCTCATTTAACACCTTCACAGGCATTATTGAGCAATTAAAGGCAATTCCTGCAACACCTTCTCCATTATTTGTTGCCTGGGCAATTGTTCCTGTTACATGTGTTCCATGTCCGTTATCATCATTAGGATGAGAATCATCATTAACAAAATCGTATCCCTGGACAAAATTTACTCCTTCCAGATCAGGAGCTTGCCTGAAGTTTTCATAATCCTCATAAGCAATCCCTGTATCAATTACCGCTACTGTAACCGATGAATCTCCACCCTGTTCAATCTCCCAGGCAGAGGGCATACCTATCTGATATAAGTGCCATTGATAGGGAAAGAAAGGATCATCTGGAATCCAGCAGGCGTAAGCAATATAATTTGGCTCAGCGTACTCAACTAAGGGATTTTCCCTGTAAAGTTTTACCATTTCCTCTACAGTTTTTCCAGGAGGAATCTTAATTACCTTAAAGTTTGCATAGGAGCTTGTATATAAAACTGAAGCATGATGGGAGAGATTTAGCGATTCAATCTCTTTTTTACTAGCATTATCCTTAAATTTAACAATTATCTCATTGGAAACGTAGGCAGGAAGTTTTGCCCTTTGTAATGTAAAATTTCTTTTTCTAAGATAATCTATACCAAAGCCCTGACCTGATATGAGACTAAGCAGAAATATTAAAAAAGAAAAAAATATAACTAATTTTTTATACATCTTTATATTCCTAAAAATTCAGGATACTCTCATCTGAAACAGTAAAAGGCTACCTCAGGACACCCACCAGTTTTGTAATTGTATCTTTTCTACCAGATGTAGATTTAGCGGTAGCCATTAAAATGTAAACACCATTGTTCACATCCTCTCCAAACATATTCTTCCCCCACCAACACCACTTTTTCTCACTTCCAGGAATAACATAATCTTGCCAGCTATATACTACATCACCTAAAAGATTGTAAACTTTAATTATAACCTCAGCAGGTTCTGAGAGATAGTAAATAAGCTCAACAGGCGATGTAGCAGAGCTACTTCTTAAAACCCTGGAGGAATAAAAGATTATAGAGAATAATTTTTGAGGATTATAGGTGAGATGAAAAGGACTCGTGAAGCTACTTTCATTACCAGCTTTATCTTCTGATATAAGTTTGATGAAGTTTTTTCCGGAGCTAAGCCAGATTTCTGCAGAAAAATTTCCATCAGACTCAGCCTCTACAGTAGCTTTGGATACTCCATTTACAAAAATCTTTACTATCTGAGGATCAGATATATCAGGGTAGGTCGTTCCAGAAAGAGTTATAAATCCGGTGGTAGAATTAAATGATTCTAATTTAAATTCCGGAGATTGAGGTGGCGTTGTATCATATACAAAAAAGAAGGAAAACTCATCCTCTTCTCCAGAAGTGTATTTTATATTGGCTTTTGCCCAATAAAGACCATCTCTTGTATGATCTTCTGTATCAGGATCAAAGGGTGAATCAAGGTAAAAGTAAAGTTTTACCCATCCTTCTTCCCTGTTCCATTCAACTGAAGAGTCTCCCTCAACAAGATCACCTTCAACTCTGTTTGTATATATCTTTCTTACCTTAAGAAGAGAAATAGTAGTAGATTGTGTATCTATATCCTGGTTCAGGGAGGTTTTTAAATAAACAGTGTCAATTTTCCTGTTGACAAAAACTACAGGAGATGTTGCCTCAGTTGAATCTTTTATATCGTACAAAGATTCTCCTTCATAATCCAGGGAAACTTTTTCCACCTTTCCTACAGAATCAGGACCAGATGATGTATCGTTATTCAAAATCAAATTCACAGATGAGCTTGCCTGATTACCTGCTTCATCTTCAGCAAAAACATATACTGTGTAGGTAGAATCTGATCTTGTGTTTAAGCTGTGAATCGTGTAAGTAATTTTGTACGTTGAATCAAGGTTATCCTCCACCGACTCAACATTATTTCCCTGTCCATACTCAGAATCTATAGAAGAAAAATCACAGGATAGGGTATATCCTGAGGCATCTAGATTAGCAGTAATTATTATAGTATCTCCATTCTGGTAGGTTTCCCTATTTAAAATGAGAGATTGAAATACAGGAGCTGAAGAATCTATGCTGCAATCTGTAAAGACTGAAGAGGAAGTTTCATTTCCAGCAACATCTACTGCTGTTGCTTTAATCCAGTAGGTATGAGCGGGATCAAGGAAAGAGGTATCCCAGAGGATGGAAAATTTATCCCCTTCAGGAGAAGTATCTATCCCTATACTGGTCCACGTTGCTGATGCTGTATAGTCTCTGTATTCAAATCTCACACCCTCAAGAGAAGAATCATCACTCTCAGCAAAGCAAGAAAGAAGATTTATTTTGCCAAAAATATGCCCCGAGGTGACCAAATCACCATCGTCCTTGAGTTCATAAGGAGCAGAGGGGGAAACGTTGTCGATTTTGCACTCATCAAATACAGGAGAAGATACTGTAACCTCACCTGTATCCCCACTTACAGCAACAGCACGAAAAGAATAGGTAAAATCAGGAGATAAGGCCTTTGTATCCCATACCACCTCTGCTGTATAAGATGCTGGGGGAGTAGCAGTATACGGAGAGGAACCAATTATCTGCCAGCCTCCCTCTGGTTCCACCTTGTATTCAAATCTAACTTCTTTCAATCCAGAAAAATAGGCCTGAGTTGCAGACAATCTGTTGTTTATTCCAAATATATGACCAGAGGATATATAAGTTCCATCATCTTTTAAGTTAGTAGGATGCGAGGGAAGATTTTTGGTATCGTAGGTTACAACCACAGAGTAAGAAGTTGCCTGAATGTGGGAGGATGAGGTAGAAGATAGAGGATCAAAAAGATTATCAACAGCTCGGCACTGGATAAGATAATCTACTGGGGGAGAACCTGGATCAGGAGGAAAAAACACATACTCCCAGGTAGACCAATCTCCCTCAAGACTTGTATCAACGACAGAGCTTGTATCAAAACTTACCACAACGGTTGAACTACTAAGATTTATCACTTGAACCTCAACTTCCCTTACCCCTACTCCTTCTCCATCAGTTGCTGTTCCACTCACTTTTAAGGTGGAGGTATTAAATTTAATTCCATCAGGAGGGTAAGCAATTTCTGAGCTGGGAGGACTATTATCATAAATAATAGTAGTTGATGCACCTGATGCACCGGTATCATTTCCTGCATTGTCTTTTGCCATTACAAAAATAGTATATACACCACTGCTTGCAGGAGGAGTCCAGTAAAGATACCACCCTTGCCAATTCCCATTGGGATTTTGAGGAACAAAGGAATTCTCATCTATTATAACCTTTACTTCATAAATTCCAGATGGATCATATGTTTGCCAGCTATCGTCTATATTAACGTCGGATATATAAAGACCAGTGGGAGAAAACATTCCTAAATCAGATGCATCAAAAGGAGAGATATGAGTTTTACTGTTATCAAGAACCTGCAGAGCTGTTGTGGGTGGGGTAGTGTCAACATATACCTTTCCGGTAAAATGATCCATATTTCCAGCATCATCCTGTGCCCAGATCTCATAATAATAGCTACCATCAGTAACCAAATCGCCAGATTCATCTCTTCCGTCCCAGATTAAGGTATTTTCTCCATTTTGACCTCCGGGAGTAGGAGAAATTTCTTCATTTAATGTTTTTACAAGCTCGCCCGTGGAACTTCTTACCTCTATCCAATTTCCACCGGTAGCTGCATCAGTTAGAGTAAAGGAGATGGTAGTTGTATCTTTCACCGAGTCTAAGTTAGGGGAGAAAGGATTAGGAGATAAAGAAACGTTTGCAATTTGGGGAGGAACAGTATCAATATTTATCCCAAGGGTAGATTGGGTACTGTTTCCATCCTCATCCAAAGCTATGATACGAAGAATATAGTTTCCATCAGAAGCAGGGGTTCTGTTATCATAAGTCCCATTCCAACTGTAGGTGAAAATTTTTCCTGTATCTTGAATCTCAGCATCAGCTAGCGTTTTAATAATTTTTGAGTTTGTATCACGCACCTCTACCCTTACATAAAGCGAGGTGGATAAATTATCAGAGAGAGAATAAGAAATAGTTACCTCATCCTGAACCCCATCTCCATTGGGAGAGAAAGGATTAGGAGCTACTTCCACATTACCTATGCTTGGAGGGTAATCCCCGGGAGAAAAAGCGGCAGTTATTGTAGCTATTCCGGTATCAGCAACTCCATCAAGATCACAAGTTATGGTAGCAGTTTCCCCATTTAAAAGCTCAAGTACATCATTTATATCATCAGTTCCTGCACCATAACCATCTTCTATAGTAAATTTTCCCCAATAGTATCCATCATTAGGGTTATTATCGGGAAATGTCCCATCATCATAAACGGTGAAGGTAATTTGGTTGGTTAAGTCGTCATTATCTACCACGGTAGCCGAGTTAAGTCCACCTACTTGAGAATCCACATTTATCCGTACATAAACCACACTTCCATTATTAAAACTGCTTGTTAAAGTGGCTGATGCTGCA
>CAYRAK010000032.1:0-5212 GCA_964422215.1 uncultured Clostridia bacterium | reverse complement strand
TACATAAACCACACTTCCATTATTAAAACTGCTTGTTAAAGTGGCTGATGCTGCAGATAGACTTTCCACCAATCCGAAAGTTACAACCGTCTCTGTTTCCGCCCAACTTGTCCCTGTAAGACCTGTAATAAACAAAAATCCTGCAACTAATAGCCCTCCTGCAAGTCCTTTTATCTTCCCCATCCTTTTCAATTCCTCCTAACTTGCTTAACTTCTGATATTGAAACATCTTTATTCTTTTCATCGTCCCTACTCAGCAGGAAAGGTTTAGTTTCTTTATCCTCAAGAAAATATTGCCACCTTACCTAAAAAAGCTCTATCACCTATTTTTTTGGAGGAGACTGGATCCCCGGTAATAACAGTATAAAGGTTACTTTTTTCATTTTAATTTCTTTTTAACCAATTAAACTAAGAAAAGGGAAGGCTTTAAACTTACGCCTTCCCTTTTCTTATGTGTTCCAAACTTTACCATCTCATTCAGTTAAGTAGCATCCTTTTGCTTCTCTATTATTTTTATGAAAGTCTTCTTTCACCGTTTGGGTCTTTTTGGATGTTTAGGTTTTTTGAATTTTCCTGGAGGTTGAAACTGTTCCTGCTCTTGCTCCTCAAATATTTCTTCTGGTTCCTCTATATCAGCTTCTGTTTGTTCATCTTCCTGTACAGGTTGAGTATATTCTGATTCATCTTCACTTTCTTGTTCCCTTCTTTGCTTTCGGTATCGCTTCTCCTCTTGGTTTTGAGCTCTTTCTCGCTCTCTTTCTCTTTTCTTTTCCAGTATCTCTTGCAACCTATTCAAAGCTGTCTCTCTTCCATGTTGAGAAACTTCTATAGCATGTTCAATAGCATCTCTAGCTTCCTCTGGTACCTTATCCAGAAGGCTTTGTAAAACTTCAAGATGATTTGCAGTGCCACTACTTACTGCCTCTATTGCTCTCACCAGGCCTGTTTCAAAAGTTGCCTCTTCAATACTATTTTCTATATCCTGAACAATTACTTCATAGTCCTCAACTAAATCCTCTATTTCCTCTACATTATTTACTGTACTTTGACTTATCTCTTCTATACAATCCTCTGCAACTTGAAGCAAAAAAGACACATCAGATTCTGGATCATTTTCCTGGGAACAAAAAGCCAAAACACTTATTCCTGTAATAAAAGAGAAGGAAATTAGTAAAGCTAATAAAATTTTTTTCACTTCTCTCACCACCTCCTCCTTTATCGAAGATTAAAAATAAAAACCCCATTCTCTCGCTACGAAAGAATGGGGTTCAATTTTCCTTTTCTCCAATAGTCTCGGCAGCTCAGCCACCCTTTTTTAAGGGTCTGTAGCTTTGCGCCCCACCCTTTCGGCGTGGTTTGCCCTTTCGACTATTGGTATATACCTTTTTGAAAGAACTTTATTTAAATAAAATGGTGAAGGAGAAGCGGCTGGTGCTTCCTAACTCTTCGTTAGAAGTATAGGCATAATCTAAAGAAGCATCAGATGCATATTTTCCTGGCAGTCCAAACTTAAATCCAAATCCAGCAGTGAAATTACCCTTATCTGAACCCAAACGTAAAGCTACAGCATCAGTTACAGCCCATTCTACTCCAAAATGTGTCTGCCAGCTTGTTCCTTCTGTTCCTTCTACATCTTCCTTAGAGTTAAAGTCAGCTGCCAGAATAAGCTTATTATCCATAAATTTTCCAGCAAAACCTCCTCTTAAAGACCTTGGAAATCCTTCACCTCCTAAAGAGGCAGCTAAATTCTTTGTTACAAGTCCCATAGAAAATTGGTCACTTATTTTATATAAAATACCTACATCACCAGCAAAACCTCCCCTTCTTATGGTACCTTCATCATAACTTGTCTCAGCGGAAAGAGATGCTCCTTTAAAATTAATTCCATAATATAACTTCCCCTCTGCTACGGTACCAGCTATTGAAAGAATATACATCTCAGGTGCTACCATATCATGAGTTACATCCCCTTCTTCTTCCAATTTTGTGGCATGTTTCAAGTAACTCAAAGCAAATCCACCTTTTATAAAATTTAATGTTCCAGGGGCAACCCAGCTTAAATAATCTAATGTAAAATTGGATATACCAAAAGGAGTAGAATGAAGGAATGTAAAAGCACCTTTTTCCTGTTGAGCAATACCTGCTGGGTTCCACCAGGCAGCATTTACATCATCAGCCACAGCTACAAAAGCACCTCCCATTCCCTCTGGTCTACAGCCTGGTTGTAGATCAGCATATATTCCTTCACTGGCCAATCCAGCCAAGCTACCGGTGAGAACCAACAGCACCCCTGCAAAAACTGCAGCCACCACCTTTCTTCTCATCTTCACCATTTAGATTCCTCCTTTAGATTTTAAGTTTCTTTTATGTTTATTATTTTTCTGATATTCCTACAGATTAACCAGTCTTTAAATTTTCTTATCCTGTTTAAGTATTTCCTACAATTGCTCACCAAAAAGAACAATTTTAAAATGGCAAGAAAGAAGGAGGGGCAAACCTAAAGCTGCCCCTCCAGGGAATTTACTTTATTTTATAACACCTACAGTACCTATCTTCTTATCAGAACCACCAGCTGTATACTCAACTTCGAACTTGTAGATATATATACCAGAGCCTACGAAGTTACCAAAGTCATTGTAACCATTCCATTTCACATCAGCCTCGTATTTTCCAGCAGCTCTTTCCTCACCATCAAGTAAAGTCCTCACCAGATCTCCTGTGGCATCGTATATCTTCAAAGTAACCTTTCCAGCCTTAGGTAAACTGTAGCTGAAAAATGTACCATCACTGCTCAGGAATGGATTCTTGCTGAGAGTTACACCAAATGCAGGTGCTGGCTCAGTATCCTCTACCACAGTGAAGAGACTGAAGTGATTAACTTCAACAGTAATGGTATTTGTATCCGTATCTACAACACCACCAACTCTTCTCCACTGGACTCCATCCCAGACATAGAGGGTAAGTTCATTTTCATCAAGACCAAGACTATCTATTACATCCTGAGAGTAATATATAGTTATGGTTACCGGCTTATTAAAGACCAACCCAGCTGGACCAAACTCTACGTAAAGACCTGCCGGTGTAAGATAGGTATCCTCAGGAAATTCTGGAGCATCAGCTGGATCTACCATCTCGATAGAGATAGTCTGGTTGGTATCAAGAGCATCCTCAGGAATATTTACCTCAGCTACACCTTCCATTTCTACCGTACCACCCGCCTTACCTATCACTTCCTCCACTCTTTCTGCAATCACGGTGAAGGTTTTCGATGTATCAGGATCCATTACGTTACCTACCGTATCTTGAGCACCTGCTACCTTCACATGATAAGTTCCTGCAGCCATATCGCCAGGCACCTCAAAACTACCAATCCAGGTTCTTCCATCATCGCTCCAACCACCCTCAACTGTGTATGTCTCATAAGGTGAAGCTTTACCAATAGTGACAGTAGGCGTAACAGGTTTCATATCTTCGTTAAACACCACAGTAAAGATAACCGAACTTGTACCTGCTGGTACGGGGTCAGGATTTACTGTAATGGAGGTAATCTGTGGCTTGGTGGTGTCAACGGTGAAACGATCAGACTCGTAAGCTTCCATTGGGTTACCAGCCCAGTCTTCAGCTCCGGTTACCTGGACATAGTTATCTCCCTCATTGGTAGATCCAACTGAGAATGAACCTGCCCAGGTATTAAAGTCAACCCAGCTACCGGTAACTGTTGTCTCTGTAGCCGGCGATATAAGTTTAACTACCGGAGCTACAGTCTGATCCATCACTTCAGTAAACTCTACCGTGATTGCTATCGTAGCTTCCGAGACAGGTGAACTAGGAATACCAGTCACATCACTCACAGCTGGTGCAAAGGTATCTCCAGCAACATCCACAGTGCAATTAGTTACAGGATTCATAACAAGATCATAAACTCCACCTGAACTAATGGATAAAGTATCACCGTCTGTCAAAACATCGGGAACACCCGATATATCTACATCAAAGAAGACAACAGCGCCAGAAATTGTAGGAGTAGATGGAGTAGCACCTGAAATAAGATCAAACAGCCCGACACTAGCTGCAGTTATACGTTCATCAAATTCAACTTCCATCACTGCCGTATTTAGATCCTTCAAACCAATGAACCTGGCTGAAGGCTGAGATGTGGGAGGAGTCCTGTCAACCCAAAATGTGGCGGAGAAACTACTTGTATTTCCTAATGTATCTACAGCATTAACATTAATTACATAAGTGTGAGCATCAGAAAGAGCAATCGCAAAGGTGATGCCTGTTACAGGGGTGGTTGGCGGTGAAACAGTAACAGTTTGGGTGGTTATTATATCTGTAGTAGTAGAATCAGTAATATCGTATTCTACAGAAGCCACACTCACACCTGAACCAGATGCTGCCGCTGGAACAGCTGCTGAAATCGCAACTTCTATGGTAGCAGCACTTGTTGCCCAGGTTCCATCAATCTCTATTGGTGATGGAGTTCCATCCAACTCTATATCTGGGCCTCTATTCACCACCCATACAGTAGGTGATACAGTCATAGTTGACAGTGCCATTTCTACTTGTGCTCTGTCTTTTGCTCCGTAAACCATCACGTTGGTGTTGGCAAACGATGTTATCTGGCCAGGTTCAGGTACGATATATGCACCTGTCCACATGGTTTGAGCGTCATTCCACTCGCCGGTAGACACTATTACTGTACCGTCAGTTTCGGCAACCACGGGATTAGCCTGTGCCATTTTCTCATTAAAGGTTATATTGATATTAACTGTCTGAGAAGAAACAAGAGACGGGGTTGCCTGCACGCTAAGCATCTCTGGTGCTGTTGTATCTGCACTAATCCGTACCGCAGCAGGAGCTATCTCATTACCAGCCCAATCCACAACCGCGCCAGAGAGAATATTTAAAGTTGCTCCTTCTGATTGAAGCTGTGTAGTTAATCCACTTAAGGTAAGAGTGACCTCTTGAGTTGCCGTAGTTACGGCCCGGGTTATATCAACGCCTGTAATACTAAAGCTTGCTGCTGAAACAGCGGACAAAGCTTCACTAAATTGGATTACTGCTGTATCGTGGTTAATAAATTCTCCTCCAACGTATACTGGTGCTGTTGTATCAGCAGTGATAAGTGAAGTCCCAGCACTTATAGGATTACCCGCCAGATCAACAACTGCACCCTCATCAAACACGAGCGTTACATCACCTGTAAGCC
>CAYRAK010000031.1:0-14577 GCA_964422215.1 uncultured Clostridia bacterium | reverse complement strand
TCCCCATCAGATTGCTCGCAAGGCTATCTCCAGAACTTTCCAGATACCAAGAGAATTTAAAGAGATGACGGTATTAGAAAACTTAATGCTTGTTCCTCAGTATCAAAGAGGGGAGAATTTTTTTAATGTTCTTTTTCGACCCTGGAAAGTGGAAAAGGAAGAAAAAGAGATTATGGAAAAGGCTTTAAAAATACTTGAATTTATGGATCTTGTCCATCTTAAGGATGAGTATGCAAAAAATCTCTCATCCGGTCAAAAAAAACTTCTTGAGCTAGCAAAAATGCTAATGTCTGATCCTCAGATAATTTTACTTGATGAACCAGGAGCAGGAGTAAATCCCACCTTAATGAAGAAGTTAGTCGAAAATATAGAAAAACTTCGGGAGGAGGGGATAACTTTTTTTCTTATTGAACACGATATGGATCTTGTTACTTATCTTTGTGATAAAGTTATTGTGATGAACAAAGGTCGTAAAATGGCTGAAGGCTCTCCTGAGGAGATTAGAAGAGATAAAAGAGTCCTGGAGGCATATCTAGGAGAATGAAGGAAGAAGTAGTCTCTCTCAAGGTGAGCAATTTAAGATGTGGATATGGTGAAACAGAAATTTTACATGGTGTTTCTCTTGAAGTTAAAGAGGGAGAAATTGTTACGGTTATAGGTCCTAATGGAGCTGGAAAGTCTACTTTAATGAAAGCAATTTTGGGGATTTTAAAACCAACCGAAGGAAAAATAATTTTTAAAGGAAAAGATATAACAGGCAAACCTCCTCATGAGATAGTGAAAGAACATATATGTTATGTTCCTCAAGTGGATAATGTATTCCTTTCTCTCACTGTTGAAGAAAATCTTGAGATGGGTGCTTTTATAAGGAAAGATGGCTACAAAGATAAGATAGCAGAAATTTATCAAGTATTTCCTGATTTGAAGGATAAAAGAAAGGTAAAAGCAAAAAAATTGAGCGGTGGACAGCGCCAAATGTTAGCCATAGGAAGGGCACTAATGCTTGATCCTGAAATGTTGCTTTTGGATGAGCCTTCAGCAGGACTTGCTCCAAAGTTGGTTCAAGTTATTTTCGATAAAATAGTACAAATAAATAAGGATGGTATCTCTATTCTTATGGTGGAACAGAATGCAAAACGTGCTTTAGAAATATCCCACCGAGGATATGTTTTTGTTATGGGATATAATAGGTTTGAAGATACAGGTGAAGCTCTTTTAAGTAATGAAGAGGTAGGTAAGTTATACCTTGGTGGATAGAAAGATAATTATCCATGGGAACAGAATCTAATGCATATTTTCTCACAAATTCCCCAACTTCTTATATATGGTCTTATATCAGGAAGTATCATAACTCTTGGAGCAATAGGGTTATCTTTGACTTATGGAATTTTAAAGTTTGCTAACTTTGCTCACGGAGATGTAATGGCTACAGGTGCGTTTTTTGCCTTAGCTTTCCTGATTCTCTTTCAAGGTTTAGGCTTTACTACCCAACCTTTTTATCCACTTTCCTTTGGATTGCCTCTCATAATTTCCTTTTTACTTAGTATGGGAGCAACAGCAGCTTTAGCTATTTTTATTGATAAGATTCTTTACAAAAAACTTCGTGCTACAGGGCGCATCACTCTTCTTATTGCCTCTGTGGGGGTAGCTTTTATTCTTAGAAATTCTCTTCAATTCATATGGGGACCACAACCCCGCTACTATATAAAAAAAATCCAAATTGCTACTTCTGTTCCCTTTCTCGGAATAAAGATAAAACCAGATGAAATATTTATTATAGCAGTTGCGATATCTTTGGTTATTCTTTTGCATTTTTTCTTACAGAAAACGCGTATGGGTAAAGCAATGCGAGCAACCTCTGATAATGTGGAACTTGCGCAAGTTACAGGTATAAACACAGAGAGTGTAATTAACTGGACTTGGGCCATTGGAGCTGCTCTTGCTGCTGCAGGAGGGATCCTTGCTGGAATTGAAAACAAGTTTATAACTCCTAATTTTGGATGGGATATGCTTCTTCCTATATTTGCTGCTGTCATCTTAGGAGGAATAGGAAATCCTTATGGAGCAATGCTTGGAGGAATGGTCATTGGTTTCTCTGAGGAGATTTCTACCGCTTTTATACCAACATCTTATAAACCTGCTGTTGCTTTTATAATAATGGTGGTAATGCTTCTTGTGAAGCCAAGAGGTCTTCTAGGAGAGAGGTGATAGATAAATGGATGTTTTTGTTGGAGTTTTAAATTATGCAGTATTTTTTGCCATAACTGCTGGAATATTTGCGCTTCTTTGTCTTGGACTAAATATTCAGTGGGGTTATACTGGTCTTTTTAATATAGGAATTGCTGGATTTTATGCTATAGGAGCTTATACTTCTGCTCTTATCTCTGGTCCCCCTCCTAGTCCTATGGATTGGAGAGTAGTTGGAGGATTTCAACTTCCCTGGATGGTAGGTTTTATAAGTGCTGCGGCAGTGAGTGGATTTATTGCTTTTCTTATTGGTATTCCTACTTTAAGATTAAAAGAAGATTATCTTGCTATTGCAACCATTGGTATTGCTGAAGTTATAAGACTTGTTCTTAAAAATGAGAGCTGGCTAACTAATTCAGTTTGGGGAATAAAACACATTCCTTCTCCTTTTTATGCGCCTATTCAAAAAAGAATCAGTTTATTTTTGGAAACAAACCCTCATCTTCCCTTGTGGCTTCAAACTTTTTTGGCAAATGGATATAACTGGTTTTATCTTGGTCTTGTAATCTTTATTCTAGGGGTTATCTATTGGATAAGTGAGCGAATTATAAGATCCCCCTGGGGAAGAGTCTTGCGGGCAATAAGGGAAGATGAGATGGCGGTAAGTATTTATGGAAAAAATGTTTTCTGGTATAAGATGCAATCTCTTGTCATTGGCGCAATGATCATGGGAGCAGCAGGAAGCTTATATGCTCATTATACTCGATTTATTGATGCTACAAGTTTTGAGCCTTTTTTTGGAACATTCCTGATATGGGTTATGTTAATTGTTGGAGGAAGTGGTAACAACAAAGGAGCTATCCTTGGAGGATTTCTTATATGGGGAATTTGGGCAGGAACTGAGTTTTTAACCAGTCAATGGGGACTTTCAGGAGTAAGAGCAGCAAGTCTTAGAATTATATGTGTTGGGATAATTCTCGAACTTATACTACTTATAAGGCCTCAAGGAATACTAGGAGAGGAAAAAGTAGTCTCTAGAATTTTAATAAGAAAAAAGAAAAAGTAGGGAAGTTACCTCCCTACTTTTTCTTTTCTTTTTACATTCCTACCTCAACAATCCATATAGTTCTTGCCCGTCCTTTACAGTTCTGCCAAATCTCTATTGCTCCTTCAGCTACATCTCCGTTCTCATCAAATGTTATAGGACCTGAGACACCCTGATAGTTTATATCCACTCCTTTCCTTAAAAGGTCAAAGGCACGAGCAAATTCCTTGTAAGTCACTTCCTCTCCGGGTGGATTTGCAACTTCCCGTAAGTTATCTTTTATTACTTTAGCTTGCTCTTTCTGAGACATTTTCAAGAACGAAGGTCCAGCTTTTTGTATGGCAAGAGCAATGAGAGCAAGAGCATCATAGCATTGTTGTCTAAAAGGCACTGTAGATGGACCAAAAACTTTCACATAGTCTTTCTCAAATTCCTCTGCTACAGCAACTTCAAGAGCTCCTGGAGCAGTGCCAAAAGTTCCTTCAATATACTCGGCTGCAGGTCCTCCAGCCACTGCTTCCCCTTTCATTCCATCAGAGAATATATACTCTCCTTTGTATCCTGCCTCAACAGCTTCTACTAATATTTTATTTCCATCAACGGGATAACCGATAAGGTTTATGACATCAGGAGAGTTTGCAATTGCCTTTTCTACCTCTCCCCTGTACGAAGGTTTTCCTTCCTCATAGGGAATCATAGCAAGGACTTTTCCTCCCTTTGCCTCGAATTCTCGCTTAAATACATCAGCTAAACCTTTTCCGTAAGGGTTGTTTACAAAGATTATCGAGGCAGTTTTATAACCAAGATTGATAGCAAGCCGAGCTTGAATTACTCCCTGTAAAGCATCAGAAGGACATGTTCTAAATACAAAGTCATTATCCTCAAGATCAGTTAGCATAGGAGATGTGGATGAAGGAGAGATTAAAACAATTCCTGCAGGAATTGTTATACTAGATGAGGCAACAGTAACACTACTTCCTAAAGCTCCTATAATGGCTGCTACTTTATCCAGATTTATAAGCTTACTTGCTGCATCTCTTCCCATAGCAGGGGCAGTGCCTGTATCCCTTATTACAAGTTCAAGTTTTCTCCCAAAAACACCTCCTATTTCATTTATTTGCTGAACCGCAAGTTTTGCTCCGTTAACTATAGGAGGTCCATAGGGAGCAAGGCCTCCTGTTAGAGCAAAAAGAGCTCCAATTTTAATAGGTTCTTCCGCAGTTACTCCTGTAATAAAGGTAAAAAGAAAAAGCAAAGTTAACACTACTACTGTTACTTTTCTCATTCTTCCCTCCTTTTTTCTTATTTATAATTCTATTTCTCACCTCCTTTACTCTTTCTCTTCTAATTCTTCTTTTTCGACAAATTATCATACCAGATGCCTCTTAGAAGTCAACTTTCGCAGGTTAATTTATGACTTATCTTTGACAAGTGAAAAATCAGGGATAAAATCAGACAAGGTGCTATTAATATGCAAGAGGAAAGTTTTTACAATAACGAAAAAAAATGGCTTCTTTTTAATTATGGTTTAGCAGATTCAGAGAAAATTTTGGCCGAAGAGGAAAATTTGGCTTTAGAGGTTGGTGAAGGTAGAGTTCCTCCTTTGTTAGAGGTATGGGTAGCTTCTCGAAAATGTTTTGTTTTAGGTAAAAACTATGCAAGAAAGTTAGGGAAGTTGGGCAAAATGGAGAAGATAAAAGAATATGGCATTCCTGTTGTTCTCCGTTCAAGTGGTGGAGAAGCTATATTGCATGATTCTAGCTGTCTTAATTTCACTGTTGTTGTTCCCCAAAAACTTTTTCCAGATCTTACAAGAATTGATAAATCCTTTGAGATTCTTTCCTCTGGAATAATGTATTCTCTTAAAGAAATAGGCATTCCGGTTTATTTTGGCAAAGTTAAGACATTTTGTCCAGGGCCTTATGACATACTTGTGAAAAAAAGAAAAATTGCAGGGCTTTCTCTTCTTATGAAGAAAGAATTTTCTCTTTTACACGGAACCTTATTTGTTAATACTGGGACAGATTATACCAAAGAACTTGAGATATTTTATGGTCCTTTGAAGAATGAGATTATTTCCTTGCGTATTTTAATGAATAAATTCATAAAAATGGAGGATATAGCTAAAAGTCTTATCCGAGGATATGAGATAAGCTTTGGTATAAGTTTTTCCTCCTTTTCATTTCAGCAAAAAAGCTAATTGACAGTAGCTTTTTGTAAGCTAAAATAAAGGTGGAGAAGGATACCGATAAAAGATAAAATTTATGCTTTACCTTTTAAAAAAGCCTGTATTAGATGATAAACTAAGGATTTTGGGAAGTACAGCAAAATTTGATGTATGTGGCCTTCCAACTTTATTTGTCCGAAGACAAAGGGATAAAAAGTTTCAGCGGTTCAGTTTCATCTATCCCGCAGTAGGTAAAGGTGGCTGTGTTCGACTTTTTAAAGTTTTACAGACAAACTGTTGTGAAGGAAGCTGTTATTATTGTGCCAACAGAAAAGAAAGAGATTTTACTCGTATAAGCTTTTCACCTGATGAACTTGCTCGGTTATTTATTCAGTATCACCAAAAAGGACTAGTGGATGGTTTATTTCTCTCATCTGCCATTCATAATTCGCCTCTTCACTCTCAAGAAGAAACATTTAAAACCCTTTGGCTTGTTAGAAAAAAATATAACTATAAAGGTTATATCCACTATAAAGTGCTACCAGGATGTGAGGAAAGTCTCATTGAAGAATGTGCAGCTTTTGCCGATAGGTTATCCATAAATCTTGAAGCACCTTCTTCTCATCATCTAGCAAAGCTGTCCCCAACCAAAAATTTCTCCAAACAGCTTCTTTCTGGGTTAAGAAAAATTTCTGAAATAAACAAAAGAAAGCCCTTAAAAGCAGGTATCACAACGCAACTTGTAGTTGGCGCTGCAGGCGAGACAGATAAAGATATAATTAATTTTTCTTATCTGCTTTATAAAAACTACAATCTTTGGCGAGTGTATTACAGCGGTTTTGTGCCTATTAAAGATACTCCTCTTGAGAGTCTTCCACCCTGTCCACCTGTGAGAGAATTTAGGCTATATCAGGCAGATTTTCTCCTTCGAGGATATGGTTTTAGTCCTGATGAGTTACCTTTTCAGCGAAATGGGAATTTGCCACAAGATAAGGATCCAAAGATGGCGTGGGCTTTGGCTCATCCAGAAAGGTTTCCTATAGAGGTGAATAGAGCCGAGTATTGGGAGCTTCTACGGGTCCCGGGTATTGGAAAAATTTCAGCAAAAAGGATTATAAAAAAACGCAGAGAAAGTAAAATTAGCACTTTGGATGAACTTAAGGCGCTAGGTGTTGTGGTTAAGCGAGCTAGAAACTTTATAACCCTAAAAGGAAAATTTTATCCTTCCAGTAAAAATGAAAAGGATGAAGAAGAGAATATTTGCCCTCAGCTTTTTTTATGGGAAGAATAAGGAGGTAGTTTGAAATGTTTTTTACACCAAAAGGAATTATTCCTGCTATGGTCACTCCATTTGATAAACAAGGCAAGGTGAATGAGACTGTTCTAAGGGAACTTGTTGATTATTTGGTAGAAGCTGGAGTTCATGGTATTTTTGCTATAGGAAGTCAAGGAGAATTTTATGCTCTGGAAAAGGAGGAGAAAAAAAAGGTTATTGAAACTGTAGTTGATCAGGTGAATGGAAAAGTTAGTGTATATGCAGGAACAGGAGCTATCACAACAAAAGAGGCTATTGCTCTAACCAAAATGGCTGAGGAGATTGGTGTGGATGCCGTTTCCATAATAACCCCTTTCTATATATCACCAACTCAAGATGAACTTT
Source organism: uncultured Clostridia bacterium (assembly GCA_964422215.1). GTDB lineage: Bacteria > Aerophobota > Aerophobia > Aerophobales > B3-G15 > CAYRAK01. The sequence goes on along the minus strand of CAYRAK010000031.1, from coordinate 7,518 downwards.
ACGAACACTATGTTAATATTGCCAGATCCACCAATTTACCTGTAATTCTTTACAACAACCCAGGAAGAACAGGAGGAATTAATCTCTCAGTTGAGTTGGTAGCACGTCTCTCCAAAGTTGATAACATAGTAGGAATTAAAGATAGTAGCGGAGATATGACATTAATTTCAGAGTATATCAGGAATACTGATGAAAATTTCTCTGTTCTAGCTGGAAAAGACACTCTCATCTATGCAACACTATTATACGGGGGTAAAGGCGCAATTGCGGCTACAGCAAATGTTGCGCCAAAGCTTGTAGTGGAGATCTATGAGGCATATATGGCAGGTGATATAGAGAAGGCAAAGAAAGCTCAAATGAGACTTGCTCCTCTACGAGATGCCTTCAGTTTGGGAACTTTTCCTGTAGTGATAAAAGATGCACTTGAGCTTATGGGGATACATGTTGGACCAACACGAGCACCTGTTAAGTCTCTGAAAGATAAAGACAAAGAGAAACTGAAGAATATACTCCAGCAGATAGGGGTGCTATAGATACGTTTATAGGTAAATTGGAAAGGAAAGTTTTGCCTCCTTTTATGTTAAATATAGTTTCTTACCAACTTTTAAAGATACTATAAAAAGTCTTTTTATTGCTTTAATAGTTTTTAAAATGAATACCGCTTACTGGAAAAATATTGATATAGAGTACGGAAAAAATATCTTAAAAGTAAAAGTTCCTCCTTATTGTGATATTTTAAAAGTAGACTATCCTCCCCCTCTTAAAGAGCCCGAAAAAGATATAGAGAATGCTCTATCTAACCCTATAGGTACTTTACCTATCGAGAAGATTGTTGCCTCTTGTAAAAAACCTTCTTCTGAGGTTACTGTTGCTATAGCTGTCTCTGATAATACAAGACCTGTTCCTTACCATGCAGAAAGCAAAGAAGGGATACTTTTACCTATTTTGGGAAGACTGCAGAAAGCAAAAGTTAAAAGAGAAAATATTACAATCATTGTAGCAACGGGAACTCATGTTCCCACATCTAAGGAGTGGAAAAAAGAAACCTTTGGAGAGTACATAACAGAAAGATATTGTATAATTGATCATGATTGCATTTCAAAAGACCTTGTCTTTTTAGGTGATGTAGAAGGAGTTTCTGTTAAGGTAAACAAAAAATTTATGGAGGCAGATGTTCGCATTATAACAGGTCTTGTTGAACCTCACTTTATGGCAGGAGTATCAGGTGGAAGGAAAACAATCTGTCCCGGACTTGTAAATCTTGAAACAACATATGTTTTTCATGGAGCAGAGTTTATAGATGATCCAAATGCAACAAATCTTGTTTTAAGAAAAAATCCCTGTCATGAATTTTCCTTAAAAGTTGCCCGTAAAGCAAGGGTGGATTTTAGTGTAAATGTTACCATAGATGGAGAGGGAAGACTAACAGATGTCTTTGCAGGCGATATGGAAAAGGCTCACTTTAAAGCATTTGAAAAGGTAAGAAAATATACTCTCATACCTTGTAAAGATGAGTATGATATAGTGCTGACTCATGGAGGGAAAGTAGCTGTTAATCATTATCAAGCTGCAAAAGCAGCATATGGTGCAACACCTATTGTAAAAAAAGGAGGAATGGTTATTTTAGTTGCCCATAATGGAGATGAGGAGCCTGTAGGAAAGGAAGAGTATAAAAAAGTTTTAAAAATTTTAAAAGATAAAGGTCCTGGAAAGTTTACCGAACTTATCAAAGACAAAAATTGGAAATTTGTTCCTGATCAATGGCAGGTACAAAAATGGGATCAGTTTTTTAGAAAAATTGGTTGTTTTGATAATCTAATATACTGCACCACAAATATATCTTCGAAAGATTTAAAAGACTTACCAGGGAAAAGTGGGTATGATTTTGTAGAAAAAAGTGATAAACCTGATCCAGAAAAAATGGTGCAAAATGCAATATTTTATGTACTGACCGTGGCAAAAAAGAGGTTAGGGAAAGAGCCTAAAATGGCTTTTATAAGAGAAGGTCCTTATGCTGTTCCCACTTTGGAAGATAAAAATTTGACAGCTAGATAAATTAGTATATAAAAAACAGAAACTGATTATTAAAGAGGATGGAATGAAACGAATTGGACTTTTGACAAGTGGCGGTGATTGTCCAGGAATGAATCCCTGTATTAGAGGAATTGTACGATACGCTATCTATAAAGGACTTGAGGTTATAGGAATAAAGAGAGGGTTCGCTGGATTAATCGATAATGATATGCAACCAATGGATGAAAGATCAGTATCAGGTATTATCTATAAGGGTGGAACCATACTAAAGACCGCACGTTCTATATACTTTAAAGAAAAAGAAGGTCAGGAAAAAGCAGTTAAGAATATAAAAAATATAGGAATAGACGCTCTTATTGTAATTGGAGGAAATGGTTCTTTCAGGGGAGCACAAGTTCTTGATGAAGTTTGGGGAATTCCCACTGTAGGAGTTCCAGCAACTATAGATAATGATATATGGGGTACTGATTTCACTATAGGTTTTTTAACAGCTGTTACAACCGCCCTTGAAGCTATAGATAAAATAAGAGACACTGCTACCTCACACGAAAGATTGTTTTTGGTGGAGGTTATGGGGAGAACCTCCGGTTTTATTGCACTTTGGGCAGGAGTTGCTGGAGGAGCAGAAGAAATTTTAATTCCTGAAGTGCCAACTGATATAGATAAAATCTGTGCTAGGCTGGAGGAAGGTCGCAGACGAGGTAAAACAAGTAGCATAATTGTTGTAGCAGAGGGAGATGAAGCAGGAAATGCATTTGAAATTGCCGCAAAAATAAAAAAGAAAGTAAACTATGAAGAAAGAGTTGTTGTTTTGGGACACCTACAAAGAGGAGGTGTGCCCAGTGTATGGGATAGAATTTTAGGGACAAAATTAGGAGTAGCAGCAGTTGAGGCTTTAATGGAAGGTAAAAGAAATGTTATGGTAGGTATTGTAGATGGAAAAGTTAAGATATCACCCTTAGAGGATGGCTGGAGGAAGAAAAAAGAGATAGATTTTGACCTTTACCGCTTAAGTCAGATTATGGCAATATAAATTTCTCAAATAAAGGAGACAAAAATGGATTTAAAGATTCTATCAAGAGATGAAATTTTTTCTAAAGACCCAAGATGGAGAGAACCCGGAGGTTCTAATTATCTTGCTATGTACTCAAGTACCTTTGGAGGAGTAGTAAAAGATCCTGCTTTAATGGTTATTCCTCTAGATGAGCATATGGTTCATCGGGGAGACGGCATATTTGAAGCTTTTGAGTGTGTAAATGGTAATCTTTACAACTTTGATGCTCATCTTTCGAGATTACAAAAATCTGCCAAACTTGCCTCACTTGATTTACCATTTAATTTGGAGACCATCAAGGAAATTACTATAAAAACTGTAGCCATAGCAGGCGCGCGAGATTGCATCGTGCGTATTTTTGTTTCTCGAGGATTAGGTGGATTTAGTTGCGATCCGACAGAATGCCAGGGAAGCAATTTGTACATTGTGGTCCTAAAAAAAGAGAATTTTCCTCAAACGCTTTATACAAAAGGAGCACTAGCTATAACAAGTAAAATTCCTATAAAACCGCCTTTTTTTGCCAAGGTCAAATCTTGCAACTATCTACCCAATGCTCTTGCTCACCTAGAGGCACATCAAAAAGGAGCTGATTTTTCTATTTTTGTTGATGAAAAAGGATACCTGGCAGAAGCAGCAACTGAAAGTGTAGCTATTATAAAAGATGGAATATTTATGTATCCCAAGTTTGATAATATACTGGAAGGAACCACTCTTTTAAGAGGAATTGAATTTGCTAAAAAGTTAGCTCAAACAAGTGATTTGAGGGGGGTAGTATCTAAAAATATTTCTTTAGACGAAGTCTACAGTAGTTCCGAAATGTTCATATTTGGTACAGCTATTGATGTTGTTCCAGTGGTCAAATATGACGGAAAAAAAATTGGGAATGGAAAACCTGGACCTATTTTTCACAAATTTTCAAGATTTTTTCAAAAAGATAAAAAAGAGAACAGAGAAATTCTTACTCCCATACCTTATTTTTAGCTTTCACACTCCATAAAAAAAGAAAAGCTGCCAGAAGCGATATAGTTCCTCCTACTGCATACATAGCTGATGTTCCCAAAGTATCAAGCATAATTCCTCCCAGAAGACTCCCTGCAATTCCAGATAATCCAAAGGTAAAAAAAGCTCCAAAAATTCCTTGACCTGTGACCTGAAGTTCACTTGGAGTTATTTGACTTACAAAGCTAACTCCTGATGAATAAAAAAGAGCAAAAGAGACACCATGCATAGCCTGAATAGCTAAAATAACAAAGGGATTGGATATAAAAGCATAAAGAAGCCAGCGAATTCCAAAAAGAAAAGCACCTAAAAAAAGAGGTTTTACCAAACCAAATCTTTTGAGAAGATTGTCTGAGTAAAAAAATACAATTATGTTACTAAAGGAAGCAACAGCCCAAGATAAACCAACAAGTCCCTCCTTTGCCCCAAGTTCGCTAAGATAAATACTGAAAAATGCTGAATTCATAGAAATAGGTAATCCTACAAGAAAGCTAAATAGGAGAAATATTGAAAAAGTGCGATTCTTTACAAGAGCAACCAGTTTATTTTTTGTCATTTGTGTTATTTCTCTTCTTTTTTTGTCCGAGGGAAGAAAAAAAGAAATAAGTAAGCAAAAAGTTCCTAATAGAACAAAAAAATAAAAAAAGTTGTGCAAAGAAGTTTCCTGTAGAAGTTTTCCTGCAAGAATAGATGCAGAGCCAAAGCCAACGGACCCCCAAAGCCTTACTCTTCCATAAGCTATATCAGGACTTGTGAGAGTCATAGTGTCAATTATCCGCATAAGAGGACTTCTAATAAAGCGAAATAGGAGCAGAAGTATAAATATAGTGAAAAAGTCTTTCCTCCAGGAGAGGATTATTACTAAAATCAAAGATAAAAAAAGGTTGAACTGGAGAACTTTTTTTCTCTTTGCAAAGATATCTGTTATAACTCCCCATACAGGTTGGCCTAAGGTAGCAAGAAAAAGCCCTCCTGCGGTAATTATTCCTATATGAGATCCCCGAAGACCTATTTGTTTAAGATAAAGATTTAAAAAAGGGAAAAACACACCTACACTCATAAAATGTGTAAAATAAAAAAGTTTTAAGATGCCTACTACCTTCATGATGTTATTCTTAAAATTTAAGGTATTTTTTGATAAAAAACGAGATATCCAATTATTTTGTATATTAGTTTGGCTACTAAAAAATCTGGAGCTATTATTCCTGGAATGGGTGAAAACTCTACTATATCTATTCCCATCACCTTTTTGCGCTGGGCCACATACCTTATAATTTCTAAAATTTTAGCCCATCCAAGTCCTCCAGGTTCTGGTGTTCCCACAGAAGGCATTATTGAAGGATCAAGTACATCAACATCAACTGTAATATAGACTTTTTCAGAGAGTTTTGTATCTATAATTTTTTTCCATTTATCAGATTGTAAAATTTGGGCTGATGTTTGATAAGGAATATCATTTTTTTGAATAAAGTCTTTTTCTTCTTTAGATAAACTGCGTATTCCCAATTGAACAAAAGATACAAATTCAGCTATTCTTCTCATTACACAGGCGTGGTTGTAAGGAGAGCCTTGATAGGTATCTCTGAGATCGGCATGAGCATCTAGTTGAAGAAGAGAGAGGGAGGAAAATTTGCTATGGAAGGCTTTTAATATTCCTGAAGTTATACTATGTTCCCCCCCTATAAATATGTAAAATCTGTCAGGGTAGTTTTCAAGGATTTTTTTGGTATACTCATAAATTTGTTTGATCGCAATTTTTGGCCCAGCAGATGAACACTGAAAAGGAGGAAAAGTACTAATCCCAACCTCGCATGGCTCTATGGAAAGTTCCTCATCCCATAATTCTAGATTTTTAGAAGCCTGAATTATTGCATCAGGAGCCTCCTTTGTTCCTCCCTTGTAGGTTGTAGTGGCCTCGTAAGGGACAGGAAAAATCTTTACCAAAGATTTTTCCGGATTTGTAAGATGAGAAGGAAGATCCGCAAAACTTAATTTGTAAGTATTGCCATGTGTATAAGACATTATAAATTTCCAACCTTAATTTCTTCTCCTATAGTAAATTGAGGAATATAAGGTCTTTTAAAACCTTTTTTTATAAGATGTGCAAGACCCTCAACAAGTAGGGGAAGAGCAATTGTTGCATCCAGATAGCAGGTTACTTTTTTAGCTTTAATTGATATTTTTCCCCAGGATTGAGCCTCCTCTAATGTACATCCGCTTAAACCTCCCCAATGAGGGGGATCAGTAATTATCTGTATAGCGTAAAAATGACCTTCTTTATCTTTTTTCATACAAGATAAAGTAACCTGAGTTTGTTGAATAAAATTTTTGGGAGTGCCACCCCCTATGTAAATTACTCCTGTTTTCTCTGCACTCTCAACAAGATAGGCGGTTTCAGATACATCTTTTATAAGGTCAAATTTTAAAGATATTCCACCTGCAGCAAGAGCTATGCCAAGAGAAGAGTCTCCAATTGCGGGACAATAGATAGGAACATTTTTCTGATAAGCTGAGGTCAGTATCCCTTTCTCTTTTCCTTTCTCGGAGAGATATTTTCCAAGGAAGTATAAAAATTCTCGTGTTGTATAATAACGTGTTGGATCAAGGTTTTTTGCAAATTCTTGGATAAATCTATCTGTATCTCGGAATCCCTCTTCAGGAGCGAGAGTATCATAAATTCTATCCAATCCTTTCTCTTTTAGTTTCTCGTCATCTACAAGCGGACTAGTTCTATAATGCAGTTTACCTAAGCTCTCGTAGCAGTCATGGAAAAGATTTGCTCCTGTAGAGACGATACAATCAATAAGTCTTTCATCTATGAGATACGAGAGTATCTTTCTCATTCCAGCAGGTACCATAGCTCCCGCTAGGCCAAGAAAAATAAGAACCTCATCCTCTAACATCTCCTTCCATATTCTAAAAGAAGTTCCCAGAGATCTTGCCTGAAAAGAAATATTCTCCATATCTTCCAGAACAGTAACTATATCCTTCTCCCCGGTAATAGAAAATGGTTTTACTGGATATTTTTTAAATTCCATTTTTCAATCCACAAAAACTGCTGCTGCTATAACGGTTGTCCACCAGCCTCTTTTATCGCCCAATGCAGATTGAGTAATATTGGTTGTTTTAACTATCTCTCCACTTATTTTCCAGATCTCCTTTTTTTCGTCATAGCTAGAGTCCGGATCAAACTGAACACCCAAGATAGTAGCAAGCATGGAAGCGGCTAAATCTTCCGCGTACTCCCCGGCTTTTTTCTCGGATTCTCCAAAACTGTGATGCTCAGAAAGATACCCGTAGTGGTTCTTTCTTCGAGGAATAGCAAGTCCTATAGAAGCAGCTATAAGCCTGTGAGGTTCATTAGTAGCGTTTTCTGCCATCACACAGTAAACTATTTGCCCTGGGGTTAAAAGTTTTTTACCCTCCTTTAT
>CAYRAK010000030.1:5899-14723 GCA_964422215.1 uncultured Clostridia bacterium | reverse complement strand
TTTTTTAAACTTTCAAAATTCTTTCCAAGTTTACTAAGTAGATTAAATTATTCGTACTACAAATATATTTCTACTTTTGATGGAGGAGATTGCAAGAGAGATACACAAAAAAACTATGCTTTTCATTTGCTTTTTATATTTATAATAATACCCTTAATTGTTTCCTGCCTGCCTTCTCCCCATGCTGCATATATAAAAAATTATCCTTGAGGAAAAAATTGATCCTCTCGGGGAGCTTTTTCTTTATCTTGCAGATAGAGCTCAACATGTAAAGGAAACCATAATACCTTCCCTGAAAGAAGGGAAAATTGTCATCTCAGATCGGTATGCTGATGCAACTGTTGCTTACCAGGGATATGGAAGAGGCTTACCTATTAAGCTCATAAAGCAGCTTAATGAAAAGGCAACAAAAGGTATATGGCCTGATATAACTTTCCTCTTAGATCTTGCACCAGAGGTAGCTTTGGAAAGATCCGAAAGAAGTGATAGAATTGAAAAAGAAGATCTATCTTTCCATAGAAGAGTAAGAGAAGGCTATCTGAGATTGGCAAAATCTCACCCTCAAAGAATAATAATAATCGAGGCAGATGCTCCTTTAAAAAAAATACACGAAATTATAAAAAAGATAGTTTGGGAGAGATTAACCTGTGACATTTAGCGAAATACAAGGACAAGATAAAGCCCTAAGAATTTTACAGAAAGATCTTGAAAAGGGAAACTTGTATGGTGCTTATTTATTCGTTGGCCCTGCAGGTGTAGGCAAAAAACTTGCTGCTATAAATTTTGCTAAAGCTCTCAACTGCAAAGAAAGTAAAATAGACGGATGCAACAGATGTTCATCATGTATAAGGATAAACAAGATGTCTCATCCAAATTTGAGAATACTAAGTCCTAAGGAAGAATCCTTTAAAATAGAGCAAATTCGTCAGCTAAAGTCAAATGTAGGATATAAAATTTTTGAAGGTAAAAAGAAAGTGTGGATCATGGATGAAGCTGAAAAACTTACTCCTGAAGCTGCAAATTCTCTTCTTAAAATTCTAGAAGAGCCACCTCCTGATCACATAATTATCTTAATTACACATGCCCCTCATCTTTTACCATCAACTATTATCTCAAGATGTAGAGTTGTTAATTTTCTTCCTTTAAAAAACAAGGACATATGTAAGCTTTTACAAAAAAGGGGAGATACACCCCCTCACCTTATACCTCTTGTAAGCCAACTTGCTCAAGGCAGTATTAGTGAAGCCTTAAAACTTATCAAAGAAAAAGATATATTTGAAGAGAGGGAGAGAATACTTAAATTGATTCAGAAAGGGAAAAAAGCACCTCAGGAAATTTTTGAACTTTCAAAAAGATGGCATACTAAGCAAAGCTCTCATTTAGAGACTCTCCTCAATATGATACTCTTTTTTCTAAGAGACCTTCTTTTGTTAAAATTAAATATCTCCTTTCCTCTAATCAATCAAGATAAGATTGATAAATTACGCAAATTAAAAGAAGACTACACCTTTTCTCAATTATATAGAGGTATAGAAGCTATAGAGCAGGCTAAAATGTATCTTAATGCCAATGTTTCTCCACAGCTTGTTCTGGAAGAAGTATGGCTAAAAATTTTTTATCCTGAAAAAAATTATTAATCTACCCTTTCAAGCTCATATTCTAGATTTCCCATTCCTGACTCTTTGCAAAGTTCCCAGTACTTTTGCATATCTATTTCCGGATAAATGGCCCTCACTTTATCATCCCCTTTACCTTTTTTCTTTTTATCCATTTCTGATCCCGGATAGGCTACCGCTTCTGTTAAAAGATCAAAACTGGCTTTATCACAGGCAATAACATCATGTGAGGCAAAAATACCAAGATCTGGCACTACAGGTAAATCACTTTCTGAGGGACAGTCACAGTGAGGAGTAACATCCATCACAATATTAATAAAAAATCGTTTATCAGGCAAGAACCTGGATAAAACCCCTGCACACCCATCTATTACCCCCTTTTGCTGATCCAGAACACGAACAGATTCCCAAGGTACGGTTATTGCCCCTGAGGGACAAGCAGCGATACACTCTCCACATCCAATACATTTTTCTGGAACATAACCTATTTTTTTCTCCTCTTTCCTGTAATAAAACGCTCCCGAGGGACAAACTTTCACACAGGCAAGACACAACCTGCACTTTGCCTCATTATACCTTGGCTTTGCCTCGGATGAATGCATAGCTAGTTTGGTTTCTGTAGTTGTGCATCCCATAGCTATATTTTTAACCGAGGCACCAATACCTGTCCCTGGATGAAGAGTAAAATGAGAGAGAGCAATAATAAAATCTGACTCAAAAACAGCTTGAGCTACTTTAATTCGTTTTAGCTTATGATAATTTTTGAGTTCCACCCATTGACCTGATGTTCCTCTCAGTCCATCAGCAATGAGAATAGGACAACCCATGCTCTCTGAAGTAAAACCATTTTTAGCAGCAGTTTCAAGATAATCCAGAAGAGTATGCCTGGCATGACGATACAAAGTGGTAGTATCAGTAAGAAAAGGTCTTCCTCCTGCTTCCTTCACCAAATCCACCACCTTACGAGCAAAAGAAGGATGAATATAGCGAATATTTCCAAGTTCACCAAAATGCATCTTAATAGCAACAATATCACCATTTTCAATTTTATCCTTTATCTTTGCCCGATTGAATATCTTCTCCATTTTCTGCCAGGCTGCCTTGGGATTAGCAAAAAGAACTTTACTTTTGTTCATGGTTACCTCCCTTATTTTTTATCTCCAGTTTATCCTTAATCTGTCGAAAACGAACCTCACCAATCCCCGGAACTTCTTTAAGCTCAGAAATTTCCTTAAATCCCCCCTTCTTTTCTCTGTAGGCAACAATTCTTTTAGCAATTTCAGGACCAATTCCGGGTAGATAGGTCAAATCCTTACTTGATGCACAATTTAAATCAATCTTTCCTTCAGGGATGTAAATTGTGGTGGGTTCAGATAGTGGACTTGACAAATTTATTTCTGAAAGATCAGCCCAGGGAAGAAAACCTCCAGCTTTCTTAACCAACTCTTGCAATGAACATCCCTTAGAAATCTCATATAATCCAGGATTTTCTACGGCTCCGTAAATTTTTACCTTAATAAAAGGAGAAGATGAGAGAGGAACCTCTGTTGGTATACCTCCGAGAAGCTTTATTCCTAATCCTATACTAAAAGCACTAATCAAAAGGAGCAAAACAAGCTGTTCTTCTCGAGTCAAATTCCACATTAGCTCACCACGACATTTACTAGCTTATTTGGTACATAAATTATTCTTTTGATATTCTTCCCCTGAGTGTATTTTTTCACCTTCTCTCTATTCAAGACCTTTCTTTCAATGGCATCCTTTGTCTCATTTGCTTGAATAACCATCCTATCTCTTACCTTTCCATTTATTTGAATAACAAGAGTCAGTTTTTCTTTTTTAATCAAAGATTCCTTATATTCTAGCCAAGGGTGAAAAGAAAGATCTTCTTTACATCCCATCCTTTCAGCAAGTTCTTGGCAGATATGAGGCGTAAAAGGATAAAGAAGCAAAATTAAAACTTGAAGAGCTTCCTTGAAAAGAGCGCTCTTTGAATCAGGATAACGGTACAGGTAGTTAAGAAATTCCATAATAGAAGCTAAAGCAGTATTAAAGTGAAATCGTTTTTCAATATCTTGGGTAACCTTTTTTATAGTTTCATTTGTTATTCTCTGCAAATCAATTTCTTCTGCTTTTCTTTCTTTTTTTTCTGAATAAATTTCCTCTAACTTCTCTTTCCAATCCCCTTCCCTAAGATTCCTCATGACCAACCTCCACACTCGCACCAGGAACCTGTTTATACCTTCAAGTCCCTCTTCCTTCCATTCAAGATCAGCCTCAGGAGGAGCAGCAAATAAGATAAATCCTCTTAATGTATCTACGCCATATTTTTGGATTATATACTCAGGATCAACAACATTACCTTTTGACTTTGACATCTTGGCTCCGTCTTTAATCACCATCCCTTGAGTAAGAAGTCGAGTAAAAGGCTCATCTACCTTAACGAGTCCAATATCTTTTAAGGCTTTGGTAAAAAAGCGAGAGTAAAGTAAATGAAGGATAGCATGTTCAATTCCACCAATATACTGATCTACTGGCATCCAATAGTTAACCTCCTCAACATCAAAAGGCACTCCTTTTCTTTTTAAACTGGCATAGCGGAGAAAGTACCAGGAGGAGTCAACAAAAGTATCCATAGTGTCAGTTTCTCTTGTCGCTTCTGCTCCACACTTGGGACAGGAACAATGGAGAAAAGAGGGAATTTTTTTCAGAGGAGATTCTCCCTTTCCTGTAATTTCCACATCAAAGGGAAGCTCAACTGGTAAGTCCTTTTCTGGTACAGGAACTGTGCCACATCTTGGGCAGTATATTATAGGGATGGGAGTTCCCCAATATCTTTGACGCGAGATACACCAATCTCTTAACCTATAGTTAAACTGAGCTCTTCCTATTCCCTTTGACTCCATCCAATCACTTATCTTTTTTCTTGCTTCCCAGCTTGGCATTCCATTAAATTGAGCAGAGTTAATTAACCTCCCCTCGCCTGTATAAGCTTCTTTTAGTCTTTCGGGAGGAAATTTATCAAAAGAGGGAGATATTACAACTCTTATAGGTAGGTTATACTTGATAGCAAAATCAAAATCTCTTTCATCATGAGCAGGAACAGCCATTATAGCTCCTGTTCCATACTCTCTCAACACATAACTTGCTATCCAAATTGGTATTTTCTCATTGTTAACAGGATTCACAGCCCAAAGTCCTGTGGGAACTCCGCTCTTTTTCAACTCTCCTTTAATTTTCTGCTCCCTTTGCATACGCTCAACATGAGGTTTAATAGAGGGATTTCTTCTGACAGCTTCCCGAACCAATGGGTGAGATGGAGAAAGAACAAGATAAGTAACTCCAAATACAGTATCCGGACGAGTAGTGTAAACAGGTATTTTTGTTCCATTTTGGGCGAGCTTAAAATCAATCTCCATTCCCTCACTCTTGCCAATCCAGTTAATTTGCATTTTTTTTACAGTAGATGGCCAATCTTTTAACTCTTTGATCCCCTCCAAGAGCTCATCAGCGTATTGGGTTATCTTAAGAAACCATTGAGGAAGATTTTTCTCTACAATAAAAGATTCACATCGATAGCATCGTCCATTAATTACCTGCTCATTAGCAAGCACTGTTTGACAGCCAGGACACCAATTAGCAGGTGATTCTTTTCTATAAACAAGACCTTTTTCATAAAATTTTAAAAAAAACCACTGATTCCAGCGATAATATTCCTTATCACAGGTTATAACTTCCCTATCCCAATCATAAGAAAGTCCCAATCTTTTCAGTTGACGTCGTAGGTTAGCTATATTTCGGTAGGTCCAGTCCTTAGGGTGAACTTTTTTCTCAATAGCAGCATTTTCTGCTGGTAAACCGAAAGCGTCAAAACCAATAGGATGAAGAACATTGTAACCCTGCATTCTTCTGTATCTTGCAAGTACATCTCCTATGCTGTAGTTGCGTACATGTCCTATGTGAATCTCTCCTGAAGTGTAGGGAAACATCTCTAAGAGATAGTACTTTTTTTTCTCATTAGGAGAACAAGAAAATATCTTTTTCTCTTCCCAATACCTTTGCCACTTTTTTTCAATTTTTGCTGGGTTATAGTTTGGGATATTCATGCTTAATTTCCCTCAAATTCACCAATAAAAAGATGGAGCCGGCGATAGGATTCGAACCTACACCCTGCTGATTACGAATCAGCCGCTCTACCCTTGAGCTACGCCGGCATTAAATAAAATAGTATTTAATTAAAGGGTATTGTCAAGAAAGTTTGACCCTGAAGAAATTTTTTTATAATATACCGATTAACACTAAAGATAAGGGGGAAAAGGATGCTATTTTGGAAACGAAAGAAAAAGTTTGATGAGAAGGAAATTGAAAAAATAGTTGAAGAGTACACAGGAGTTTTGAAAGAAACTGTAGGAAAATATCTTCCCCGGCGTATGCGAAGAATGATTCAAAGAAAGAGCAAAGAATGGAAGGATTTACCACAGAAAAACAAAGAAAAAGAAATTCAAGAAATTAAAGATACAGGTTTAAACAATTGGTTGGATAAAACAACAGAGGAAACTATTCAAGAGCTTACTCCATTTATAACAAACTCCTCTGCAATGCAGGAGGAGTTGAGAAAAACACTTAAAGATTTTAAGAAAAAATGGGATATAAAATGATAAAAGTATCTGTAATTGGCGCAACTGGGTATACCGGTGCAGAGCTTGTTAGATTACTTCTTCATCATCCTCAAGTAAGGATAGATAAGCTAACCTCAGAAAGTTTTGCGGGACAGAAATTTTCCCAAGTTTATCCTGGTATAAGATGTGACATTATCTGTGAAAAATTAGATGTGGAAAAAATTACATCTCCTTTTGTCTTTACTGCCCTACCTCACGGAACATCTGCTGAGGTGGTAGATAAGCTCTACAAAAGGGGTGCTAAAATTGTTGATCTTTCTGCTGATTTCCGTCTCAATAAAAAAGAGATTTACGAGGCATGGTACGGAATAATCCACCCTAGGGAAGATCTTTTGTCCAAGGCTGTTTACGGACTTCCAGAACTTTACAGGGAAAAAATAAAAAAAGCTACTCTTGTAGCTAATCCTGGATGTTACCCCACTTCAATTATTCTTGCTCTGGCTCCTTTGCTTAGGTACAATTTAATAGAAAAAAGAACCATAGTGGCTGATTCAAAATCGGGAGTAAGTGGAGCTGGTAGAAAACCTTCTTTAAATACTCATTTTCCCGAGGTCAACGAGAATATAAACGCCTACAAGATTGAAGGACATCGGCATATTCCAGAAATGGAACAAGAACTTAGTAAAATTGCGAAAGAGAAAGTAACATTAACTTTCATTCCTCATCTTATCCCGGTAAATCGGGGTATCTTTTCTACCTGTTATGCTCAATTAAAAAAAGATTGCACAACAGAGGAGCTTTTTGAACTTTACACTCAATTTTACAGAGGAGAAACTTTTGTTGAGGTTCTTCCACCAGGGATTTTTCCTCATACAAAAGAGGTTTTGCATACTAACCTCTGTAGAATCGGATTGCACGTAGATAAAAGATGCGGCAGGGTAATAGTTCTCTCAGTAATTGATAACTTACTCAAGGGAGCATCAGGACAAGCGATTCAAAATATGAATTTAATGTGTGGATTTGAAGAAAAAACAGGACTTGTATAAAATAGAGATAATCACAGGAGGTAGGCAAAATTGAAGGAAATTAAGGGTGGAATAACTGCTCCTCTAGGGTTTAAAGCGGCAGGAGTGCATTGTGGAATAAAAGAAAACAGACCTGATTTAGCATTAATTTACTCTGAGGTTCCCGCAGTAGCAGCCGGTGCATTCACCACTAACAAAGTAAAAGCTGCTCCAGTCATTCTCTCCCAGAAAAAAATTCGAAAAGGAGAAGCGCAAGCAATAGTGGTTAACAGTGGAAATGCAAATGCATGCACAGGCAAAAGAGGATTTGAAGATGCGGTAAAGATGTGTGAGCTTACAGCAAAGAAACTTGCTATTGCTCCAGAGAAGGTACTTGTAGCATCAACTGGAGTAATAGGAGAGTATCTACCCATGGATAAAATAGAGAAAGGAATAGAACTTGCTAGCAAATCCCTTTCTTCTCAAGGAAATACACAGGCATCTGAGGCAATTCTTACAACTGATAGAATGATAAAAACAATAGCCTTAGAGACAAATATTCCGGGGCAAGGAAACAAATGGGTAAGAATTGGAGCAATTGCAAAAGGAGCAGGAATGATAGCTCCTAATCTTGCCACTATGCTTTGCTTTATCACTACTGATGCATGTATAACCCATGATGCTTTAAAGGAGGCTCTTCAAAATGCAGTAAATAAATCCTTTAACCAGATAAGTGTTGATGGAGATATGAGTACTAATGATACAGTAATAATCTTGGCTAATGGTAAAGCTGGAAACAAAAAAATCAAAACATGGAAAAAAAAACCTACATTAAGAGTGGAGGATGAGAATTTTGTAAAATTTTGTGAAGCTCTTGAGTATATCTGTACTTATCTTGCTAAGCTTATAGTAAAAGATGGAGAGGGAGCCAACCGAATATTTGAAGTAAAAGTAGAAGGTGCACCTTTTCCTAAGGATGCCCGTCGTATTGCAAGAGCAGTTGCTACCTCTAATTTAGTGAAAACAGCCATTGCCGGTGCATCTCCCAATTGGGGAAGGATAATGGCAGCTTTAGGTTCTGCCCAAACAAAGATAAAACCGGAGAAAGTAGAAATTTTCATCGAAGATATCTTAGTGGTAAAAAATGGGGAACCAGCAGGAGCCTCATTAGTCAGCTTACAAAATGCCATGAGCAAGAATGAGGTTAAAATAACCATCAAATTAAATCAGGGTA
Organism: uncultured Clostridia bacterium; assembly: GCA_964422215.1. Lineage (GTDB taxonomy): Bacteria > Aerophobota > Aerophobia > Aerophobales > B3-G15 > CAYRAK01. Next base: position 6,250 of record CAYRAK010000030.1, on the reverse strand, counting down.
CTTGTGAGACTAAATTTTGGGGATGCAGCTTAACCGAAAAGTATGTGAAAATCAACAAAAGATATATTTAATTAAGCATGTCTAAAGAATTTACTCTTCCAGAGGAAATACTGGAAGAAATTTTAAAGAGAGATATTAAAACAATTATGCTTTTGGGGGCATCTGATTCAGGTAAAACTACTCTAGTAGAGCAACTGGCAATTTTATGTAGCTCTCAAAGAAAAACAGCTATACTGGATGTTGATCCGGGACAATCTCACATCGGTCCACCTTGTACTATAGGCTGGGCTATAATAGAGGATAAATTTGAAGGGTGGGATAAGTTGAAGATGGAAAATTTCTATTTTATAG
>CAYRAK010000030.1:0-5889 GCA_964422215.1 uncultured Clostridia bacterium | reverse complement strand
AGGAGATAACTCTCCCTTTAAGAATCTTTTACCTACCGTAACCGGAGCACGACTTATGCAAGATAAAGCTGCTAAGGTAGCAGATAAAATAATTGTGGATACTCCTGGGTTAGTGCGAGGGGATATAGGTAGAGTTCTAAATCTTCATCTGATAGATCTTCTTAAACCTCAGATAGTTATTGCTCTGTATAAGGAGGATGAATTAGAACACATACTCGGGTTCTTTCACAATATTAAATCTCCTAAAATAATCAAGATTCCTGTTCCCTCTGAGATTAAAAGAAAAGATTTTTCTGAGCGAATTGCTTACAGAAAATTAAAATTTAAAAATTATTTTAGAGAGGCAAAGGAAATTGAGTTTCTCGCAGATGAGATAGGACTAAGTAATGATTTTTCTCCTGAGTATCTTAATCTTAGATTGGTTAGTCTAAGAGATAAAAACAATGAAGATATTGCACTGGGAATAATCAAGAATTTTGATAAAACTAACCATACACTCCTTATCTATTCTCCTATTTCCACTCCAGAGAAAGTAGGGACAGTTGTTCTTGGAAAAATAAGGCTAACTTTTCAAGGTGAAGAACTCCGTACTTAGGAAGAATTTTCACAAATTTTCCAATTAAATTTCTTTTTTAAAGTTGAAAAAACTAAAAGCTAAAATCTTCAGGCTTTAGATCTTCGAGTTTTCTCTTAAAGTCCTCAACTTCCTCATCACGAATAGGACTATTATCTGCAGCTACTTTATCTAGAACAGCTTCCTCGATAAAGATAGGAACCTGAACCCTGAGAGCAAGAGCAATAGCATCACTTGGCCTTGAATCTACTTCAATGCTTTTACCATTTTGCTCTATGAAAATTCTTGCATAGAAGGTATTGTTTCTCAAATCATTTATTACTATCTTATCAACTCTTCCTTTAAGCTTATCAATAAGAGACTTAGCTAAATCATGTGTAAGAGGACGGGGAGGTTTAATATTTTCCATTGCAAGAGCTATGGATTGAGCCTCAAAGAGACCAATCCAGATGGGTAAAGTTTTATCCCCATTTTTCTCCTTAAGAATAATAACTGGCATTTTCGATTTTATATCAATAGCTACATTGATTACATCAACTTCTATCAAGTTGCTCACCTCCTTACATTCTTTATTTTTAAAATTTTTAAGAGCCAACCATATGTCCACACCCCATTAAATCTACCATTATTCGATGAAGATCAATCCCAGTAAGGTAACCTAAACATCCAGAGGAAGCAGAAATTTCATCAAAAGAGGTAACTTCATCCTTGCGAACTCCTTCGCCGTATATTACTACAGGGACCGGATCACCGCTGTGCCTTTTAATAGATATGGGAGTGGAGTGGTCTGCAGTTACAACAAGATACACATCTTGCTCTTTTAGCATTTTTACCATCTCGTCGAGTTTTCTAATCATCATTAATTTAGCCTCTAAATTACCATCGTGACTCGCATTATCAGTGCCTTTCACATGAACAAAGACAAAATCGTATCTTTTTAATGCCTCAATTGCAGCTTTTGCCTTTGCTTTTGTGTCAGTATCTGTCCTCCCTGTTGCACCTTTTACTTGAAGAATATCCATTCCCACATAGCGAGCAACACCTTTATAAAGAGCAGCTCCAGCAATACAGCAGGAGTTTATACCGTAGCGCTCTCTTAAGGACTCCACCTTTTGATAGATTCCAGCTCCTCTTGTAAGAACTATATTCGCAGGAAGTTTTCCTTCTTTTTCTCTTTCCTTATTCAATGGGTGAGACTTCAAAATCTCCCAACTTTTTTTAATAAATTTATTCACTACACGAGCTGTTTTTTCTGCCTCCGGGGTGTCATCTGTAGGCTTACATTCAAGAGGTGGTATCTTTTTGGGAGAATGGGGATCTGTATCAGAGACAGATGGAGAAAGTCCATCTCCCCGCAGGATCAATGTGCCTCTGTGTTCTGTCGAAGAGGCAAATAAAATCTTAACTCCATCTATCTCAAGGTTTTGCAAAGCCCTTGCTAAAACTGCACCTTCCTCCTTGAGTCTGCCTGCTCTACGGTCAATTACACGAAAATCATCATCAACTGTAGCAAAATTACACCTAAAGGCTACATCTCCCTCTCTCAGTTCTAAGCCTATTCCCAAAGCCTCAAAAGGACCTCTACCTTTATAATAAATCTTAGGGTCATATCCAAATAAAGCCAAATGGGATGTATCACTTCCAGGAATTACCCCTGGGCCAAGTGTACTCATAATTCCGTTTGAACCTTCTCTAGCCAGCTCGTCTAAAACAGGTTTTTCAGCAATCTGCAATGGAGTTTTCCCCTCCTTCACACCTCTATCTCCCAACCCATCTGCTACCACGAATATAACTTTTCTTTCCACCATTCCCTTTTCTCCTTATTGGTTTAGAATATTAAATATGAGGGAGTTGTCAAGCGGTCTGCTGAAAATGGCTTCTATACCGAGCGCTAACTAGTGGTTATATAGTATTAAAAACCACATTAAAACTAACTTGATTCTACAGAAAGTATTAAATTTTTCCTTATGTTAAGGGGGAGCAGCGTAAGCGTTGAGGGGGAAATGCGAAGCATTGCCCCCTCAATTAGCTTGACCAAGAGGTAGTTATGTACTATAAATAAATTCAAGGAGGAGAGTATGCTTCAAATTATAATAATTGGTGGTCTTTTATTTATACTATTTCTTTATATGAGAACAAGAAGGGAGATTGGAATTAGAAAACCTAAAGATGAACTGGAGCTTCGCTGCTCTTTTTTTCAAGAACAAGTAATGAATTTCCTTAGACGAGTAAGGCGATTTCGGAGTGAAACTAGAATAAGAAGGCTCGAAAGCGAAATAGAGAGATTTCAAAAAATTATGGACTTAGATGATATTTTGGAAAAAGCAGAAAGAGAATCCAATCCTCAAAAAGCTATTGACTACTATCTGGAGGCACTCTCTTTCATAATAAAAAATGATTTTGAAAAGGAAAGAAAAAGCGAAATAGAAGAGAAAATAAGAGCTCTTCAAGATATAGGAAGAAAAAAGGCACTGCACTCTAAATATAGGGATAAATAGTTAACCACCAGCCTATTTACGCTCACCAATTAACTAAAAATTACCAATATAAGCCTTCATTTGAGATGAAAAAGCTATCCTCACTTTTGGCGAAAAAACTGTCTCAACCTCAGGGAATGCCCAGTTTGACAGTGGATAGAAAGTAATTATAATAATTCTACTATCAAACGCACTTTTCTAGGTGTTCTCCGTGCATAAGGGAAAGCACGGAGAGTTTTTTTATAACAAATAACCTCTTTGGAGGAGGGAATAAATGCTAGATAAACTTTTTTCTCCTAACTCAATAGCTGTAGTGGGAGTAAGCTTAGAGAAGGAGAAACTCGGCAATCAAATTCTTAAAAATATCCTAAAAGCAAAATTTGAGGGTGATGTTTTTCCTATCAACAAAAAGGCAACTCCTTCTACCTATATAGAAAATTTACGAGTTTATCCAAATTTAGAGGAAATTCCCGGGGAGGTTGACCTTTGTGTTGTGGTTGTGCCTCCTCAATTTGTAAAATCAATAATTGAGGATTGTGGAAAAAAAGGTGTACCATTTGCAGTAATAATTACAGCCGGATTTAAAGAGACAGGAAAAGAAGGTGCCAAACTAGAAGAGGAGCTTGTTGAGACAGCCAAAAAATCAAATGTCCGTCTGCTTGGTCCCAATGTTTTGGGAATAATTAATACTCACCATAGATTAAATGCTTCCTTTTCTCCTGTTTCTCCTTCTGCTGGAAATATAGCTTTTATCTCCCAGTCAGGTGCATTAGGTTGTACAATATTGGATCAGTTCGTGGGAGAAGAAATAGGAATATCAAAATTTATAAGCTTGGGTAACAAAGCCGACCTTGATGAGGTAGATTTTATCCAAGCTCTTAAGGATGATCCTCAAACAAAGGTCATTTTGGGTTATCTTGAGAATGTAAAACGAGGAAAAGAATTTATTCAGGTAGTAAAAGAAACAATTAAAGAAAAACCTATTGTTATGATAAAATCAGGAAGATCTAAAGCTGGAAAAAAAGCAGTATCATCCCACACAGGGGCACTTGCCGGTGCCGATGAAGCCTACGAGGTTACATTTAAAGAGACAGGAATAATAAGAGCAAAAACCGTATCCGAAGCCTTTGATATAGTACGAGGGCTTTCTTCTCAACCTATACCTAAAGGAGATAAAGTACTTCTTCTCACTAATGCAGGAGGAGCAGGTATTATGGCTACAGATGCCTGCGAGGATTATTCCATACCTCTTGTTTCTTTAAGCAAAGATACTATTAACAAACTTAAAGATAAACTCCCTCCGGCAAGTTCGCTCTCCAATCCCTTAGATATTCTCGGTGATGCTGATCCAGACCGTTTCAAGGTAACTTTGGAAACAGTGTTGCCTGATCCTAATATAGATGCAATTATACTTTTAGTTACACCTCAAACAACCACTAAACCAGAAGATACAGCAAAGGTTATTGTGGAGCTGTGTAAAAATTATGAAAAGCCTATTTTAGGATGTTTTATGGGAGGGGAAATAATAAATCCAGGTGTTAAGATTCTCCGTAATGGTAATATTCCTAACTACAAAGATCCGGACGCAGCAGTAAAAGTTTTGCGCACTATGATTGATTACAGTATAAAAAGAAGAAAGAAAGAGGAGAGTGTAAAAAAGTTTGAGGTTAAAAAATCAAAGGTAAAATGTATATTAGATGAGCAGATAGAAAAAGAATACTACGTGGTGGGAGGGGCAAAAGCTCTTGAAATAATGAATGCCTACGGCATACCAACAGTCGAGAACCACATTGCCAAGGATGCAGAAGAAGCTGTTAGAATAGCAGAAAAAATCCCAGGACCAGTTGTAATGAAGATAGAGTCTCCAGCAATTATCCATAAATCAGATATAGGAGGAGTGAAGACAAATTTGACAGATGAAAAAATAAAAGAGGCCTTTTATGAGATAATGAAAAATGCCAAAAAAGCTTTAAAAAATGAAAACGAAATAATAGGTGTTTCTATTCAACCCATGATAAAAGAAGGCAAAGAGATTCTTATTGGAGCAATCCATGATGATATTTTTGGACATCTTATCCGATTTGGTTTAGGAGGAAAATATGTGGAAGCATTCCGGGATTTCTCTACTCGCCTTGTTCCCCTTTATCCATCTGAGGCAAAGGAAATAATTAAAGAAACACGTATCGCTTCTAAACTTTTACAAGGCTTTAGAGATGAGCCACCTTCTGATATCAATCTTATAGAGGAGTCACTTTTAAGATTATCGCAACTTGTTCAAGATTTTCCTCAAATAGAGGAGGTAGAGGCCAATCCACTGGTTGTCTGGGAAAAGGGAGGCCTTATAATAGATGCAAGATTGAAGCTTACAAAGAAGGAGGATTAAATGGGAGTACCGAAGAAAAAAGTTACAAAATCGAGAAAGAAAAACAGACAAGCTCATCAAAAACTTACACCCCCAACAATAACTACTTGTCCTCAATGTAAATCTCCAAAACTACCTCACTTTGCTTGTCCGAAATGTGGATACTACAAAGGTGAGATAGTAATAAAGAAATAAACGGAGGAATCAATGAAGGTGGCAGTAGATGCCATGGGGGCTGAGAAAGGTGTAGAGACAGTTATTGAAGGGTGTCTTGCTGCAGTTGCAGAAAATCCTGAAATTGTGATAATCCTGGTAGGAGACAAAGGAAAGATAGAGGATGAATTGAAAAAAAGAAATCTTCCCCCAGATTATTTTTCCATAGTTCCAACATCTCAGGTAGTAACTATGGAAGATTCAGCTACAGTTCCGTTAAAGAAAAAAAAAGATTCTACCATAGCTGTAGGGCTTGATCTTGT
>CAYRAK010000029.1:11333-14735 GCA_964422215.1 uncultured Clostridia bacterium | reverse complement strand
AGGGTATTTTTCCTTAAAATCATCCTTAGGTTTAACATCTGGGTCTCGGTTAGCTAAGATATCTTGAAGGCCCTGGATAATTTCCTCTATTTCACTACGGGTAAACTTGGAGCAGATCCAGATAACAAAACGATAGGTTTTTTTCATTAAACTTGCCTCCCTGGCTAAAGTTTTTTAATCCTACCCTAAAGGTAGGGGGGAGCAAGTCAATTTGACTAAAAGTCTTTTTAATAAAAGGTTTAAAACAAAATTGCTAAAGAATTTTTGACAGTGCCCAATTAATTTTAAGGGAGGTTAAAATGAAAGGAAAAGGAGTAGTAAGGGGAGTAATAGTTAGTATAGCAGTGGTTTTATTTACCTGTAGTTTAGCTTTAGCTGGCACTATAGAGTTTTGGACTGAGAATGAGGATATGCAAAGAGGCCAACATAGAAACTGGAACTGGATATTTAATGAATATGAGAGAATGACAGGAGAGAAGGTAAATGTAGTCTATGTTCCTTATGATCAGGCATTAAAAAAATATTTGGCTGCATTTGCAGCAGGAAAAGCTCCTGATGTTTTTGATATCGATCGCTCCTGGCTTCCTGAGTTCTTAAAGAATGAACTTATTGAACCATTCCCCGAGAATCTGGCAAAAAAATGGGATGAGGTCCTTATTCCCATGGCTCAAAAGCTTAAAATCGATGGTAAAGTATACGCTTTTCCTCCCTGTGGAGCAGATATATACACTCTCACTTATAATAAGGATATGTTTGCAGAGGCAGGATTAGATCCTAACAGTCCACCTGAGACCTGGGAGGAGTTTAGGGCATATGCCAAAAAGTTAACAAAGTATGATGCTGAAGGTAATATTACCCGTGTTGGTTATGCCATTCGCTATATGGGTCATCCTCATGGAATAGTTCATAAACATCTCTGGGCTATCTGGTCTGCTGGAGCACGTCTTATAGACCCTCCGGATGTTTTAAGAGGAGGTAAGGCCGCATTTAACAATGAGGCCGGAAGAGCCGCTATTGAGCTTATAATAAAGATGCTGTATGAGGATAAAAGTACTGCATTTGGTTTTCCTGATCCTCGTGATGCACTTATACAGAGAAAAGCAGCAATGCAAATTTCTGAAAGCACATCTATTGCAACGCGTGTTCCTGTAGAAGCTCCAGATATGCATGTGGGGTATGCCCTTCCTCCTTATAGAAAAGTTAAGGTCACTAACTTCAATACTCATCCAACTATTTGTGTTTCCACTTTATCAGGTAAGAAAGATTTAGCCTTCAAGTTTATAGAATATCTTATGCGTCCGGAGATTCTTCTTTACGCTGCACTGACTTCAGATATTCAAGATCTGGGATTTGGAAGTGTATCTTTAGCTAAAGTTGTGTATGAGCATCCTTTCTTTGCCCAGAATCCCTACTACAGTAAGATAAGAGAGATAAGCAAATACGGGCGTGCCTATCCTATTAATGTACATTTAAGCGAGGTATTTGAGATTTTTGGATCGTATATGATAAAAGCCTGGCAAAAGAAGATATCAGTAGATGAGGCTCTAACTAAAGCAGAAAAAGAAGTTAATGCTGTTCTTGCGGAATAGCTTGATAAGAAAATAGGCAGAGAGGATCCATTAAATGGACCTCTCTGCCGCAAAGGGTTATTTCAATGAAGATAAAAACTTTATCTTTAGAAAAAAGAAAATGGATAGCAGCTTATTTATTTATTGCTCCTATTGTTATTTTATTTACCCTTTTTAGGATTTACCCAACTTTCTTTAACTTCACTTTAAGTTTTATGAAGTGGAATGTATTTAAAAATCAGGGAACATGGGTGGGACTAAAAAATTACGCTCATTTACTTGAGGATGGAACTTTTTTTACAGCTCTCAAAAATACTTTAGTATACACGGGTATTTTTTTACCTATTCAGATAACAGGTGCTCTAGGTCTTGCTTTGGTATTGAATATGAATTTTCGTGGACGAAGTTTTTGTAGAGCAATTTTTTTTATGCCTTATGTAGTTACCCTTGTAGCTACAGCAGCTGTTTGGAAATGGCTATATGATCCTACCTCAGGATTAATCAATGCCTTTCTTAAGCAGGTAAATCTTCCCACATCTTTATGGCTTTTAGGAGAGAAAACAGCTTTGATTTCAGTAATAATCTTCAGTGTATGGCAGTCAATAGGATATAGTATGGTTATCTTTTTAGCAGGACTTCAGGCTATTCCCCAACAGTTCTATGAAGCAGCAGAAATTGATGGAGCAAACAAATTCCAGAGCTTTTTTTATATTACCATGCCCTTGCTGATTCCTATTATGCTGTTTGTGTTAGTTATGATGACTATAAGTTCCTTTGGAGTTTTTAACCAGATATATGTGATGACACAGGGCGGTCCTGCTTATGCAACTTTGGTTTTAGTTCTTTATATGTACAACCAGGCTTTTACTTTTCTTCACTTCGGTTATGGTGCTGCAATTGCTGTGGTATTTTTTATCTTTGTCCTAGCTGTAACTTTAATAGAATTTAAAATTGGAATGAGAAGGGTAGTGAGGTATTGATAAAATGACTAAAACAAAAATTATTGCATTTATAGGTTTACTCCTAGCCTTTTTATGGTTAGTTCCTTTTATATGGATGGTTATCACCTCCTTTAAAACCCCTCCTGATATTACTGCTCATCCTCTTTCCATCGTACCTAAACCCTTCACCTGGCAACACTACAATCGAGTATTTGAAGAGATTTCTTTGTGGCTCTACTACATGAACAGTGGTTTTGTTACTTTGGTTGTTATTATAACGACTTTGCTTTTCAGTTCCATGGCTGGTTTTGCTTTTGGGAAGTATAGCTTTCCGGGAAAGGAGTTTTTCTTTATTCTTTTGCTCAGCACATTGATAGTACCTTTCCAAACATACATGATTCCCCTTTATCTGGAGATGAAATGGTTAAATGGAATAGATACTCGCTGGTCACTTGTAATTCCCCACATTGCAAGTGCCTTTGGTACTTTTCTAATTCGCCAATATGTACAGACTGTGCCAGATGAACTTTTAGATTCTGCAAGAATAGATGGTTGTTCTGAATTTAGAATATACTGGAATATAGTAATGCCTCTGTGTAAGCCTGCTTTGGCAGTACTTGCTATATTTGGTTTTTACTGGGCGTGGAATGATTTTCTTTGGCCCCTTATTATTATAAATTCACCGGAAAAAAGAACAGCAGCGCTAAGCATTGCAACAAGCGGATATTTGGGGATAACAACAGATGTCCAATGGGGACCTTTAATGGTTCTTTCTTTTTTTATAATGTTTCCCACTATCGTTTACTTTGTCTTTTTGCAAAAGTATATAGTAAAGGGAATAACTCTTACCGGTATTAAATAAGAATTAAAGACTTAAAATTGATTATTTAAAA
>CAYRAK010000029.1:0-11233 GCA_964422215.1 uncultured Clostridia bacterium | reverse complement strand
TTTGATACTAAGAAGGAGATGGGGAAAGCTGCTGCCCAAAAAGCGGCAGAGATTCTAAGAGAAGCAATAGAGGAAAAAGGGGAGGCAATTTTTGTTGCAGCAACAGGCACCTCTCAGTTTGAATTTTTAGATGCCTTAACAACTATTTCTTCAATTGATTGGTCAAAAACAGTAATGTTCCATTTAGATGAATATATAGGCATCCCTGAGCATCACCCTGCAAGCTTTAGGAAATATTTAAAAGAAAGATTGGTTAATAAAGTACGTCCTGGCACTGTTTATTTTATAAATGGAGATACAGAAGATCCACACCAGGAGTGCGAAAGGTTAAATAAAATTATTGGTAAAATGGAAGTTGATGTTACCTTTTTAGGTATTGGCGAAAATGGGCATCTAGCTTTTAATGATCCTCCCGCAGATTTTGACACCGAAAAACCTTACATTGTGGTCAAACTTGATGAGACCTGCAGGCGTCAACAAGTTGGAGAAGGGTGGTTTAAAAGTCTTGATGAAGTTCCCAAAAGAGCGATTTCCATGTCTATAAAGCAGATTATGAAGTCAAAAAATATAATATGCGTTGTTCCAGAGGCTCGCAAAGCAAGAGCTGTTAAAAACTGCTTGGAAGGAGAAATTTCACCCTCTAATCCTGCTTCCATACTAAGAAAACATAAAAAAGTCTTTTTGTTTTTAGATAAAGACTCAGCAAGTCTTCTTGAGGGGAAAATATGAAATTTGGATGTTGTGCAAATATAGATGAGCTAGGAGTTGTAAAAGCGAGTGGAGCTGATTTTATAGAATTTCCCTTAGTTAAAATTATGCAAGCTGATATTGACTTGTTAAAAGCATCCTTAGACAATGCCTCAGTTTGCGCATATTCTTTTAATCTTTTTTTGCCAGCCAGTTTAAAAATAACAGGTCCCTTGGTTGCTATTAAAAAAACTAAAGAGTACGTAGATGAGGCATTAAGGAGAGTGCATTATATAGGAGGGAAAGTTGTTGTATTTGGGAGTGGAAAATCAAGGTCGTATCCTTCCAGTTTTCCCGAAAGAAGAGCAAAAAATCAGCTTATTGATTTTTTAAAGGTGGCTGCAGAATATGCAGAAAAATATAAGGTCAAAGTCGCTATCGAGCCTTTAAACAAAAATGAATCTAACATAATAAATACCTGTTTAGAAGCTTTAGAGCTCGCTCAGATAATAGATTCTTTTTGGATAGGAGTGCTAATAGATAACTATCATGCGGATATAGAAGGCGAGCCACTTTCCAATTTAGAAAAAATTGGTAAAAAACTTTATCACGTACATATATCTGACAAAAGGAGACTACCTCCAGGAAAGGGAAACTATAACTTTGAGAGACTTTTCGAGGCACTAAGAGATATAAACTATGAAGGCTACATTTCAATAGAATGTAGTTGGGAGGATAAAGAAAAAGAACTACCTTGGAGTTTGCGATATTTAAAGGAAAAATGGGAGAAGGTGGTATGAAGAAAGATGATAAATTTCTAGGTCCAGATTGGCTTCTTGATACCTTAGAAGGTAAAAAGTTATACCATGAAGTGGCAGTTCCATTCAGGGAGGAAGTTGGTATTATTGATGTTCACACTCATCACAATCTAAGACAAATTGTAGAAAATAAACCCTTCCCCAATATATGGAAAGCTGAGGTTTTAGAGGACAGAGAAGAATATGCAAACTGCGACCATTATATTCTTCAACTTGCTGCAAAATGTGAGGGTTTCTCTCATGCTCTTGCACATGATCCTAATATTTCAGATTATGATAAATGGATGGCTTTAAGTAAAGTTTTTCCTGAACTTGAGGGAAGTCACGTTCATCAATGGCTGCATCTTGATTTGAGGAGAATGTTTGGAATTGAGGATATTTTAAGTGAAAGGACGGGTGATAAGATATGGAATCTGACGAAAAGAATGTTTCGCCAGGATGATATGTTACCTCAGGCAATCCTTAGAAAGGTGGGAGCAAGAATTATCTGTACAACAGATGATCCTGCAGATGATTTACTTTATCATAAAATAGCTAAAGAAAAAATAAGTGATATTCTTTTTCTACCTACATTTCGGCCGGATGCCTACTGTAACATTTTTGATAAAAATTGGAGAAAAAGTGTTGAAAAAATTTGCTCTATCACGGGGGAAAATGTGACCTTAAAAGGACTTGTTAATGCTTTAAGGAAAAGACATGCATACTTTGCTGAGATGGGAGCAAGGGCAAGTGATCATGGTCTTCTAGAGCCTTATGGTTTTGAGGTAACTCATAGAAGGGCGGAGGAGATCTTTCAAAGGGCGTATGAGAAAAAAGAGAAATTTGACATAAATTCTCCTGAGACAAAGGAGTTTATCTCCTATATGATGCATAGATTCTGTGAAATGAACGAAGAGGAAGGTATGGTTACTCAGATACACTACGGCGCTTTTCGAAATGCAAATGAATATCTTTTTAGAAACTGGGGAACTGATGTTGGAGGAGATGTTGCATTAGAGCATGTTAATATTGTTGAAAATTTAAGACCTCTTCTTTCAAAATTCTTTAGTGGGGAGAGTAAAAAACAGGGACACCTTGTTCTTTATCCAATGAACCAAGTTTTTACTCACACTCATATTATGCTTGAGCGAGCTTTTCCCAATGTTCATTCTGGATTTCCCTGGTGGCACAATGATACACCTTATATAATGGAGAGTTACCTTCTTCATATTGCAGGAGCTTCTCTTCTCACCTCAAGTGCAGGTCCTGTGTGTGATGGAAGAAAGATTTTATCAGAGGGAAGCAGATTCGAGGTTTTTGATAGGATAATATGCAGAGTGGTAGGAAGGCTTGTTGCAGATGGACAAATTACATACAACGGAGCAATAAGAGCGGTGAGAAATCTTATATATGAGAACCAGGCAAGAATTTTTAACTTAAAGGAGAGATGATGAACAAAAAAATTACTTTTATTGGAGGAGGTTCCCTTCAATGGGCTCCTAAAATCCTTGTAGATTTTGTATTGACCAAAGAGCTTGAGGGATGGAGACTCTGTTTACACGATATAGATAAAGAAGCTCTTGAACGTATGGAGAGATTGGGAAGAAAAATATTTGAAGAAGCAAAAGGAGATTTTTACCTTGAGAGCACTCTCTCACTTGAGGAAGCTTTAGAGGGTGCAGAGTTTGTTATTCTCTCTATATCAACAGGTGGACTTGCCACTATGCGGTATGATCTTGAAATTCCCTTAAAATATGGCGTTTATCAGTCAGTGGGAGATACCGTGGGTCCAGGAGGTTTAAGCAGAGCATTAAGAAATATTCCAGTTGTTGTTGATATAGCAAAGAAAATGGAGAAGTTATGCCCTGATGCTTATCTTTTAAACTATACAAATCCTATGAGTACCTTATGTCGGGCAGTAACTAAGACAACAAGTATTAAAACTATAGGCCTTTGCCATGAACTTCTTTTTGTTCTTCAAGGACTGAGAGAGTTACTTAACCTGAAAAAAACTGCTAACATCCAAACAGTGACAGCGGGGATAAATCATTTTACCTGGATTCTTAAACTTACAATAGATAGGAAAGACGGTTTTTCTCTTCTGAGGGAGTTTATTAGACAAAATGGCAAGAGGTTTAGGGAAGATTTTGAAAAAAATATTGATTGGGAAAGTTTAGATCCATTTAAAGATAATAAACTTTTAAAAATCGAGCTCTTTAAGGTGTATGGATACCTTCCTGCTGCAGGGGATAGACACATAGCTGAATTTTTTCCCTATTTTCTGACTGAGAAAACTCGTGCTGGAAGAGACTATGGGATAAAACTTACCAAAATTGAGGATCGGGAAAAAAAGATGCAAGAGGCAAAAATTGCGATTGAATCTATACTGGAAGGAAAAAGAAACATAGTTTTGGAACGTTCTGGGGAGAAAGCATGTGATATTATTGCTTCTCTTGCTACTGGAAAACGGGGAGTTTTTATGATGAATCTTCCAAATCAAGGTCAAATTGCCAATCTGCCACAAGATGTAATAGTGGAGACCCCGGCTTTAGTAGATGCAAATGGGGTGCATCCTATCTCAGTAGGAGAACTTCCTTTGTCAATTCTTAGTCTCACAACTCATCATATTGCAAATCAAGAGATGATTGTTGAGGCTGCTTTAACAGGTAATAAAACTTTGGCTTTACAAGCTTTAATTAACGATCCTCTAGTTAAAAACTTTAAAGATGCTCCTAAGATGCTTGATGAACTTCTTGAGGCAAACGCAAATTATCTTCCCCAGTTTAAAATTGGGTAGTTTGTTTTAATTTAAGATTCCATTCCATAATAAAAAATAAAAAGGAAAAAAGGATGAATAGGAAGATTTTATTAGATTCTTTTTTAAGGGCATATGCATCAAGATTCAGTATTTACCTTTCCTCTTTTAAAGAAAAAAAGGGAAGTTTTTTTCTAATAGTAAAAGATGAAAAATGTAAATATCTTGCTGTAGTTGGTAACTCTGAGGTCTGTAATAAATTTGAAGGAGACCCTCTAGGTAAGTTAAAGTTAAATCGAAGAATTCTCTTGGTGAAATTGGCTCCTTTAACTCATCACAATCTTTCTATCTTACAGGATTTTTTTTCTTATCTTAAGCCCTCTATTTGCAATAAAAAAGCTTCCTTTGGGACTGGAGATAGGCTTGGCGTAACAACTCCTGCTCATGTTAGGGCGTTTGAGGGAAAAAACATTTTCCCTGTTCTTGCTCAACAATCCATTAGAGAGAATGAACGGACAGGAAGATCTTTGCAAGGTGTTCTTGATGATGCTCTTTGGGGTTGCTTTGAGGCAGGTTATGATGGTCCTTTTGGAGCAGATGCAGACCATGTAAAAGAGATTCAAAATTTAAAAGAAGCTGTAGATTGTGGGTATACAATGTTTACTGTTGATTCCTCTGATCTTGTGAAAAATGATATTGATAGGTTAAGTGAAAATGAGAAAAGGAATCTCTACGAAACCTTACCAGAGAAAAAAAGACTGGAAAAAGATTACCTTGGTAAGACTTATTCCATAGGAGGAAAAAAGTTTTACTTTGACGAAAAATCTTTCCGAGACATTGTTTTAATCTATTATGATGCTCTAAAGCATATAGTAAAAAGTTATAAATTTTTAAAAGATTATAAAAAAGGTAAGTTTGATTTTGAGGTATCTTTTGATGAAACTTTACTTCCCACATCTTATCTTGCCCATATATTTATTGCAGAGGAGCTACATAGACAAGATGTAGATTTTCAAAATCTTGCTCTTCATTTCTGCGGAGACTGGCAAAAGGGTATAGATTACATAGGAGATGTGGAAAATTTTTCCCGAGAGCTTTCTGTGCATGCAAGATTTGCAAAGGAGTTTGGTGGATACAAACTCTCACTTCACTCAGGAAGTGATAAATTTTCAGTATATCCTGTATTTGCCAAAGAGACAGATGGCCATTTTCATATAAAGACTGCTGGAACAAGTTATCTTGAGGCGATAAGGATTATAGCTCGGAGGGCTCCTTCTCTTTATAGAGAGATTCATCAATTTGCTCTTGAAAGATTTGAGAAAGATAGAACTTCATATCATGTAACAACGGATATATCACGTATTACCAATTTAAACGAAGTTACGGATGATAAGCTTGAAAGTTTTTTAAACTTCCCAGATTCTCGACAGCTTCTTCATATAACTTTTGGCTCAGTTTTAACTGCAAAGGATAGCAAAGGGGAGTTTCTTTTCAGAGACCGTATTTATAGGATTCTTTTTGAAAATGAGGATGAATATTATAGAGAAGTTTCTAGGCATATTGGTAAACATTTAGAATTGTTGACTCATTAAAAACAAGAGGAGGGAAGGTTGCAAAGAGAAATTTTAAACATATTTAATCTTGAAGGAAAAAATGCAGTTATTACTGGAGGAGCGGGTATCTTGGGTTCGGCTATTGCTAAAGGATTGGGTAAGGCTGGAGCAAAGGTTGCCATATGTGATATTGCTCCCACAGAGGAGGTTGTATCTCATCTTAAAAAGGAAGGAATTGAGGCAAAAGGGTACTATGTAGATGTTATGGATAAAGATAAGATAAAGGTTTGTCATGATAAGGTAATGGGAGATTTTGGGAAGGTGGATATTTTACTTAATGCTGCAGGAGGGAATATAAAAGAAGCAACAACATCAAGCGAAGTTAGTTTTTTTGAGCTTCCTTTGTCTGCTCTTGAAAAGGTTGTAGGGCTTAACCTTTTTGGAGGAGCGATCCTTCCCTGTCAGGTATTTGGAAAAAGTATGGCAAAAAATAAAGAAGGTGGATCTATAATAAATATATCCTCTATGAGTGCCTATCGTCCTTTAACCAGAGTACCAGGTTACTCAGCTGCTAAGGCTGCGGTTAGTAATTTTACTCAGTGGCTTGCTGTTCACTTTGCCCAAGAATATAATAAAAAGCTAAGGGTAAATGCTATTGCTCCTGGTTTCTTTCTTACCAAACAAAACAGATATCTTCTTTTAGATGATGAAGGAAATCTTACTCCCAGAGGAAAATCAATAATATCTCACACTCCTATGGGTGAATTTGGAAAGCCCGATGATCTTGTAGGGATTTGTATCTGGCTAGCATCAGATGCATCACGTTTTGTAACGGGAATTGTCGTTCCTGTAGATGGAGGGTTCAACGCTTTTGCAGGGGTATAAGGTTTATGGAGGTATATATAGGTGTAGATATAGGTACAGGAGGGGTGAGGGCAATTAGTTTTACTCCCGAATTTAAGCAGGTATCCTCTTTTTATCTTGAGCATACCACCTTGTCCCAGAGGGAAGATCAGGCAGAACAGAATCCAGATGAGATTTACCAGAACCTCGTAAAATGTCTGAAGGAAGTTTCAAAGTCTTGTAAGGTTATAGGAATTGGTTTTTCTTCGATGCTTCACTCAATTATGGGAATAGACAAAAAAGGAAAACCTCTTACTCCTCTTTATCCTTTTACTGACAACCAGGGCAAAGATGTTGTAAGAATATTAAAAAGAGAACTTCCCATCTTTTATCAAAAAACCGGTTGTCCCCCTCACCCTATGTATCCAGCAATTCAGATTCTTTGGTTAAAGGAAAAAAGATACGAAGTTTTCAAAAAAATAGATAAGTTCTTATCCATTAAAAGCTATATTTTATGCAAACTTACAGGAGAGATTGTGGAAGACTCCTGCATTGCATCAGGAACTGGTCTTTTGAATACGCACACCCTTTCCTGGGATGAGGAGATTTTGAGTTTTCTTAATCTTTCTCCGAATCGTCTTCCACAAGTTGTTGAAGGAACAGATGAGTTTCCTATTAAGAGAATACAGGGTCTTGAGAATCTTGAAGGAGTCCCCATATATCCTGGAGCAGGAGATGGTATGGCTGCCCATCTTGCTGTTGGAGGATTAAAAGAAGGACATGTATCTTCTACTGTTGGAACAAGTGGAGCTTTAAGAATGGCCACTCAAAAACCTTTTCTTGATGAAAAGGGGAGGATATGGTGTTATCATTTTTACAAGGATTGGTGGGTAAGTGGAGGAGCTTTGAATAATGGAGGAATAACTCTTCGCTGGTTCAGGGATAAGCTAGCTGAGAAGGAAGTTGAGGAAGCTAAAGAAAGAGGGGTAGGTGTATATGAACTTTTTGATAAAATGGCTCAGGATGTTCCTCCAGGAGCAGGAGGCTTAATTTTCCTTCCATTTCTAATAGGGGAGCGTTCTCCTAACTGGAGACCGGCAATGAGGGCCTGTTTTATAGGTTTGGGTCTTCACCATGGGAAAAAGGAGATAATTCGAAGTATCATGGAAGGAGTTATGTGCAGGATGAGAGCAGTGTTTGAGCTTCTCAAATCAGAGCTTCCAGAGAAAATTCAAATAAAAGCAAGTGGAGGTTACACTAAGAGTAAAATCTGGCCAAAAATTCAAGCAAATCTTTTTAACAGCCCCATAAAGATTCCTCGTGAGATAGAGGCTGCTAGTTTGGGTGCTGTTATAATGGCAGCTTTTGCTCAAGGAAGGATAAAAAATCTTGAGGAGTTTGAGCCTGAAATAAAAGAGGAGATTGTGCCAGATGAGGAAGAGGTAAGAAGGTATGAGAAAATTTATAAAAGACATTTGGATGCTTATCAGCGGTTGCAAGGTTACTTTTTGGATAAGGAGGACATCTAATGCAGAAGTCGGATATAGGAATAATAGGAATGGCGGTGATGGGTCAAAATTTAGCTTTGAATATAGAAAATAAGGGCTTTTCTGTTTCTGTTTACAACAGAACAGGATCCAGAACAAAAAAATTTATTGAAGAGAGAGCCAAAGATAAAGCTATAACTGCTACCTATTCTCTTGATGATTTTGTCAAATCACTAAAAAGACCTCGCAAAGTTCTACTTATGATAAAAGCAGGAGAGGCTGTTGACTCTTTTATTGAAAAGCTTGTTCCTCTTCTGGCCGAAGGTGACATAATAATTGATGGAGGAAACTCTCACTTTAAAGACACAGAAAGACGTTATAGAAAAGTAAAAGGGAAAGGACTGCTTTATCTTGGAACAGGCATATCCGGAGGTGAATATGGTGCACTTTTTGGTCCCTGTATAATGCCAGGAGGAGATAGAGAAGCTTACTCTCAGCTAGAGGATATTTTTGTAAAAATTGCAGCTCATACAGAAGATGGTCCCTGCTGCAGTTACCTTGGACCTACTTCTGCAGGTCACTATGTGAAAATGGTTCATAATGGTATTGAGTATGCGGTTATGCAAATTATTGCGGAAAGTTACCATTTAATGAGAAACAATTTAAATATGGAAATAGATGAGATTCAGAAGGTTATTCAAGAGTGGAACTCAAGTGAACTTAATTCTTACCTTATAGAAATAACCGAGGACATTTTAAGTAAAAAAGATGATTTCACTGGAAAGCCTTAGTTGAGATGATTTTAGATAAAGCAGAACAAAAAGGAACAGGAAAATGGACTTCTCAATCTGCACTTGATTTAGGAGTTCCTATTCCCACCATTACTTCCGCAGTTGATGCAAGAATTTTATCCAGTTTCAAAGAATTGAGAGTTTCTTTGTCAGCCAAGTTAAAAGGAGAGACAGGTGAGGAAAAAGTAGAAAAAGAAAGTTTTCTTCATCACCTGAAGAACGCCTGTTATGCATCTATACTTCTTTCCTATATTCAGGGAATGCATCTTCTTTTTGTAGCTTCCGGTGAGTTTGGGTATTCTCTTAACTTAAGTGAGGTTGCAAGAATTTGGAAGGGAGGATGTATAATTCGAGCCAAAGTTTTAAATTTGATAAAAGATGTTTACACAAAGTATCCAAATTTATCTAATTTACTTTTGGCAGACGAAATTTTAAATGTACTTAACGAAAGGATATTAAGTTTGCGCAAGGTAACTATTCAGGCGAAAAAATGGGGAACCCCAACACTTGCCTTAAGTTCCTCTTTAAACTATTATGATAGCTTAAGAACAACTGTTCTTCCTGCAAACCTGATTCAAGCTCAAAGAGACTATTTTGGTGCTCACAGGTATGAAAGGATAGATAAAGAAGGAAGTTTTCATACTAAGTGGAAAAATTATTAACTTTCAAACTGATGTAAAAAGTATAATTAAAAATTGAGGTATGAAGATGATTATTACAGAAAAAGGTTCAAAAGATACATTTCTTAATGAAAAGGAGCTTACAAATCTATGTCAGGAAGCTCTCGAGAAAAAAAGATACTTTCATGGGAAAAAAATTCTGGTTATTATTCCTGACACCACCCGAACCGCTCCGGTGGAGTTATTTTTTAAGATACTTTGCGGTAGTCTTTTGAGTAGAGTGAAGAAATTAGATTTCATAATTGCTCTGGGGACTCATCCTCCAATGGATGAGAAAAAAATAAATACGCATCTTGGAATAACTTCTAATGAGAGATACACAAAGTATAAGGATGTGGGTATTTTTAATCACCACTGGGACGAAGAAAAGGAGCTTGTATATATTGGAACTATCAGTCAGGATGAGGTGCGAAAAATTTCTGGAGGATTAATGAATGAGGAGATTCCTATCCGGGTGAATAAAAAGATATTTGACTATGATGAGCTTCTCATAGTGGGACCTGTTTTTCCTCATGAAGTTGTAGGTTTTTCTGGAGGATACAAATATCTTTTCCCTGGAGTTGCAGGTCCTGAGATTATACATAAGTTCCACTGGCTAGGCGCTCTTATAACCAATCCCAAGATAAATGGAGTAAAAAGCACTCCGGTGAGAGATGTTATTAATAAGGCCGCATCTTTTATTAATACTCCCATTACTCAGTTTTGTTTTGTTGTTAAAGAAGATAAAGTTTGCGGATTTTATGCAGGTGATGAGGAGGCATGGTCAAAAGCTTCTGATCTTTCCGCTCAAGTTAATGTTAAATATGTTAGCAGGACCTTTGGCACCGTTTTAGCAGTAGCTCCAAAAATGTATGAGGAGCTTTGGACAGCAGGTAAATGTATGTATAAACTGGAGCCTGTTGTGAAGGATGGAGGTACTTTAATAATATACGGTCCTCATATAAAAGAAATTTCCACAACTCATGGAAGATGGATTGAAAAAGTAGGCTATCATACAAGAGATTATTTTTTAAAACAATGGGACAAATTCAAAGACGTCCCGGGAGCAATTTTAGCTCATTCTACTCACGTAAAAGGAATCGGAACCTACAAAGAGGGACAAGAATTTCCACGTATAAATGTAGTTTTAGCTACTGGAATACCGAAAGAGAAATGTCAGAAGATTAACTTAGGTTATATGGATACTCACGATATCAATATTGAAGACTATGCTGAGAGGGAAGAGGAAGGGGTACTTTTAGTAAGAAAAGCAGGAGAAATTCTTTACCGCTTATCAAGTGGAGAAGTTCCTGATATTGACAGACTTTATAATAGGAAGGAGTGAAAAATGGAAAAGGATATAAAGAGGGCTCAAATTCTTTCTGAAGCTCTTCCGTATATTCGGGAATTTTTTGGAAAGACTGTGGTGGTGAAATTTGGTGGACGGGCGATGGAAAATGAGAAAATAAAGGAAGGAGTTGCCAAAGATATTGTGCTTATGCGATACGTGGGAATTAAGCCTGTTGTTGTTCATGGAGGGGGAGAGGCTATTTCTGAAATGATGGAGAAGTTGAACATAAAACCCAGGTTTGTAGAAGGAAACAGAGTTACAGATGAGCCTACAATGGAGATTGTAGAAATGGTCCTCTCTGGAAGAGTAA
>CAYRAK010000028.1:0-14965 GCA_964422215.1 uncultured Clostridia bacterium | reverse complement strand
TTACAAAGGAAAAGAGTATTGAAGAAGGTTTAGCTACCGCTGCTGAGAAAGTGAATGAAATTTTTGAAGATGTGATATTGAAAGAAATGTAAAGTATAAGCAAGATCTGCTATCCTCACTTTTATTTAAAAGTGAGGATAGCAGAAGAGGTTCATTATGCTAAATAAAGGTTTAAGAAGACAAGAAAGTAAGACAGGTCTTGTATTTATAACGCCTGTTCTTATTTGGTATGCAATTTTTTTCTGGATACCTCTTATGTTTGTTTTTGCAGTTAGTTTTACTAAATGGGATATGTTTAATCCTATGAAAGCTGTCGGATTAAAAAATTATAGCAAACTTTTTACAGATCCTTATTTTCTTAAATCCTTATCAATATCTCTCATTTATACGTTATCAACTACAGGTTTACTGGTGTTTTTGGGAATGCTCTTTGCCATTCTTTTTAATAGACCTGGTGTAGTCGCTTCTCTGGCCAGAATGCTTTTTTTTATGACCGCGATTGTACCTTTAATATCCGCTGGAGCTATCTGGGTATGGATTACAGGTCCAGAGCCGTACTCTGCTCTAAATTCCCTTATGAGCTTTTTGGGATTGGGAAGAAAAAAATGGCTTGCTGATGCGGACTTGGCCCTTTTATGTGTTATAGGATTTATTGTCTGGAAAAATACCGGCTTTAATACCTTAATATATACTGCGGGACTTAGAGGAATACCCTCTGTATATATTGATGCAGCCAAAATAGATGGAGCTACACGGTTTCATATAGTAAAAGATATCATAGTTCCGTTACTTAGACCTATTACGCTTTTTTTAATTATTACCAATATGATAGCTGGTTGGAATGTATTTACTCCTGTTTGGTTCTTAACAAAAGGAGGTCCTGGATCAGCGACTAGAGTTTTATCTACATACATTTATGAGTATGGATTCAATAGGTATCAATTTGGATTTGCTTCAGCTTCGGCAGTAGTATTAATTAGCATAGTACTAATTTTTACATATATTCGGCTAAGGAAACTATAATGTTTGTAGCGAAAAAAATATCTTTAACAAATGCATTAATAAACTTAGGTATTTTAGTATTGATTGTTTTTTGGGTAGTGATACCCTTGATGTATGGATTTGGAATGGCTTTTATGCCAAAAGAGGAGCTTTATAA
This sequence comes from uncultured Clostridia bacterium, assembly GCA_964422215.1. Taxonomy (GTDB): domain Bacteria; phylum Aerophobota; class Aerophobia; order Aerophobales; family B3-G15; genus CAYRAK01. The sequence goes on along the minus strand of CAYRAK010000028.1, from coordinate 13,806 downwards.
AGTCCCGCCTAATATTATTCCCCGCAATCCTACTTTAGCTAATTTTAAAACAGTGATGGAAAGTTTAAATATTCCTCTTTTATATCTTAATACCATAATATCTGCGACAATAGCTGTAGTTTGTACCTTATTTTTTTCTACATTGGCAGGATACTCATTTGCCAAGCTTCGTTTTTTTGCCAAGAATGAACTTTTTACGCTTTGCATTTTAAAATTAATGATACCTGAAGCTGCTCTTGTTATCCCTTGGTTTTACATTGTAGGAAATTTGGGACTCATCGATAGTATTTATGCAATTCCTTTACCGAGTCTAATTGGGGCTTGGTCAATATTTCTTATGCGCCAGTACATATACTCGGTGCCAACTGATTTGATTGATGCAGCAAGAATAGATGGATCCTCAGAAATAGGGATATTTTTTCGAATAATTTTGCCGGTGATCAAGCCTGCTATAGGGGCAGCTATTATTATTAATTTTATGTATGCTTGGAACTGGTTTTTATGGCCTATAGTTGTGCTTCAGTCAAATGATAATTTTACTTTAAATCTCGGTTTACATTTTATCCGCTGGCTTGAGATGGGTGGAGGGGAGTCTCCTACTGATTATGGAGCACTAATGGCTATTTCTTTCATTTACACGGTACCATTTGTAATATTTTATTTAATCTTCCAGCGTTTCTTTGTTGAATCTATCACTATAAGTGGGATGAAAGAGTAATTTTTCTTACCTTAATGACACTGCTATTATACTCTCCCAGGGAAGAGTATCATATACGTAATTTTTTTGAGGAAAAAGTTATTAAGGAAAAAAGCATGAGAGTATTGGAGGATAATAATGGACAAAGTTAAAATAGGGGTAGTTGGCGTAGGGGGAATGGGCCAGCAACATATAACGAATATTAAAGAAGTTGAAGAAGCAGAACTTGTTGCCGTAGCTGATGTTAACTTTAAACTTTTAGAGAAAGTCTCAAAAGAGTATAATGTGCCAGGTTTTACTGATTATAGGGAACTTATAAAAAGTGGTCTTGCTGAGGCAGTTCTTATTGCCACCCCCCATTATTATCATCCCGAAATTGGTATTGCAGCAATGGAAGCAGGGCTTCACTGTCTTTGCGAAAAACCAATTGCTGTCTCTGTGGATGAGGCAGATAGATTTGTAAAAGTAGCCTGTGAAACTAAAAAAGTTTTTGCTGTAATGTATCAGTATAGAACTTTCCCTTGGGTGAGGTTAGCAAGAGAAATTGTCCAAAGTGGAAAATTGGGAGAAATAAGACGTACCTGCATGATTGAACCAAACTACAGAACCCAATTTTACTACAATACTGCCACCTGGCGAGCTACCTGGAGAGGAGAAGGAGGAGGGGTTTTAATAAATCAGGCACCTCATGGAATTGATCTATTTCTTCTTTTAGGTGGCATGCCCACAAGAGTTTTTGCTAGAACAAGAACACGTCTCCACAAAATTGAAGTTGAAGATGAGGTGGATGCTTTACTTGAATATCCAAGTGGTGCCTGGGGGTACTACTATACAACCACGAATGAAGTTCCAACCGGTATTTTTATGGAGATTTCAGGTGATAGAGGGAAACTTTTATATGAAGACGGTTCTCTCAAATTTTACTCTTTCAAAAACTCGATTGCAGATTTTACATTTTCCTCTAACGAGATGTGGGCAAAGCCAGAAGTTGTAGAAGAAAAACTTGAACCTCCCCAGTGTAGGGTGGGGCATAAGGAAATTATAAGAAACTTTTGTTGTGCTATCCTTTATGGAGAGGAGCTTCTTGCACCAGGCGAGGAAGGTGCAAGAAGTGTTGAATTTATAAACGCCCTCATTTTATCCGGAAAGAAGAGAAAGTGGGTTAATTTTCCCATTAATAGGGAAGAGTATAGGGAACTTTTAGAGAATCTGAAAAAAACATCTTGTGTAAAAATTGAATAAATAAAAGGAGTAAAAGATGCTAAGAGTAGGAATTTTCTCCGATGAAATAAGTCAAGACTTTGAATATGCTCTGAAGGTGATAAAAGAACTTGGAGTGAGGTATGTAGAGCTTAGAAGTATGTGGGGTAAAAACCTTATGAATCTTTCCTCATCTGAACTTAATAAAGTGAAAGAACTCATAGAAAAATATGGTTTGAAAGTATGTCTCATTGCTTCTCCGGTCTTTAAATGTTACCTTAGCCAGAAAAAGGTTACCTCAAGTAAAAAAGATACCTTTTTAATGGAAGAAAAAACTTATTCAGAACATTTAAATCTCTTAGAGTACTCCTTTGAAATAGCAAGGATATTTGATACCAATCTGGTGCGCATTTTTTCTTTTTGGAAAGAGGGGGATTTAACTGATGATGTCTTAAGAGAGATTATCCAAAGATTTGAGGAACCTGTAAAAAAAGCTGAAAAGGAAGGTATTACTCTTGCTTTAGAAAATGAACATGCTTGCTATATAGGAAATGGAAAAGATTCTAAGAGAGTTTTGGAGCGACTTCCATCGAAAAATTTAGGTCTTATCTGGGATCCGGGTAATGCTTATTTTACAGGAGAAAATCCCTATCCTGATGGATATGAGCTGATAAAGGACAGGATAGTTCATGTTCATCTAAAGGATGCAGGGAAAGATAAAGAGGGAAAACCTGTTTGGCTTCCTATTGGGAAAGGAGAGATTGATTTTAAAGGACAGCTTAAAGCTTTAGATAATGCAAATTTTCAAGGAGTTGTGTCTTTGGAGACTCATTATGTTCCCAAGAACGGGTCAAAAGAGGAGGGGACAAGGGAATCTTTTCAGGGGTTACAATCTATTTTACAATCACTGGGAATTAAAATAATATAATTACACTGGGAAAAAAGAGAAAATTATTTATAGACATTAGGGGAGGAGAAAGTTATGGAAAGTAAACCTGTTAAGGTTGGAATAGTTGGCTCAGGATATGCTGCCTCCTTTCATTACAGATCTTATTTGAAAATACCAAGTGTGGAGGTTAAAGCGGTCTACTCAAAAACTAAGGAGCACCGTGAAAAGTTTGCTAAAGAGAGAAAAATTATTCCTTGTAGTTCATTGGAGGAGCTAATTGATATGGTAGATGTTGTTGATATTTGTGTTCCAGGTTATCTACATGAGCCATTTTCAATCAAAGCATTAGAGAAAAATAAACATGTGATTGTGGAAAAACCTTTTACTGGTTATTATGGTCCTCCTAACAAAAAAGATTTTAAAGGAAACAAATTTCCTAAGAAACTTATGCTTAATGAGGCTCTTGCTAGCGCAAACCGTATTCTTGAAGCAGAGGCTAGAAGTAAAGGGAAGGTTTTCTATGCCGAAAACTGGGTTTATGCTCCTGCGATACAGAAAGAGGTCGAGATACTCAAAGACAGCAAGGGACAGATACTTTGGGCTATAGGGGAGGAATCACATAGTGGATCTCATTCAAAGTCTTATGGAATATGGAAAGAATCAGGAGGTGGCTCAGTAGTGGGAAAAGGCTGTCATCCTTTAAGTGCTATTCTTTATTTAAAAAGGGTTGAAGGAAATTTGAGAGAGGGTAGACCAATAAGGCCTCATACTGTCAGTTGTAGAACACATGAGATAACGAGAAATCCAAATTTTATTGATGCAGGATTTCTAAGGACCGATTATTATGATATCGAAGATTATGCTCAGATTCACATTGTCTTTAGTGACGGGATGATTGCCGATGTTTTTGCCTCCGAGATTGTCATGGGAGGAGTGAAAAATTGTCTTGAGATTATAGCAAACAATCATCGTACCCTCTGTAATTTAAGTTTTACTGATGCGGTAAGATTGTTTAATCCTCGAGAAGAACAGCTCAAAAACACATATATAGTTGAGAAAATAGAAACAAAACAGGGTTGGAGTTTTCCTTCTCCAGATGAGGAATGGATGTTTGGCTATCCTCAGGAACTTGCTGACTTTGTTGATTGCATTCTAACAGGAAAACATCCTCAGTCAGACTCAGAACTTGCCTGGGATACAACTGCCGTACTTTATTCTGCTTATGTTTCAGCAGAAAAGAAGGGTGAGGAAGTTGAGATTCCAAAAAGATTTTAACCTAAACTAGGATAGATACTCACAAAATTTTTTCCTAACAGTAAAGGACTTTATAAAGAAAGGTAAATATGGATAAAGTGGTAAAAATTGCAATTGCAGGAGCTGGCCGTATCGGTCAAATTCATGCAGAAAATCTTGTTACCAGAATCAAGGAGGCTCGTGTCGTTGCCATCTCAGATATAGATGAGAAAAGAGCAAAGGATCTGGCACTTAGGTGTGGCAGGATAAGCTGGTATACAGATTTTTATGAAATGTTGGAGGAAAATGATATAGATGCTGTTCTTATCTGCACAAGCACTAATGTTCATAAAGATATGATTATAGCTGCAGCCAAGAAGTCTAAACACATCTTTTGCGAAAAACCAATTGCTCTCACACTTGAGGAAACAGATGAGGCTTTAACTGCAGTAGATAAGGCAGGAGTTTTTATGCAAGTTGGTTTTATGCGCCGGTTTGACCCTGCTATTTTTTCTGCTAAAAAAGAGATTGAGAAAGGATTAATAGGCGAGCCTCTTTTCTTTAAAGCTGTAAGCAGAGATCCAGAAGGACCTCCAATTGAATATGTGAAGGTAAGTGGAGGTCTTTTTGTAGATAGCTCAATTCACGATTTTGATCTTGCAAGGTGGTTTATGAAAAGTGAAGTTGAGAGAGTTTATGCTGAAGGAAGAGTTCTTATTTATCCAGAATACAAAAAATTTGAAGATGTTGATGTTGCTTTCACTACTTTAAGTTTTAAAAACGGAAAGATAGGCAATATTGAAAATTCCCGCAGGTCAGGTTATGGATATGATACAAGAGTGGAGATCATTGGCTCTGAGGGAACATTGCAAATTGGTTATCTTAGAAACAGAAGATATCTTTTAATGAAAAGTTCAGGTGTAAGTTACGATGTAGTTCCTTCATGGCAAAAAAGGTTTGAGGAAGCTTTTGTTAATGAAATGAAACATTTTGTTGACTGTATAATAAACAATAAAGAGCCCCTTGTTGGTGGTATTGATGCTAAAGAAGCTTTAAAGGTAGCCCTTGCAGCAACAAAGTCATGCAAGGAGGGTGTGCCAATACGTGTAAATTTTTAAGAAAACTTTACAGTATGTTTTTTTGGATTTAAAAATACAAGGAGAAAAGAATGGCTAAAATGAAGGCAGTTGCACTTTTTGCTGAGTGGGACCCCAAACCTGATTTTAGACCCGGTCCCAAAGATATAGAGGGAAAATTAACTTACCTTGGAAGTAAGGTCTGGAGAAATCCTGTTCTTCAGGTGGTGGAGAAAGAGGTTCCCGAAATTGGTCCTACCGAGGTTTTAATCAAGGTAAAGGCCTGTGGAATCTGTGGAAGTGACGTTCATATGGCTCAGAAAGATGATGAAGGGTATATTCTCTATCCTGGACTTACCGCTTTTCCGGTGACTCTTGGACACGAGTTCTCCGGTGTGGTGGCTAAAGCAGGTAAAAAGGCTATAGATAAACATACAGGGAAACCTTTTAAGGAAGGTGATGCGGTATGTTCCGAAGAGATGCTTTGGTGTGGAAGCTGTCGTCCTTGCGTCGATGGTTTTCCTAATCACTGTGAGAGGTTACAGGAGCTTGGGTTTACAGTGGATGGAGCTTTCTCTGAGTATGTTAAGGTAGACTCTCGTTACGTATGGAACCTTGAGGAACTGAGAGGAGCCTATAAAGGAGATGATATATTTTTAGCTGGAAGTTTAGTTGAACCAACATCAGTTGCTTATAATGCAGTAATTGAGCGAGGAGGAGGAATTCGTCCTGGAGATAATGTGGTAATCATAGGGGGAGGACCTATTGGTCTTGCAGCAACAGCCATTTTAAAAAGAGCAGGTGCATCCAAGGTGATTTTATCCGAACCTTCCAAATCAAGAGCAGAGCTTGGCAGGAAAATGGGAGCAGATTATACCATTAATCCCCTGGAGGAAGATTTTACTCAACGAATTCTTGAGTTAACTGACAATCTGGGAGCAAAACTCTACCTTGAGGCAAGTGGTCTTCCCGATAAAATCTTTCCCGAGATTGAGCGTACCATCTGGGAAGGGAAAGAGTTAAATAGTGTGGTGGTAGTTGTGGCAAGATCGGCTAAGAAGATTCCTCTTACCGGAGAAGTCTTTCAGGTAAAAAGAGCATCCCTTGTTGGCTCTCAGGGACACTCAGGTCACGGTATCTTTCCCCATGTTATATCTTTAATGGCCTCAGGGATGGATATGACTTCCCTGATTACCAAGAAGATTTCTTTAGATGAAGTTCCCGAGAATGTACTTTTGCTTCAAACTAATCGGGAGGAGTGTAAAATTACAGCTATTCAAGCCTAAGGAGGAAGAAAGTGTCTGAACAAAAAAGAGCAAGCAAGATGTGGCTTACAACAGAAAATCCTGCTATAGTATTTGAGGATACAGATGTGGGCAGGCTGAAAAAAAAGATCTGGGATGCATCGGAGGAGGAAATTGATGCTATCTTAAGAGAGTATGAAGTTCCTTCTCCTCCAGAATTGGGAAAACCAGGAAGTTATATCCAGACTACAATTCGTCAAAAACTTATTGAAAATCGTCGCAAGAACGATATTGTAATTATTCCTGTAGGATGCACAGAAAATCACGGTCAACATACTATCTCTGGTCTGGATAGCTTTATGGTGACCCAGATTGCCGAAGCAGTGCGTAGATATACAGCTAAGCAAGGCCGAGCAGTTAATCTTGCTTTTAACCCTCTTAATTATGGAGCACATCCTTACCATCATATCGGAATGCCCGGTACAGTAATTATGCCCCAGGAGGTGGTTCGGGAAACTTTGATTTACGTTATGCTTGGTCTCTGGAACGATGGTTTCCGTAAGCAAATTATTATCAATAATCATGGTCAGCTCTGGGTTCTGGAGTCAGCTTTGCATGAATTTATGTTCCGTTATCAACTTCCCGGAATCTTCCAGATACTAGATTGGCACAGGGCAGTGAGAGAGTTTTTCTATCCAAGTGAACGTAAGGATAGTCTTGAGACACACTTTATTCACGCAGATGAAGCAGAAACGTCAATAGCTCTTTTGATGTTTCCTGAAGGAATGGTTGATATGGAGCTTGCTCAAGACACGGAGGGAGAGAATTTTCTTCCTGACGGCCACTTTGATAAAGCGGTAGATCCTCTTCGCCGACCTCACCGTTGGTCTGAGGGAGAAGGTCATGCTGCTATAGAGCTTGCGGCTACTCCTGAAGGGGTGGTTGGAAAGCCATCTCGAGCAAGTGCCAAGAAGGCAAAGAGGCCTGTTGCTGCTATTTTAAAGTACCTGACCTTAGTTATTGATCAGATTCTGGAAGCTTTTCCTCCGGGTAAGGTTCCTCCAGTAGAGAAGGTAACACTGCGCAAAACCTCTGAGATGGAGCCTTATTTAAAAGAACCTCAAAGTGAAGGTTGGAGACCAGTTTACTCCTTACCAAGAATAGGGTTTTAATCTATGAAAAAGAGTATCGTAATTTCTACTCCTGGAGCAAAATTTTCTGCTCTTGCCTTTAGAGAGAATCTAAGAAAGAGTATTGAGAAAGTGGTAAAATTAGGTTTTCAGGGAGTTGAGCTTGCTTTGAGAGACCCTGCCATGGTGGATGAAAAAGAAATTAAAAAGCTGGTAAAAAGCTTTGGTCTTGAAGTGCCAGCCGTAGGAACAGGACAGGCTTATGTAGAAGAGGGACTTAGCTTTTCCTCTCCTGAGAGCGAGGTAAGAAAAAAGGCAATTGAGAGAGTAAAAAATCATATTCGTTTTGCCTCATCCTTTGGTGCCCAGGTAATAATAGGACTTATAAGAGGAAAAGTAGAGGAAGGTGTTAGCCGAGAAACAGCCGAAAAGTGGACTCTGGAAGCTATAAAAGAGTGTGCTAAGCTGGCTCAGGAATATGGAATTTACCTTACCCTTGAGCCTCTGAATCGTTACGAGACAAATTTTATTAACAGGGTGAAAGAGGCAATTGAGCTTATTAAGAAACTGGGGGAACAAAATATAGGACTTTTAATAGACACCTTTCACATGAATATAGAAGAGGTATCTATTTACCAAAGTATCCAAGAGGCCAAGGATTATCTTACCCATGTCCATCTTGCCGATAGCAACAGATGGGCACCTGGATGTGGACATCTTGATTTTGAAAAAATAATTAAAGCTTTAAAGAAAATAGGTTATAAAGGTTACCTATCTGCTGAAATTCTTCCTCTGCCAGATCCGGAAACCTCAGCCAAATTAACTATTGAATATCTTAATAAAGTGGACTCATAAATTTTAGAAAAAAAACGGAGTTAAGGTATGATGAAATTTAGTGTATTCACAGTAATGACTCCTGAATTTACTCCAGAGGAAATAGTGAAAAAACTTGTAAAGATGGGGTTTGATGGAATTGAGTGGAGAGTAGTGACAGAACTTAAAGAAGAAAAGGGTGAGATTTCTTTCTGGAAAAATAATAAATGTACTCTCTCTCTTGAAGACCTTGATAAGAAAGCAGATTATATCAAAAAATTAACGCAAAAGGAAAATCTAAAGATTTGCAATTTGGCAACTTATTTAAATACGGATGAGTTTGAGAAGATAGAAAAAGCTATGCAGGTAGCTCAAATTATGGAATGTCCTCAAATTAGAGTTAATGTTCCAAAATATAGCAAGAGAGATGACTATAATAGTTTATTCAGCCTAGCGCAAGCGAATTTAGAGAAAGTGGCAAAAATATCTTCAAAATACAATGTGAAAGCTGTGCTTGAGCTACACATGGGAAATATTATTCCAAGTGCTTCTGCAGCTTACCGTCTTATTGCCCCCTTTGACCCTGAACATATTGGAGTTATCTACGATCCAGGAAATATGGTTTACGAAGGGTATGAAAACTGGCGTATGGGGATGCAACTTTTGGGTAAATATCTTGCCCACGTACATGTAAAAAATTCAAAGTGGATTATTGAGAAAAAAGAAGATGATGGTACTTTTCTCTGGAGACCAATCTGGGCTCCTCTTAAAGAGGGAATTGTCAACTGGAGGGAGGTGATAGATGATTTAAAGTCAGTAGGATATACAGGTTATCTTTCCTTTGAGGATTTCTCAGATATACCCACCGAGAAGAAGCTCATTGAGGATATTGAATATATCAAAAAATTTTTGTAGTATTAAAGATGAACTTTACAGGGGGTATAATGATGAAAAAAGTTGCAATCTTGGCAGCAGATGATTATGAAGATATGGAGCTTTGGTATCCTTACTATAGGATGAGAGAAGCTGGTTTTGAGGTAAAAATTATTGGAACTTCCTCAAGTGCTGATAAAGTTAAAAGTAAGCATGGGTATGAGGTTAATATAGATTTGAAAGCTGATAAAGTGGATCCAGATGAGTTTGATGTGGTTATAATTCCTGGAGGTTGGGCACCTGATAGACTTAGAAGATGCAGTGCAACTTTAGGTTTTGTTAAGAAGTTGTTTGAACAAGGCAAAATTGTTGCTGCTATATGTCATGGTGGATGGGTTCTTGTATCAGCAGGTATTTTAAAAGGAAAAACGGTAACCTCAGTCTCTGCGATAAAAGATGATATGTGTAATGCTGGTGCTAACTGGGTTGATGAAGAGGTAGTTATAGATGGAAATCTTATTACTTCTAGAACTCCTCCTGACCTTCCTGCTTTTTGCAGAGAAATAATAAAAGCACTATCTTAATCTGTTTTTTGATTAATCTCCGTTTTTAAAAAAGGAGTTAGGTTTGCAAAAATTTCGGATAGAAGTTGAGAAGGTAAGAAAGCTTTACTTTTTTATACTAACTCAACTTAATCTTCCAGAGAAAGAGATAGAGATTGTTGCAGATGCTGCAATTTTTGCAAGTCTTAGGGGTATTGACTCTCATGGATTTATCCGAACCTTATCAAGAGTGGTTAAGGAAGTTCGAGCAGGAATTGTAAAACCAAACACCCAGATTAGCATATTAAAAGAGACAAAAAGTGGCGCTTTAGTAGATGCAAATATGGGCTTAGGTCCTGTATCTGCAATAAAATGTATGGAACTTGCGATAAAGAAAGCGGAAGACAGCTCCTGTGGAGTTGTAGTAGCTTGCAACTGTAATCATTTTGGGGTAGCTTCATACTATGCAACTAAGGCCCTGGAGAGGGATATGATTGGTGTAGTCTTTTGCAATGCAAGTCCCTCCACCGCTCCTTTTGGTGGTAGAGAGGCAATACATGGGACAAATCCTGTGAGTTTTGCCATTCCTGCAGGAGATCATGATCCTTTAGTAATTGATTTTTCAACAAGTTCTGTCTCCAGGGGAAAAATTATTCAAGCACTGAAAGAAGGCAAAAGAATACCTGAAGGATGGGCACTTAACAGAAACGGCTATCCAACGACTGATCCTAAAGAAGCCTTGGAGGGGGTACTTTTGCCAATGGGAGGTTACAAAGGATATGGGCTTGGGCTTGTTGTGGATGTTTTTACTGCGGCTCTTGCAGGATCATTAATTGGAAGAGAAATTCCTCCTTATCTAGATCTTAGTACCCCTTATGGAGCAAGTTATTTTATGATGGCGATTAATATAGAAAGTTTTGCTGGAGTATGTGTTTTTAAACAAAAAGTTGATCGTCTGATTAGAGATTGTAAATCCTGTTCTCCTCAGGAAGGTTTTAAAGAAGTTCTTGTACCTGGAGAGATTGAGCTAAGAATTACTAAAGAGAGAGAAAGAAGAGGTATTCCTGTGAGAAAAGAAGAGTGGGATGAGATGATAGGTATTTTAAAATCAAATAATGTAAAACCAGGTTCCTGGGAAAACTTGTTTATTTAAAAGAAAAATATGTAAGGAGTCTGAAATGACAGGTGTTAAGGATTACAACGAAGAGGCAAGAAAACTTCTTAGTGAATGGAAAAAAGAAAGATATGCATTTGGTGTAAACTGTGCAAAAAAGGTGGGAGATTTTGCCAAAAAAGAGGGAAAATCCTGCATGCTCATTGTAAGTGGACTTGATACAATTGAGGAAAAGAAGTGGAAAAAATCTTTAGTTGATGAGATTAAATCTTCCCTAAGGGAGAAAAAAGTTAGTATTGTAGATATCATAAATGGAGCAAGAGCAAATGCACCAAGAGAAGATGTTTACAGAATTGCAAATCAGATAGGAAAAAAAAGAGCTGATAGTATAGTTGCTGTTGGAGGTGGAAGTACCATAGATGCAGTGAAAGCATCTATGGTACTTGCGACACTTGATCCTGATGATGTTGAAGTTTACTTTGGGGCAAATCTTGTAACAGAGAGATTAGAAAAAGAGAATAAAAAACTTCCTCCTTTAATAGCAGTACAAACTGCAGCAAGCTCAGCAGCTCATCTTACAAAATATTCAAATGTAACTGACATTTTAACAGGTCAAAAAAAACTTATAATAGATGATGCTATCATTCCACCCTGGGCTGTCTTTGATTATAAGACAACAGTGGGAGCAGCTTATGATATAACCTCTGATGGAGCACTTGATGGTATCTCTCACTGTCTTGAGGTTATATACGGTGCAACTGGAAAGCCCTTTTTTGATAAGGTGATGCACATAGCAGAAATTGGAATTAGCCTAATTGTGGAGAATCTTCCAAAAGCTATAGATAATCCGGAAAATGAAGATGCAAGAATTAGTTTGGGTCTTGGAACTGACCTTGGAGGATACGCCATCATGGTGGGAGGTACAAACTATGCTCATCTTTTTAGCTTCTCCTTGGTAAATAAGTTAACCCATGGAAGAGCATGTGCAATAGTTAATCCCTATGCGAGTGTATTTTTTTCTCCTGCAATTGAGCCTCAGCTTAGGATGGTTGGAGAAATATTTAAAAGGGCAGGATATATAAAAAAAGATATAGGAAACTACACAGGAGAAAAGTTAGGTATAGTGGTTGCAGAGGGTATGATAAAATTTTTGGAAAAAATAGGATTTCCCAAAACCTTCAATGAGGTAGGTGTAGATGATGAGGATAAAAGAAGAATTCTAAGTGCCGCTAAAAATCCTCAACTCTGGAGTAAACTTGATCAGGCTCCCGTCTCCTTAATTGCCAAAGATAAAGAGGGCAAGGTTAACAAAGAGAAAACAGAGGATAACATTGATACCTACATGGGGGCACTTATTGATGCCATAAAAAGTGGTGATTTTAGTAAGATAAAAATTGTATCTTAAGAAGGGGGCTACAAATGACTAAAAAGCTTTCCAATAAAAAAATAGCTATTGTCGTGGCTAATGAGTTTGAAGATATCGAGCTTTTATATCCTTTGTTAAGATTAAGCGAGGAAGGAGCAGAAATATTAGTAGTTCCTGTTAATGTGGGTCTTCATCCGCGTCCATATATGGAAGAAAAACCTGTAACAGGCCGTTTTGGACACACAATTCCTATTCCTGTTATGAGGGAAGGAAAAAGATACAACCTTAAAAAATTTGAAGAGTTGCGTGCTGATGATATTGATTGTCTTCTTTTTCCAGGAGGGTTTTCTCCTGATGCCTTACGTCATCATGAAAAAACTCTTGCATTTACAAAGGAATGCAATCAAAAAGGTAAATTGATAGCTGCTATTTGCCATGGTCCTGCAATTTTAATCTCTGCAGGACTTGTGAAGGGAAAACGGGTAACAAGTTACATTGCGGTACGGGATGATCTAATAAATGCGGGAGCAGAATTTGTAGATGTGCCCGCAGTTCGTGACGGGAACATCATAACCGGTAGAGTACCAGATGATCTACCTGAATTTTGTCAGGAGATTATTAATGCTTTGTCTGAGTAGGAATTAATTTTGCCACTTCAATTAAAAGAAAAATTTTTACTGCAGCTATTTTTGTTTAACTCTAATACATAATAAAAGTTTGAAATTTTTTGTTGATTTTGTTGTGATTTTTCCATTTAATTGACAGATTTAAGGATATTAATTGCTCTTTCCTACGTCAGTTAAACATCATGCCAAATCAAACCTTCTGATTTTGTCAAGTAGAATGTGCTTTACAAAATAAAAAATTTTTTATAAAATATTTTTGATGAAAAATTAAAAGTTAGAAAAATGACTCAATTAATAAGAAGTGGTTTGACAGATCAAATATACAAAATACTAGAGGAAAGAATAATTAACCTGGAGCTTAAACCGGGAGAAAAGATAGATGTTGCTTCTCTTGCAGAAGAATTTGGTATAAGTGAAACTCCTATACGTGATGCCCTTAAAAAACTTAGTGAAAATGGACTCGTTAAGGCTAAATCACGACGGGGTTATTATGCTGTAAAGCTCTCAGAGAAAGATATTGTCGAGATATATGAGTTGAGGAAACTTTTGGAAACTTACGCTTTAGAGTCTTTCATAAAAAATGTAGATTCTCTGGAACTGCAAAAATTAAAAAAGATGTGGGAGAAGGTAAGGAAGAAAAACAAAAAAGATTTAAAATTCTCAGAGTTTTATCCTACCGACCGAGAGTTCCATCTGAAAATAGTTAAAAAATGTAATAATCGGCGGTTAAAGGGTATTTTTTCCCAGATTTACAATTTAGTAAAAATATGTCAACATATGTATACAAATTTTGAAGGTGCCCTAGATGAGCATATAAAAATTGTGGAAGCGATAGAGAAAAGGAATCTAAATGAAGCAAAAAAACTACTTGCTCAACATATTGATCGAGCAAAAGAAAGAGTTTTAGAGTCCCTAGGAAATTTATCCAAGAAACCCTTAACTTGAAAAAAGGTAGTGTCAAAAATAATATGAAAGACAAAAATAAGGATTATTAAGAGAGAAA
>CAYRAK010000027.1:0-15025 GCA_964422215.1 uncultured Clostridia bacterium | reverse complement strand
TTCTCTTTCTCTTCTTTTGGTAATTGAAAGGGAGTTTGGTAGTTTGGTAGATATTGGTCCTGGTGCAGGATTTCCCTCTTTGCCAATTAAACTGCATCTACCATCACTTAAATGCACATTAATCGAGTCAAGCATAAAAAAAGTTAATTTTCTTAAATACCTTGTAAAAAAATTAAACCTGCAGGATGTAACGCTAATTAAGGCAAGAGCAGAAGAGGTGGGGCACGGGAAAGAAAGGGAAAGTTTCGATTTTGCTGTGGGAAGAGCTGTGGCCAAGTTAAATGTTCTTTTGGAATATACTTTCCCTTTTCTTAAAGTTGGAGGATATCTTATAGCTCAGAAAGGAAAAAATAGTAAAGAATTAGAGCTCGCTCGCAATGCTCTCTCAGTTTTAAGAGGCAGGATAGCTAAAGTAAAGTATTTTGAGCTCCCATTTTCAGGTGAATTTCGAAGTTTGATTGTAATCCAAAAGATAGCACCTACTCCTTTAAGATATCCACGTCGTCCAGGTATTCCGCAGAAAAGGCCCCTTTGATAAATATAGGTTTAATATTCCAAGTTTTATGTTTGTTTAAGGTTTGCCGGCTTTCAAGTAACAGGCTGATTTGAGATTAGGAGGTTTTACTCTTATTAGAGACTCAAGAGGGAGCTTCAGGTATCTCAAAACGCATCTTTGGTGTGCAAAAAATAAGTCTTAGCATAAGTTATAGGTATAGCCAAAACGCAAGATCAGCTACAGCAGAATGATAAGTAAGATAAAACTTATACGAGGCTATCTTCCGCATAATACCCGAAGCTTCAATAAAAAAGTGTTCCAAGCCCAGGGCTGATTAAATTGATCAACTTTGACAGATAAGGTAATAAAGTTAAATAAAAAATAGATAAACAAAACAGATGAGTCAAAATAGTGGTACATTATATCTTGTTGGTACCCCAATTGGAAACTTAGAGGATGTAAGTTTCAGAGTTCTTCGTGTTCTGCGTGAGGTAGATCTTATTGCTGCCGAAGATACACGTCATACACGAAAACTACTTTCTCATTATGATATTCATACTCCTTTAACAAGTTTTCATGAATATAACGAGAAAAAAAAGACCCCGTATCTTATAAAAAAAATTGAAGAAGGAAAAAATATTGCCTTGGTCAGTAAAGCAGGGATGCCTGGTATTTCTGACCCTGGCTATTATCTTGTTAAAGTAGCAACACAAAAGCAGATAAAAATAGTTCCTATTCCTGGTCCCTCCGCTTTAATACTTGCTCTTGTTGTTTCAGGTCTTCCGACAGATAGTTTTGTTTTTCAGGGATTTTTGGGGAGGACAAGAAAGACGCGCGTGAAAAAGCTTAACGAATTAAGTCAGGAGAAAAGAACCATCGTCCTTTATGAATCTCCTCATCGTCTTCTTAAAGTTTTTGCTGAGATAAAGGAGATTCTTGGAGATCGCAGGATGGTAGTTGCAAGAGAGTTAACCAAAAAATTTGAAGAGATAATTCGGGGTAAAGTGAGTGAAATAGAGAAAATATTTAAAGAAAGAGAGCCTAGAGGTGAGTTTACTTTAGTAATTGAAGGAGCTAAGAAATAATCTCTCGAACAAATTTTTCGCCTCTTGACAGAGACAAAGGATGGTATAGTATAGGGTGAAAGAGTAAAATAATGAGAGTGTTTGTTGCTATAGATCTTCCAGAAAAGACAAAGAAAAAAATTGCCAACTTACAGGAAAAAATAAAGCATACTTCCAATAAAATAAAATGGGTAGATCCTTCTTTAATTCATATTACTCTCAAGTTCTTAGGAGAAACAGACGAAAAAAAGCTTGATGGAATATTTGAAGCCACATGTGAGGTAGCAGAAAAGTTTTGTCCCTTTTTTATTAAAATTTATAAAATGGGTGCCTTTCCCAATCTAGAGTGTCCCAGAGTGATATGGCTGGGAATAAAAGAAGGTTCTTCTCAGCTTGCACAAATAGCAAAGGAACTTGAGAAAAAACTTTTCAAACAAGGTTTTCCTCGGGAAAAAAGGGAATGGGTACCTCACCTTACTATTGGGAGAGTTAAACAACTGCAAGATAGAGAAAGTATAAAAAGAGCAATTATGAGAGAAAAGCAAACATCAGGAGGAGAGGCGAAGATTGAGGCTATCACTGTTATGCAAAGTCGTCTCACTCCTCAGGGACCAATATATACACCTTTACAGAAATTTCCCCTTCAGGGGAAAAGGGGAGGATAACAAAGAGAATGAATGAAGAAAAGTTAAAAGCCTTAGAGATAGCAAAACGTCAAATAGAGCATCAGTTTGGCAAGGGTGCTATAATGCGTCTAGGAGAGAGAGCAGCTCGTATGGATGTAGAAGTAATTCCTACAGGAAGTCTTACCCTTGATGCTGCTTTAGGAATAGGCGGAATTCCTAGGGGTAGAATTATAGAAATATTTGGACCAGAAGGTTCAGGAAAAACAACCCTTGCTCTTCATGTAGCTGCTGAGGCTCAGAAAAAAGGAGGGGTAGTTGCTTTTATTGATGCAGAACATGCTCTTGATCCAACTTACGCTGAAAAACTTGGAGTGGATACAGACAATATTTTTATCTCCCAGCCTGATTCTGGTGAAGATGCCTTAGAGATTGCCGAGGTCTTAGTACGAAGTAATGCTATAGATGTTATTATTATTGATTCGGTTGCCGCTTTAGTACCTAGAGCAGAACTTGAGGGAGAGATGGGAGATGCTCATATTGGACTTCAGGCGCGACTTATGTCTCAAGCTCTCAGAAAATTAGCTGCAGCAATTAATCGATCAAAAACTGCTACTATATTTATTAATCAGCTCAGAATGAAAATTGGTGTTATGTTTGGAAATCCAGAAACTACTCCAGGAGGAAGAGCTCTCAAGTTTTATTCCTCAATTAGACTGGAAATAAGAAGAACATCCAGTATAACCAAAGGAGATGAGCAGGTTGGTAATAGAGTAAAAGTTAATGTAGTTAAAAATAAACTGGCTCCACCTTTCAGAAAAGCAGAGTTTGATATTTTCTTTGGAGAAGGAATTTCACAGGAAGGGTGCATTTTGGATCTGGGTTCAGAGATGGGTGTAATTAAGAAGTCTGGGAGTTGGTACTCTTACAATGATATTCAGTTAGGACAGGGCAGAGAGAACGCCCGTCAATTTTTAAAAGATCCAAAAAATAAATCCTTACGGGATGAAATTGAACAGAAAATAAAGGAAAAACTTGGTTTTGTGAAAAAAGCACCTCAAAAAGAGAGCTCTAAGGCTTAAAAGAAAAAGTTCAATATTTTTCTGATGTTAATAAGTAAACAGGATAAAGATTAGTTTTTGTTAGATTTTTTCTGAGGGGAGAGAAAAGGCCAAGGTGGTGAGGAAAGGAGATGAAAAGAATAATTATAGCATTTTTTCTTTTCCAGGCTTTGCTCTCCCCAGCTTCTCAGGCTTCCCAAAGTATATTTTTAGATTATCCTTTAGGCAAGATAAGGATAAATTCTTGCTCTGATTTTACTCAAATTTTTTTTCAGATGCCTCCTGAGGCAGGATACGTTGTTCGAGAACTTACCCATCCTCCAAGAATTATGTTGAACCTTTATCCGGCTAACATAGATTCTCCGAGCAAAGATATTATTGTTGGTGATAAATTTGTGAAAAAAATACGCCTGGCAAGAGACTCTGAGAATGTTGTTAAGATGGTTATAGATCTTGCTGTTTCTGAGTATAGCTTTGGTATTTTTTCAAAAAAGTCACCTCATACTTTAATGATTGAAATAAAACCACCTAAAGAGGATGTTATTTTAGCAATTCTTAATAAAAAGGAAGATGAAGATAAATGGGCTAAAAATTTATCTTCAGAGAGACAAGGAAAAATTTATCGAATAATCATTGATCCCGGACATGGAGGGGAAGATCCTGGAGCGATAGGCCCTTCAGGGGTGAAGGAAAAGGATGTGACTCTTTCCATAGCTTTAAAACTGGCTAAACTGTTAAGAAAAAATCTTCCTTTTGTAGAGGTGTTTCTCACAAGAGATAAGGATAAGTTTGTATCTTTGGATAAAAGAGCAGAAATTGCCAATCAATTAAAGGGGGATCTTTTTGTAAGTATACATGCAAATGCTACCTGGGATCGTAGAGTTAAAGGAATAGAAACATTCTACAATTCTCGATACGCTTATGGGGAAGGAGCAGAAGAAGTGGCAATGCGTGAGAATACAGCTTTTGCTTCTGATAAACTTCCTTCCGAGGTTAAAAATATTATATGGGATTTAATTCAAAATCAATATCGCACAGAAAGTAGACAGTTTGCTCAAATTATTCAGGAGAATCTGGTTGATGTTTGTAAAATGCTTAATAGGGGAGTAAAATCGGCTCGTTTTTATGTTTTACGAGGAGTTAATATGCCTGCTATTCTTGTAGAAGTTGGATTTATTTCTAATCCTTTAGAGGAGAGAAAATTAAAAAGTAAGGAATTTCAAGAAATTATTGCTCTAGGTCTTTATAAAGGTCTTGCAAGATATATTAATTCTTTCAATAAGAAAGTTGAGGATGAGAAAGTAAATGTTCTTTTTTAGAAATAAAATTCTTATCTACCTTGTCTTTTTAATTATTGGTTTTATTTTGGGAATTATAATTACCCCCTCTCTGCAAGAGGCAACTTACCACCTTAAAGATTGGGTTGGAAAAACTTTTCCTCAAGTGCAGGTTAGCAAAAAAGTGGTTACTCTTTACTTTGCTACTCCTGATGGAGAGCATTTGGTAGGTGTTAAAAAAGAGCTATTTTTTAAAGAAAATAATGATACTATTCCAGATCAGATTAAGGCAGTTATTCAAGAATTGATTAAAGGTCCACAAAATGAGTCTTTTGTTCCCACAGTCCCACCAGAAACCAAGATATTAGCAGTTTATACCAAGGGAGATTTAATTTATGTGGATTTTTCCTCATCTTTAATTAAAAAGCATCCAGGGGGAACATCAGGAGAGATTATCACTATTTATTCTATAGTAAATACTATCCTCGAAAATTTTCCCTCCTACTCAAAAGTTAAAATTTTAGTGGAAGGGAGATCTCCTTCTACTCTTGTGGGGCATATTGATGTGAGAGAATCTTTTGAGAAAAATACAAAGATAATTAAGAGTTTGTCAAAGGAAAAAAGTGAATATTGATCAAATTGGAGTATTTGATTCAGGTGTTGGTGGTTTAACTGTCCTAAGAGAGATTGCAAATCTTTTACCTGATAAAAAAATTATTTATTTAGGTGATACTGCTCGTGTGCCATATGGGAGTAAATCTCCAGAAACAGTTAACAAATTCTCCGAACAAGGAATAAAATTTTTACAATCAAAAGGAGTAAAGCTTATTGTGATAGCCTGTAATACCGTTTCTGCTCTTAGTTTGGACTTCCTCAAGGAGAGAACATCTTTACCTTTGATAGGAGTGCTCGAACCAGGAGCAGAGAAGGCAATAAGTTTAACTAAAAAAGGAATAATTGGTGTTATAGGAACTGAGGCTACCATAGCAAGTAAAGCTTATACTAAAGCTATTATGAGAATAGATCGTAGTGTTAAAGTGGTAGAAAAAAGCTGCCCTCTTCTTGTTCCTTTAGCTGAGGAAGGATGGCTTAGAGGAGAAATTACAAAAAAGGTAATTCAATATTATCTTAGACCGATTCTAAAGGAAAGGATAGATACTTTAATTTTAGGCTGTACTCACTATCCTCTTTTTAAAGATACAATTCAACAAGTGGTAGGGGAGGAAGTTAAGTTGATAGATTCGGCAAAGGAGGTTGCTTTAAGGGTGAGGGAAATAGCGGGAGATTCATCGAATGTAGATTGCGGTTTTCATTCATATGAGTTTTTTGTTACTGACCAGCCAGAAAGATTTGCCCGAGTAGGAAAGGTATTTCTTAAAAAAAAGATATATAATAAGGTAAAAAAGATAAACCTGGAGTAATTAAAAAGGAGAACGACATTATGGTAAAACAAATTGCAGTTGGAGGATTTGACAATAACTTTTCTTATATTATTGCAGATGAAAAAACCTGTGAAGCAGCAGTTGTTGATCCTTCAGGTGGAGTACGGATAATTTTAGATTGTTTAAATAAATTGAATCTTTCTCTTAGATATATAATTAATACCCACTCTCACCTTGATCATATAGCTGGCAACAAAGAATTGGTAAAAATTACAAAAGCTAAGGTAATTTCCCATAAACTAGAAAAGGAAATTGCAGGTGCTGATTTTGTTGTAGATGACGGAGATGTTATAAAAGTTGGTAACTTGGAGATTGGAATCATTCATACACCCGGACATACTTCTGGAAGTATCTGTCTTCTTGTGGAAGATAGCCTTATTACAGGAGATACCTTATTTGTAGGTCACTGTGGACGTACCGATGGACCAGGGGGTAGTTCTGAAGCGCTTTATGAGAGTCTCTTTGAGAAATTGTTGAAACTTCCCGAAGAAACAAAAGTGTATCCTGGTCATGATTATGGGAAAAAACCTTTTTCTACTCTAGGAGAAGAAAAAAGAAGCAATCCTTATCTTCTCTGCAGGAGTAAAAAAGAGTTTATAGAGTTAAGAAAGAGAGGAATTTAATTTCTTGACAGTGACTTAGGTTTTCCTAAAATATCCAAATGCAGAAATAGAGCAGTTTTTGTAAAGGAGGAGAAAGTGATTAAGAGAATAATCATGCCTAAATTGGGAGAAACGATGGAGGAAGGGGAAATAATAAAATGGCTCAAAAAAGAAGGAGATAGAGTTGAAAAGGGAGAGCCTTTGTTAGAGATAGCAACTGATAAAGCAAACATGGAGATTGAGGCTACAGACTCAGGATTTTTAAGAAAAATTTTAGCTAAAGAGGGAGAAAGAATTTCTGTAACAGAGACTATTGGCTATATTACCGATTCTATGGAAGAGAAAATTCCAGGAGAAGAGGAAGTTCAAGTTCCAAGTGAAGAGAAAGTAGAAAAGGAAATTGAGTTTGAAAGGGAAAGAATCAAAGCTTCTCCCCTTGCAAGAAAACTGGCTAAAGAAAAGGGGATTGACCTTAACAAACTAAAAGGAACAGGTCCTGGAGGGAGAATAGTTAAAGAAGATGTTCTTCGAGCAGTGGAAGAAAAAGCTAAAACAGAAGTGTTTGAAGAGAAAATAGCTTCTGAGAAAAGAGAAATCGCTCTATCTAGAGTAGAAAGAATAATGGCCCAAAGGATGCAACTTAGCAAAAAAGAGATTCCTCACTTTTATCTAACAGTTGAGGTTAATTTTTCTGAAACTGTGAAGATGAGAAACGATCTTCTTGAAGAATTCGAAAAAGAAAAAGGATTACATCTTTCCTATACTGACTTTTTAATTAAAGCCTGTGCAAGAGCTTTAAGTAAATTTCCCCGAGTGAATTCTCATTACAAGGATGGTAAAATTATTTCCTTTCCTTATGTGAATCTTGGTCTTGCGGTAGCACGAGAAAAAGGCCTTGTAGTTCCAGTAATAAAGAATGCGGATAAAAAAAGCTTAGTTGAAATTGCAAAAGAGAGAACCAATTTAGTTAAAAAAGCTACCGAAGATAAACTCTCACTTGAAGATTTAGAAGGAGGAACTTTTACACTATCAAATCTTGGGATGATGCAAATTAAAAATTTCGTTGCTATTATAAATCCTCCTCAAACTTGTCTTTTGGCTACTGGAGAGATAAAGGAAAGACCAATTGTTGCAGAAGGAAAAATTTCGATAGCTCCTTTAATGGAGATGACTTTATCTTGTGATCACAGGGTTGTGGATGGATATCTTGGTTCTAAGTTTCTTGCAGAGGTAAAAAGGAGCCTTGAAAAGCCGGCACTCCTTTTAATATAATAATTTTTTAATGAAGAGATTAAAATGTTCACCGGTATAGTAGAGGAAGTAGGTGAAGTTGTCGAGGTTTTCTCTTCACCCATTTTTCAGCTTAGTATAAAGGCAAAAAGGGTAACAGAGGATCTTAGTGTCTCTGATAGCATTTGTATAAATGGAGTTTGCCTTACTGTTACCAAAAAGGAAAAAGATATTTTTGTTGTGGAGGTAATGTCTCAGACATTAAAAAAGACAAATTTAGGTCAGCTTAAATTTGGAGATAAGGTGAATTTAGAAAGAGCACTTCTTCCAACATCCCGCTTGGGAGGACATATTGTAACAGGGGATGTTGATGGACTTGCTCAAGTGGAAAGAATTGAGAAAACTTTTGTCCAATGGACTTTTACACTGAGACCTCCTGTTCCACTTATGAAATATATAGTTTCCCAGGGAAGAGTAGCATTAGAGGGAGTTAGTCTTACTGTGGCAGAAAAAGGAAGAGAGACATTTAAAGTGTGTCTTATACCATATACTATAGATCATACAAATCTTAAGTACAAAAAAGAAAAAGATATTCTTAATTTGGAAGTAGATATACTAGCAAAGCATATAGAGCAGATTTTACAATTTAAAGAGAGAAAGGAAATAACATTAGAATTTTTGCGACAGGCAGGATATTAATTTTTCTTGTTTAAGTTGGACTGTTTAATGGAGGATTAAAACTATGAGCAAGGAAAAAATAGTAATACATACCATAGAAGAGGCTCTAGAGGATATAAAGAAGGGTAAAATTGTTATTGTAGTTGATGATGAGGATAGGGAAAATGAAGGAGATTTTGTAGTTGCTGCCTCTTATGTAACCCCAGAGATAATTAATTTTATGGCAAAGTATGGAAGAGGTCTTATCTGTATAGCTATCACACCTCAGAGAGCAAAAGAACTTAATCTTTCCCCTATGGTTAATAATAATACCTCTCTTAAGGGAACTCCTTTTACCGTTTCTGTTGATGCAAAGAAAAATACTACTACTGGTATTTCTGCTTATGATCGGGCACAAACTATAAAAACGATAATAGATTCAGCAACAAAAAGTGAGGATCTTGCAAGACCGGGACATGTTTTTCCTCTTATAGCCCGAGAGGGAGGAGTTTTAGTGAGGGCTGGTCATACAGAGGCAGCTGTTGATCTTGCTCGACTTGCTGGTCTTTATCCTGCTGGAGTTATTTGCGAGATAATGGATGATGATGGCCATATGGCAAGACTACCTAGGCTTTCTAAATTTGCTCAGGATCACGATATGAAAATATGCACGATAGCTGACCTTATAAAGTATAGATGGAAGAAAGAAAAACTTATAAAAAGGGAGGTAGAGACCTTTCTTCCCACTTCTTATGGAGAGTTTAAACTTATAGGGTATAGGAGTTTACTCGAAGACAGGATCCATGTAGCATTAGTTAAAGGTGAGGTGAAGGGAAAAGAAAATGTGGTAGTAAGGGTACATTCTCAATGTTTAACAGGAGATGTTTTTAAATCTTTGCGTTGTGATTGTGGAGCACAGCTTGATGCTGCTTTAAAAATTATATCCAAGGAGCCGTATGGGGTGCTTTTGTATCTAAACCAGGAGGGGAGGGGAATTGGGCTTTTGAACAAGCTAAGAGCGTATGAGCTTCAGGATAAAGGAATGGATACTGTAGAGGCAAATGAAAAACTTGGATTTGCTCCTGATTTAAGAGACTATGGAATTGGAGCTCAAATTCTTGCCGATCTCGGATTGCATCGTATAAGAATTTTAACAAACAATCCTCGCAAAATTGTGGGGTTAGAGGGATATGGACTAGAAGTTATGGAGCGAATACCACTTGAGATAAAACCCAATGAGATTAACAGGGGTTATCTTGAAACAAAGAAAAAGAAATTGGGACATCTTTTAAATCTGGATTAATAAAAAACTTAAAAAGGGCGATAAAGGTGAATATATATAAAGGAAAAATTACAGCAGAGGGGATAAAATTTGGGATAGTTGTATCTCGGTATAATGAATTTATTACCTCAAGGTTACTTGAGGGAGCCTTGGATGCTTTAAGGAGACATGGTGCAAGAGATGAAAATATTGAAATAGCCTGGGTCCCTGGAAGTTTCGAGGTTCCAGCAGTTGCCTCGAGAATGATAAAAACGAATAAATTTCACGCTATTATATGTCTCGGAGTGGTAATAAGAGGGGCTACTCCTCATTATGAACTAGTTTCAGGACAGGTGGCAAGAGGTATAGCTACACTTGGTATGCAATCAAACATTCCTGTTATATTTGGTATTGTTACTGCTGATACTTTGGAACAGGCAATTGAAAGAGCTGGAACCAAAGCTGGGAATAGGGGATGGGATGCTGCAGTTGCAGCTATGGAAATGGTAGATCTTTACTCTCAGATTAAATAAAAACTACAAACTCTTTGGATAAAAATAAGAAAAGTAAGAAGATAATAGATCTCATCAAATGGGCTACTTTTTATCTAAAAAAAAGAGGAGTAGATACTCCTCGATTAACAGCTGAGCTTCTTGCTGAAAAAATTACCGGAAAAAGTAGGCTTGCTCTTTATCTTAATCCTAATTTTTGCCTTACCGGAAAGGAACTTGAAGAATTTGAAAAGAAAGTGAGAGAAAGAGGTAGAAGGATTCCTCTGGCCTACCTTGTTGGAGAAAGCTATTTTATGGGATATAAATTTTTGACTCCACCGGGAGTCTATATTCCTCGTCCAGAAACCGAAATTTTAGTGGAAGAAGCTTTAGCTTCTATTAAAAGATTGAAAAGTAGCTATTGTGAAACTTTGAGAGTAGTAGATGTCGGAACAGGGAGCGGTAATATTGCAATTAGTTTAGCAAAAGAGGTGGAAAATGCCACTTTCTACGCAACTGATGTTTCCTCATTTGCTTTAAAGGTAGCAAAAGAGAATGCCAGACTTAATAAGGTTGCTCACCGAATTCATTTCCTTCTGGGAGACCTTTTTTCGCCTCTTAAAGGAAAAAATCTAGAAGAAAAGATAGATCTTGTAGTTTCCAATCCCCCTTACATAGAAACTGGGAGGATAAGATTTTTACCTCCAGAGGTTAGAAAAGAACCTAGGTTTGCTCTTGAGGGAGGTAAAGATGGATTATATTTTTATCGAAAAATAATACCAGAGGCTCTTTTATGGCTTAAAAGTGGGGGATACCTTTTATTAGAGATAGGTTATGATCAAGCCTTAAAGGTTAAAAAAATCATCATGGAGAAAGAGAAATACTGGAATAATTTTAAAATCATTCCTGATTTAGATAAAAATCCACGAGTGATAGTTGCAAGGAAAAAATAAGTTAAGATGGCAATAAACTATCGATTTATCGAAGAAACAGACCCTAAATATGAACGAAGAGTAAAGATTTTACTGGGGATATTCTTTAGTATATTTTTTCTCCTTTTAATTAGAGTAGGTTGGTTGCAGATAGTGGAAGGAGAGAGATTTTTTAATCTTTCAGAAAATTCTCGTCTTAGATTGATTCCTATTCCCAATCCTCGAGGATTAATCATGGATAGAGAAGGAAAAATAGTTGCTGAAAATCTTGCTTCTTTTTCTGTAGGGGTTATTCCTGAGAATATCGATGAACCGGAAGAAATTTTCCAGAAGTTAAAACAGGTTATTCCAGATTTAGATATAGAGCAGGCAAAGAAAAAAATTAAAAAAGCAGATAATCCCTTTCGTCCCGTAGTACTAAAAAGAGGTGTAGATTTAACAAAAGTCACCTATCTTTTGGAAAGGGAGGAAGAATTTCCCTTCGTGGTTATACTAACACAGCCTATAAGAAATTATCCTCAAGGAGAGGTACTTGCTCACGTTGTAGGTTATGTGGGTGAGGTAAGCGAGGAAGAACTGAGAAAACTTTCAAGGTTAGGTATCGAGCAGGGTGACTTTGTAGGAAAGATGGGGATTGAAAAAATGTATAATTTCTACCTTCAAGGAGAAAAAGGAGGTAAACAGGTAGAGGTAGATGCTTATGGAAGAACTTTAAGAACTATTTCGAGAAAGGACCCCTTAGTTGGAGATAATATCTATCTGACGATAGATCTTGAACTTCAAAAAATAGCCTATGAAAAAATGGGAGAAAGAAAAGGTGTTGTACTAGTGGGAAATCCCTACACAGGAGAGGTACTTGCCATGGTTAGCAAACCTTCTTTTGACCCAAATCTATTTGTCACAGGAATTTCTAGTGAGGAATGGTTTAAACTTTCCAACCATCCAGGAGATCCTTTAGAGAATAGGGCAGTGAGGGGAGAGTATCCTCCTGCTTCAACTTTTAAGATAGTTCTTTTAACGGCAGCTTTAGAGGAAAGGATAGTAAATACTCAAACAAGTTTTTATTGCCCTGGATTTTACAAGGTTGGAAACAGGATTTTTAAATGCTGGAAAGAGCAGGGACACGGAAGACTCGCTCTTAAAGAAGCACTTGTTCACTCCTGTGATGTATATTTTTATCAGCTAGGTTTAAAAGTAGGGGTTCAGGAAATGATACGCTATGCAAAACTCTTTGGCTTGGGCAAACCAACTGGGGTTGATCTTTTATCAGAGAAAAAAGGATTTCTTCCTACTCCGGAATGGAAAAGAAAAGTATATAGAGAAAACTGGTATCCCGGAGATACTGCTAATCTTTCTATTGGACAAGGTTACATATTAGTAACACCTATTCAAATGTTAAATCTTATAAGCGCTGTAGCTAATGGTGGAAAACTCTTTAGGCCTTATCTGGTAGAGAAGATCGAAGATAGTAAAGGAAACATTGTTTTTAAATCCTCTCCAGAGAAGATAGGAGAGGTTCCTGTTTCAAAATCAACGATGAATTTTTTACATAAAGCTCTTAAAGAGGTGGTAGAGAAGGGAACAGGGTGGAGAGCTAAAAATAAAGTAGTAAAAATAGCCGGAAAAACAGGAACCGCACAGATAGCAGGTGAGAAAAATCCTCACAATTGGTTCATAGGATATGCTCCTGCAGACAAACCTGTTTTATCCATAGTGGTTTTGGTCGAGAACCGAGAAGAGGATATTTCAATTGCACCTCAGATAGCTGGAGAGATTCTTTCAGAATATTTTAAAATTAAAGGCAATTAAAAATTGATGCGGTTTACAAAAGATAGAATAGATTGGTATTTGATGATTTCTGTTATTGCTTTAAGCTTTTGGAGTGTGTTTCACCTTTACACCCTCTCTGGGGAGCAATTTTACTATTTTAATCGCCAACTTATCTGGGTGTTGAGTGGGACTTTTCTACTTTTCCTATTCTCTCTTGTACCAAGTTCTTTTCTTTCAAAATTAACTCCCCTTGCTTACCTCCTCATAATAGTTCTACTTGTTGTTGTGTTCACAAAGGGGGAAATTGCTTATGGTGCAAGAAGATGGTTGAGAATTGGGGGGATTGAATTTCAACCATCAGAATTTGCTAAAATAGTTTTGATTTTATCTTTGGCTAAGCTATTAGGAGAACGCAGATATATTGGATGGAAAATGATATTTTTTTCTCTTGTTTTAACTTTGCCTTTTTCTATTTTAACCGCAGTTCAGCCAGATTTGGGGACAGCATTAATTTTTGTTTGTCTTTGGCTTATTATTTTGTTTATCTCAGGGGTGTCTCTTTTAAAATTTTTAACCTTGATAGGAACAATTAGCGCTTTCTTTCCTTTTTTGTATTTTTTCCTCCTCCAACCTTACCAGAAAATGCGAGTTTTAACTTTTCTTAATCCTCAAAGAGATCCAATGGGGACAGGATGGAGTACTCTTCAGTCTAAGATAGCTTTGGGTTCAGGATGTATATTTGGTAAAGGCATTGGAGAAGCAGTTCATACTCAATTGAAATACTTACCTCAACCCTTTACTGACTTTATTTTTTCTAGCATTGGTGAAGAATGGGGATTTATAGGTTCACTTATGGTGATCGCTGTATACAGCATTGTGGTTACAAGAGGAATTTTAATAGCCTTAAAAAAAGGTAAAAGTTTTACAGGTCTTTTTGCAGTTGGGTTTACAAGTTTAATTGCTCTGCAGGCCTTTGTAAATATAGGTATGGTCTCTGGAATTTTGCCTGTGGTAGGAATTCCTCTTCCTTTCATAAGCTATGGGGGAAGTTCTACTTTTCTCTTTCTCTCTGGTGTAGGTATTCTTCTTTCTTTTAATAAAGAGGGTGACTGATGGTGAGATAGTTTTTTATTTTTTTATCAGAGCTTTGAGTATCCTGCGGATATGGCCTTACATGCCAAAGGGATCCTTAGAGGTATACCCAAAGTCTCTGAATTATATAAAATAAAGCTATTCAATTTCAGGAGAGAATGAAGTTTGACAGTGATTGATTATTAAATTATATTCTAGTAATTAGCCAAAGAAAAAAGAGAGATGAAATTTAGGGATTTACTTGAGAAAAAAAAGGTTATCTTTTTTGATGGAGCTATGGGTACCTCTCTTCAGCCTTATCTTTCTCATAATACACCTCCGGAAATTTTGAATTTAACATTACCAGAGAAAGTAAAAGAAGTTCACCTCTCCTACATAAATCAAGGAGTAGATGTCATTGAGACAAATACCTTTGGGGGAAATCGGATTAAACTAGAAAAGTATGGTGAAGACAAGAATTTACGCGAGATTAATTACCAAGCAGTTAAGATAGCAAAGGAGGTTTCTTCCTCTAACTTAGTAGGAGCCTCTATTGGGCCTTTAGGAGAGCTTATTCAGCCGTGGGGAAAAATTAGTGCAAATGAGGCACTTGAAGTTTTTAGGGAACAAATCGAAGTTTTAGTTGAGGCAGGTTCTGATCTTATAGTAATAGAGACAATGATGTCTCTTAAAGAAGCAAAAATAGCTGTAATTGCGGCGCGACAGGTTTGTGACCTTCCTGTAGTTTGTCAGTTGACCTTTAATGAAAATGGAAAAACTTTAATTGGAAATACTCCCCAGACAGTAGTATCAGCTCTTGAAATGCTTGATGTTGATGCAATAGGGGCAAACTGTGGTACCGGACCTGAGGAGATGCTTCAAGTGGTGAGGATAATGAATTCTTATAGTAACAAGCCTCTTATCTTTCAACCTAATGCAGGAAAGCCATATCTAAATCATGGAAAAACTTCTTTTTCCGTAACTCCAGAGAAATTTGCTCAAGGGATAAAACAGTTTGTTCAAAATGGGGCAAGAATTGTTGGGGGAT
>CAYRAK010000026.1:0-15158 GCA_964422215.1 uncultured Clostridia bacterium | reverse complement strand
ATTTCCTCTCTTTTTAAAATAGACTCAATTTGAGTAAATAAAGTAACTCCAAAATAACCTCTTTGAGAAATGTAAATACTGGGAAATCTTATTACTCTGATACCTTTAACTTGAGGAGGATAAGGCACTTTGCTTGTAAGACAAATTAATCTGTGACCTCGTTCAGATAATTTCATACATAAATTTTGAGTAGATACTCCCTCCCCTCCCCATGCAGGAAAAACTTGATCAGACACTACACATATTCTCATCCCTTCTCTTTCCCCAAAAATGTTTCACTCCCATATGAACTCCCGCAATGGAAGCACCTACAACTACTAGAAGATCGGCAATTCGAACCATCAAACTATAGGCAAGAGCTTTCTCTGAGGCTATACCAATTAAACCAAATATTCCTACCTCTCCCCATTCAAAAATACCAAGAGCACCTGGGGTAAACTGAAGAGCCAAAATAAGGTGAGTAAGAGCAAAGAGAAGAGCAAGCTGAGGTAAATTAAGTATAAAATCAAGGAAGTAAAAGAAAATAAAAGGTTTAACAAAGATAAGACCCCCGATAAAAAGATTTAACAAAAATGCTTTTAAAGTGCTTTTTCCATATTTATCGAAGGCAGAAAATATCTCTCCTTCTAATTTAAAAATAGTAGGCATTACAAAGTTTACAGGTTTTTGTAAGGGTCTGATTTTTCCTAACGCACCTATTAGAGGAGAAAATGGCCTTGTTTTGTAAATAAAACTTATAAGAAGGAGAATCATTGCTCCCACAAAAACTGTGTTAATAACCACAAGCATTACAAAAAGTTGTGGAGGAAGATCATAATAAACCAATGTAAAGATACTTCCCAAAAAAATGTAAAAAAGACCTGCTCCAAGTTCCAAAAACTTGTCTACCACTACAGTTGCTCCTATCCTAGTCATTGAAATTCTATGTTTTTTACCCAATAGGTATATTCTTATAGGCTCTCCTCCAACATACATAGAAGGTGTAAGATAGCTTACTGCAAATCCAATAGTTTTTATTAAAAGAACATCTTTGAAGGGAAGGGAATACCCATAAGCTCTTAGTATAATTTGCCAAGAGAAAGCTCCAACAAGCAGGATAAAAAAAACATTTATTAAAAAAACACCAAGTCCCCAAGGTCCCACTTTCAACATATTGGAGAAGACGATGACAACATCAAAAAGATAAAAAACTAAAAGAAAAAGAAAAGCTCCTACTAATGTAGAGACAAAAATGAGAAGATTTCTTTTCATCCAAATACAATCCTCATAAATTTTTCCTCCGCCTCCTCAGAACGAGCATTTATCTTCAATCCGGGGTATTTTTCAGCCTCCTTCACATCTCTTGCAAGATTTAACTTATCTTGAGAAACGCTATAAAAATTTCCCTTCTCCTTATGATACTTTGCAAGATAAACCTGCTCAGTCTGTCCAGGAGTCGGAATAAAAAGAGCCTTTTTTCCTAAAAAAGCAAGTTCCATAAGTGTAGTGTAACCCGGTCTTGTGATGACCAGGCGAGACCTGTTCATCATCTCCTCTTGTCTTTTTCTATTAAGATAACCGAATATCTTTGCTCCGCAATAAGATGTCTCTAGCTTCTTCTCAGGCTTTCCCAGGGTTATCACTATCTTGCCCTTAAGGGAAGGAAGTTGAGCTAGAATCTTTTCCTCCAAAATTTGTCTCTGAGGTTCAGGTCCAGAAATAGAGATAAAATAGTCAATGTCCTCAGTTACATTCATCTTTTTAAAATCACAGATAGGACCAATATACTCAACTTTATCTTCTTTAAAGTAGTAAAGGTTGTGAGAAAGATCACCACTTAAACCATTCTCTTTCCAATCTGGTACAAGAAATTTTTTAAATTTTTTTCTATAAAGATAATTAAATCCCTCAGTCGCTCTTTCAAAAAGTCTTATACGTCCCGGGGCTATAAACCGGAGTTGATGAAAAATAAAAAAAGAGGGAATATCAGGATGATATACACCAAAGCGACTGTCAGATATTATTCTCTCATATCCTTCAGCATCGGCTAGTTTTTTTATTTTTTCATGTTCACGTGCTATATCACCAAGATAAATAGGAAGGCGAGCCAAAAATTTAACTAAAGAAAAATCTCTCTCCGAGTAGGCAGGCGGATAATCATGAATCTCACGATAGGTGCAATTTTTTCCTAACTCATTTTTTATAAAATATAAAGACCTACCACTGCCTACTATCGTTAATAAATGACCCTCCCGAATCATTCGCTTTATAAGAGGAAGATCTCTAGCCGCATGACCTAAACCCCAGGAACATATACCAAAAAGTACTTTCATTCCCCTACTTTACCCCTTATAAAGCTATATATCCAATTTTAGTCTCAGGCACCATACAGGAAAACATCCAGGAATTTTTATTCATAAATTTTTTTGGAAAACTTTTTTAACAAATAGCAAAAAAGAAGGGAAAGTCAAAAAGGAAAATAAATAAAGGCGGGTTAGTTTCTATCCTGTAATTTTTTCCTGGACTTTCTTCACTATCTTTTCTGTTAAAACTTTACTCTCATTTAAAAGATTTTGGACAGATTCTCTCATCTTTTCCACAAATTCTTTATCTTTAATATAGGATAGGTTTATCTCCACATTAAGAGCAGCACTTTCTAAAGCTGCTTCTGCTAAAATTGCCCCCACTCCTACATCACTTATCAGGTTTGGATTTCCTATAGTGAGAAGGCGATGAGCTATTTTTAAAAGCTCAAAACAAAATTTCTCTGTTTCTAGAGGAACCTGAGCTGCCTTTTTAAGAGCATTCTGTAAAGCTTTTTCTCGAGTTTCTTTTTCTACAGGGGTATTTTTTGGCATAGAAGACACCCTTGAAAAATTCTGATAGGCTAGAATGTCTTCTTGAATTAGTTCTGAGAGTTTAGATGTAAGAGATTCAAGCTTGCCTAAAAGTTTTTTTATCTCCCCCTGGACTGATTCGAATTTTTTCTTTCCTAAAGTAAAGTTTCCAACCATGCATAAAAGAGAGCTTCCTAACGCTCCGACAAGTGCAGCCACACTTCCTCCACCTGGTGTAGGAGTGCGAGATGAGGTATCCCTAATAAAATCCTTAAGAGGCCTTTCGAGGTACATTTTCTCCTCCTATATAAATAAAGTTTTTGCTTTTAACCTCATTTTTTGCTAAAACAGGAAATCACTCGCTCTTCTGTAACAACATAATCCATGGAAATATCATGCTTTTCGGAGGGAATCTTATCTGTAAGTTGGCATTCAAAGGCTAAACCCACAAATTTAGTTTGATGCGTCAATTTTTTGAGAAAACGATCATAAAAACCTGCCCCAAACCCTAACCTGTTACCTCTTTCATCAAAAGCTACCCCAGGAACAACTACAAGATCAATCTCTTCCAAAGATAGGGGATAACATTCGGAGGGTTTAGGTTGAGGAATTTTAAAAGGACCAAGAATAAGCTCTGGTTCTGGGTTTTTTATCTCAAAAGGTATAATTTCTCTTCTGTTAACATTCTTTACAACAGGTAAAGCTACTCTTTTATTTATTCTAAAAGCAGCTTTTATCATCGAGTAAGTCTGAACTTCTTCAGGTAGGGAAAGATAAAATAACACTACTTTTGCCTGTTTAAATACAGATAAATTAAACAATCTTTCCTTTATTTTTTCACTTTTTTTCTCAATTTTCTCTTTTGATAAACTACGCCGGCAGCTTAAAGCTTTCCGGCGTAGAACTTTTTTGTCCATACTCAAAATTTTATAGCTTTCCCTCTCGGAAGGCAGAGATGTAATTTGTGCAAAACTCATCCTGTCCAAGTAAAGCTTTAGCAGCAATGAGACAAGAGACAAGCTCCTTATCTAAGGGATCAACAATTGCAGCATCCAGTCCCTTCGCCATCGCCATAGCTAAAAAGACCCTGTTTAAAAGAGGTCTTTTAGGCAAACCAAAGGATATATTACTTAGTCCACATACAATATGTATTCCATGAAAGGAAGAGGATATTTTCTCTATAGCATCAAGTACACTCTTACCCACATTAGAATCCGTGCTTATGGGTCTAACCAAAGGATCGATGTATATATCCTCAAGATCTACCCCCTCCTTAGTGAGTTTCTCTATAAGAATGGCAGCAATCCTATATCTTCCCTCTGCATCCTCAGGAATACCCTCATCATCCATAGTTAAAGCTATTATCCCACAATCGTAATCTCTTATAACCGAAAGAATTTCTTCCAGCCTCTCTTTCTCAGCTGTAGTAGAATTTACGAGAGCTTTTCCCTTATGTACTCTCAAACCTCTTTCAATCACCCTAGGATTGGGAGAATCTATACAGATAGGAGTATCAACTGCTTCTTGAATAGTTCTAATCGCCCATTCCATATCCTCAGCTTCAGTTTTTACCCGTGTTCCAACATTAACATCAATCATATCTGCACAAGCCTTTATCTGTTTTCTTGCAAGCTCCTGTAGGGATTTTGCATCTTTCCTGGATATAATTTCATCAATTCCCTTAAGAGTTGTGTTTATCTTCTCTCCTATAATAAGCATCTTTTATCCTGCTTTTTATAAATTATGCCGCCAGAAGTTCTTTTGCCTTATCTACAGCAGACGCTGCATCAGGAGCATATCCATCTGCTCCTATCTCATCTGCGTAATCCTGGGTAACAGGTGCCCCACCTATCATCACTTTTACTTTTCCCTTTAATTCAGATTTATTAAGAGCTTCAATTACATCTTTCATTGCTGGCATAGTAGTGGTTAAGAGAGCGGAAAGTCCTATAATATTTGCATTTTTCTCCTTAGCTGCCTGAATGAATTTTTCTGTTGGAACATCAACACCTAAATCAATAACCTCAAATCCTGCACCTTCAAGCATCATTCCTACAAGATTTTTCCCTATATCATGAAGGTCCCCTTTTACAGTCCCGAGGACAACTGTCCCTACACCCTTTATATTTTTTTCACTAAGAATGGGTCTTAAAATCTCCATCCCGGCTTTCATAGCACGGGCAGCTATTAAAACCTCGGGGACATAAAACTCATTTTTCTTAAATTTTTCTCCCACAACGTTCATTCCGGCAATAAGACCTTCATTTAAAATTTTTTGAACATCTTGGCCTTCATCTACTGCCTTTTTAACAAGTTCCTTTACCTGTGGTGCTTTTCCCTGAATAAGATTCTCTGCAATCTGCTTTAGATCTACCATCTTTTCTCCCTCCTTTAAAATTTCGAAAAAATTTTGAATTATTATACTTTTCTAAAAAGAATTGTCAAACAAGCTCTTCTAAATTTAATTAAAATACTCAATCAAAGGAAGGATTTAAAGAAAAGTGGTGCCGGGAGGGGGATTCGAACCCCCACGGAGCTAATCTCCACATGGTCCTGAACCATGCGCGTCTACCAGTTCCGCCATCCCGGCTTGATTTAATATTAGAAAAAACAAAAATTAAGTCAACGTTAACATCCTTTCAAGATTAGAAAGTATTTTAGCTACTTGCTGAAAAGATTAATTTTTGCTATTATTGATAAGGAAAAATTTAAAGAGGGAGGCAAAAAGTGGGTCTTTTTGACAAAATAAAAGCTAAAATGAGACAGGTTGAAGAAAAAAGAAGAGAAGCTGACTTTATCACTTTTCGAGTGAAGTGTGGAAAATGTGGAGAGGAAATCACGACAAGAGTTAACCGCAGAACAGACCTACAGAATCTTTATCTTGAACCAGGAGAAAAGGGAGCTGCTTTTAACCTTAAAAAAGAAATTCTAGGAAAAAAATGTCCCAATCTCATATACATAGATGTAGACTTTGATCGTTATTATAATATCATAAGACGTAAGATTTCTGGAGGTACATTCATAGACTAACATTAAAATAAGGAAGCTAAAAATGAGTAGTATCTCATTAAAAGGAGTAGTTAAAAGATTTTATGCAGAAGGAAATTTGCTGTTTGAAAAAAAATCAGATTCTAACAGTATACTTGCTTTAAATCATATATACCTGGATGTTAAAGATGGGGAAACCTTGGGAGTTATTGGGCCAACTGGTTGTGGGAAAACCACTCTACTAAAGGTTATAGCTGGTCTTGAAAAAATTGAGGAAGGTGCTGTTTATTTTGATGATAAAGATGTGACAAAACTTCGTCCTAGAGAAAGGGGCGTAGGAATGGTGTTTCAAAACTATGCACTTTACCCCCATATGGTCACAAGAGAAAATCTTGCCTTTCCTTTTAGATTAAGAAAATGGCCTGAATCAATGATTGATGAAAGAGTAGAATTCACTGCACGTACTTTGGGAGTAGGCTTCAGGGAGCTTTTGGGAAGAATGCCAAGAACTTTGTCTCAAGGACAAAAACAGAGAGTTGCCCTTGGTAGATGTATTATAAGAGAACCCAATGTCTTTCTTATGGATGAGCCTTTGTCCAACTTAGATGCAAAATTAAGAATCAAAACTCGAGGAGAAATAAAAAAACTTCTAAGAAAATTCTCAATTACAACAGTATATGTAACTCATGATCAGTCAGAAGCAGTTGCTCTCTCTCACAGAATAGCAATTATGAGAGAGGGGAAAATAGAACAAGTGGGAACCTTTGATGAAATTTACAATCATCCTGTTAATTTATTTGTGGCTGGATTTGTGGGTGACCCTTCAATGAATTTCTTACCTTTGGCTCTGGTTGAGAAAAACAAAAAACTTATTATGGGTGATGCACTTTGTAACATAAGGATAAATGTTCCTAGTGAATGGGAGAAAACCCTGAAAGAGAAAAAAATGGTGGGGAAAGATGTGATATTTGGAATGCGTCCAGAACATATAGAACTTGGTAGAGAGACAAAACTAAATAATGTTTTCACCTTTAGAGCTTATGTTGAGGACTTGGAGATTACCCTTAATAGGGCATATATTTTTTTAAAGCTTGGACGCCATTCTCTCTTGGTTGCATTAGAACACTATAAGCATCTTCCCTCTCCTGGGGAAATGGCAGAGTTTACTTTTCCTATAAAAAAAGGAAAAGTCTTTGATAAAGAAAGTGAACTTGCGATAATAAATTAACAATTATTTCCTTATCGTTATCCTCTGAAGCATACATTCTTTCCCAGAGTTAATATTCACATCATCTGAGCCACATTGAGGACATCTCAAGAAAGCAAAAAAATATAAAGAAGACGTTTTTTGCTTTATTTCTCCTCGATATCCACATTTTTTACAATACATAGATACGGGAATTTTTTCTATTAAAATTTTTGCTCCTTGCGCAAAAGTTCCTCGAAAAAACTCTTCCAGCCAAAAAGTTATCTGTTCCGGATTGAGGTGAGTAAGCTCACCTAGTTTTATTTTTATCTCTAAAACTTGCTGAGCCCCTTCAATCCTCGCCCTTCTTATAACCTCACCCGCAATTTGTTGAGATACAGAAAAATCATGCATAGTTTAAAGAAAAGCCAAGGGCCTCTAATACTTGAGATGCCCCCTTGCGATAGCGGCAGCTTACAAGAACAGCTTTTGCACGAGTGTTAATTTTGGCAAGATCTTGAATAAGCTTTTCAGGAGATACTTGCATCGCTTCGCTCAGGTCAATTTTATTTATTGCTACAACATCAGCCTCGGCAAAAATGTAGGGATGTTTTACTACCATCCACGGACCTTCAGTAACAGATATTACAACCAATCTCTTATGAGCTCCTAAGGGAAACTCTGCAGGACATATAAGATTACCCACATTCTCTATAAATATTACATCCAGCTCCTTCAGAGGCAAAGAGTCTAAAGCCTTTTGCACAAGTTTTGCATCGAGATGACACTCCTTTCCTGTATTAACTTGTACTACTTTGACCCCTGGCTGTTCAAGCCCCTTTGCATCTATCTCGGTTGTCAAGTCACCAACTATAACTCCTATACGGAATTTTTTCTTTAAAATAGAAGTTAAAATCCTGATAAGAGAGGTTTTACCTGAGCCAATAGAACCCATCACATCAATAGCTTCAATCCCATATTTATCTAAAAGAGACCTGTTTTCAGTCGCAAGTTGTCGATTTTTCTCCAAAAAATCTTCTTCCAGCTCTATATCTAGAACTTCTCCTTCATCTGGCCTTATTATTTCCATAATTTTTACTCCAGTTGATTACTTAACCTCTAACTTTAACTTACCCAAAAGATATAATCTTAAAAGATTGAGAGCCTCCTGAGAAGTTTTCCACTTTATACTCTCACGGTCCCCAGAAAAAAGACACTTTTTGCAAAATTCCCCTTCTTTACTGCTTAAAGCAATAAATACAAGCCCCACCGGTTTTTGAGGAGTTCCACCTGTGGGACCTGCAATCCCTGTTACTCCCAAAGATACATCTGCTCCACTTATAGTCCTTGCTCCTTTTGCCATCTCTCTTGCAACCTCAGAAGATACAGCACCTTTCTCTTTTATAAGATTAGGGGATACTCTAAGAATATCTGATTTTGCCCTGTTACTATAACTTACCACTCCACAAAGATAACACTGTGATATACCAGGAACATTTGTGAGACGATGGGAAATCAAACCCCCGGAACAAGACTCAGCTAAACTTACAGTTAGATTTTTTTGCATAAGGAGCTTACCAACAACTTCTTCAAGGGTCTGGTCATCAACACCAAAAATATAATACCCAAGTCTTTCACGTAAAATTTTTTCGATCTCTTTTATTTTTCGATCAACCTCTAAAGGAGAAAACTTTGCTGTTATACGCACATAAACTCCTTCTTTTTTAGCCAAAAGAGCAACACTTGGATTAGCCCGGGACATAAGATCAGAGATTTTTTCATTAACTTCACTTTCTCCCATTCCCCAAACTTTTAAAGTTTTTGATTTTATTATCTTCTGAGAAGGAAACTTCTCTGAAAGATAGGAAATCACTTGAGGCATCATACCCTCAAGCTCTCCTGGTACCCCTGGGAGCAAAATCACAATCTTTCCCATCTCCTCAATAATTATCCCTGGAGCACTACCTACAGGGTTTTTTATAACTTTGCTTGATAGAGGCACTTTGGCTTGCTTTACAATAGCCTGATAAGGTATTCTATGGGAGAGCCTTTTATAAATTCGCTCAAATATTTCCTTGTCTACCACAAGCTTCCTTTTGAAAAATTCGCTTACTGCCTCCTTAGTTACATCGTCCTCAGTAGGACCCAGTCCTCCACATAGAATAAGAACATCAGCTTTCGATAAAGCTTCCTCCAAGGTTTTTTTTATCCTCTGGGGATTGTCTCCAACAATAGTTTTGCGAAAAACGTCAATACCTATAGAGTTCAACCTATCAGCTATATAAACTGAATTTGTATCAATTTCTCCTAAGAGAAGCTCAGTACCCACACATATAATTTCAGCAACTATTTTAAACCTCCTAAGCTACTTATTTAACTAAATCATGCCCTTTCTTTTTAACACAGTAGCTATTGCACCTACAGCTCCTGCATCTTCTCCCAGTTTAGCTGGAACAATTTTAACATTCTCTCGATTGGCCTTCAGGGAATTAAGTTTTGCGTACTTTCTTATTGGATTAAATAAAATATCTCCTGCTTTTGTCATTCCACCAGCTAAAATGACAAGCTCTGGATTTAAAATATTTATAAGACTTCCTATTCCAACACCAAGGTATTTTCCAGTTTCCTCCACGACATACCTTGCAACCTCATCTCCCTCTTTTGCGGCTTTAAACACCATCTCTGCAGTAAGAGCATTCTCATCTCCTCCTGTAAGTTGATAAAGCAAGGTGGAATGACCTTGTTTCATGACCGCTTTAGCTCTTTTTACCACCCCTGGGGCAGCAGCGTAAGCCTCAAGGCAACCACGGGCTCCGCATCCACAAATCATGCCCCCTTCCTTAATTATCATATGGCCAAGTTCTGCACCAGCATCCCAGGCTCCGTGGTAAATCTCTCCATTTATAACAATTCCTCCTCCTATACCTGTACCTAATGTTAAAAGGAAAAAATAATTAACACCTCTCCCTGCTCCTCTCCACCACTCTCCCAAAGCCGCAGCATTTGCATCATTCTCGAGAAAAACAGGAAGACCCAATCTTTCCTGGAGAATATTAACAAGAGGTAAATTTTCCCATTCTTGGATATTTGGACTATGGTAAATTATCCCCTTTTCCACATTTAAAGGACCAGGACTTCCCACTCCAATTCCAAGAAAAGATGAGACACCAAGATTTTTCCCCTTCTCTTGAAGAGACTTTATTGAAGATACAATTTGAGATATAGTTTTTTCTCTTCCTTCCTGTCCCAATGTAGGGCGAAAATCCCTTGCTAAAATTTCACCTTCCTCACTCATCAACAAAGAGTGAATATTAGTAGCTCCATGGTCTACTCCAATGATAGCTTTTTTGAATGACATTATGCACTCCAATTTTGCTAAATTATGAGGCAAAACTCTCCTTAATATTTTTTAATCAATCTATCCGAACTAAGTTCATTTAAGACTTCATCAAGGATGCACACAGCCTCGTCAATCTCCTCTTCAGTTACAATGAGAGGGGGAAGGAAACGCAAAACATCTCCAGCTGTTACATTTATAAGAAGTCCTTTTTCACGAGCTTTATCAACTATTGATTTCCCTGGAAGTTTAAGCTTCACCCCAAGCATTAAACCTTTCCCTCTTATTTCTTGAATAAAAAAGGGATATTTTTCTTTTAAAGACTTCAACCTCTCCTTAAAGTATACCCCTCTCTTTTCAGCTTTCTCTACAAGACCTTCCTTTTCCATAATTTCTAAAAATTTTAAAGCTACTGAGCAAACAAGAGCCCCTCCTCCAAAGGTTGAGGCATGATCTCCAGGAGAAAACACCGCTCCAGCTCTCTCCGTTGCAAGTACTGCTCCAATGGGAAGGCCTGCTCCCAAAGGTTTAGCTAAAGTCATAATATCCGGTTCAACTCCGTAATGTTGATAAGCAAACCATTTTCCTGTCCTTCCCAGCCCACACTGAACCTCATCGAAGATAAGGAGAATGTCTTTTTCGTTACAAAGTTTTTTTACACCCTGAATAAATTCAAAAGAGGCCTCACATATTCCTCCTTCACCTTGGATAGGTTCTAAAATAACTGCGCAAGTTTTAGAAGTTAAACTTTTCTCAAAAGCTTTAAGGTCATTAAAGGGAATAAACTTAAATCCTGGAGGAAAAGGTCCAAATCCTTTTCTGTACTTTTCTTGACCAGTTAAGCCAATAGTAGCAAGGGTTCTCCCATGAAAAGAATTTTCCATAGCTATTATCTCATAAGCACCTTTTCTGTTTCCAAACTTTCTGGCAATCTTTATTGCTCCTTCATTAGCCTCAGCTCCAGAATTGCAGAAAAAAACTCTTTTGGCAAAGGAAATCTCGGTTAACTTTTTGGCAAGTTCAACCTGAGATGCTATATGATAAAGATTAGAGCAGTGAATTAATCTACGAGACTGTTCTTTAATTACCTCATATATGAGGGGATGGGAATACCCAAGAGCCA
Source organism: uncultured Clostridia bacterium (assembly GCA_964422215.1). Lineage (GTDB taxonomy): Bacteria > Aerophobota > Aerophobia > Aerophobales > B3-G15 > CAYRAK01. Next base: position 3,708 of record CAYRAK010000026.1, on the reverse strand, counting down.
TTACACCTATTCCTGATATAAAATCAAGATAAACTTTACCCTCTTTATCCCATACTCTTGTTTTCTCTCCTTTCTCTATCACAATAGGAATGCGTGAATAAGTTGGCATTAGATACTTTTGTGCATCTTCAATAATCTGCTTTGTGTTCATTTTTGTGATTGTAACCTCCTTAATTCATTTTTCCCCCATTTTATAAGCTGCACTATAGGAATCTTTGAGGGGCATACATACGTACAACATCCACATTCAATACAATCCATTATATTAAACTCAACCAGTTTATCCCACTTTTCCTTTTTCACCAGCTTTGCCAGGGTGGTAGGTAGAAGACCCATAGGACAATGGTCTACACAACGGGCACACCTAACACAAGGGGATTCTTTATCTAAACTCACCGTATTTTCAGAAATTACCAAAATTCCAGATGTTCCTTTAATAATAGGAGCATCCAAACTGTATTGAGCAATGCCCATCATGGGTCCCCCGTTTATAACAACACTTACATCCTCCTTACAACCACAAAAATCCAGAATATACTTAATTGGAGTGCCTATAGGAACAAGAAGATTGCAAGGCTTTTCCACTCCGTAGCCTGTAACTGTAATAACCCTTTCAATTAAAGGTTTTCCAAATTTTATAGCCTCAGCTATTGCAACAGAGGTTCCAACATTATTTACCACTACTCCAACATCAAGTGGAAGACCTCCTGAGGGAACTTCTCTTTTCAATATAGCCTTTATAAGTATTTTCTCTGCTCCTTGAGGATATTTTGTTTTTAAGGAAATAACTTCTATATTTTTCTCACCTTTTATCTTTTCCTTCATCAAGGAGATAGCTTCCTTTTTGTTATTTTCAATACCTATATAACCTCTTTTTGCACCGGTTGCTCTCATAATTGCTTTTAAACCGAAAATACAATCATCGGATCTTTCCAGCATAATGCGATAATCTGCAGTAAGATAAGGCTCACATTCACATCCATTTAAAATTACCGTATCTATTTTCTTTCCCTCAGGAGGGGAAAGCTTTACATGAGTTGGAAAGGCAGCCCCTCCCATTCCTACAATTCCAGCTTCTCGAACTATTTTCCTTATATCCTGAGGTGAGAGAGAAGATAAATCAACTTCTCTAGATGGCCAGTTTTTTTCCTCCTCCCCTTCTCTTTCAATTATAACTGCCTCTGCCTCACCCAAAGTAGGATGAGGCCATTTTTCAATTGATACCACCTTTCCTGTAACGGAACTGTGCACAGGAGAAGATATAAAAGCATCTTGATCACCAATTTTTTGGCCCTTCTCCACCTTATCTTTTTTGCTAACGAGGGGTCTACATGGTGCACCAGTGTGCTGTGACAGTGGAATTATAACTTGAGAAGGAGGAGGAATCTTAACTATTTTTTTATCCTTACTTAATTTCTTTTCCTCTGGAGGATGAATGCCCTGCTTGAAGCTTCTCATTTCAACCTCTTTTTTAAATTAAATTATAAAATTATCAAAGGATTTTACTAAATTTTCTTCCAAAGAGCAAGTGTAAAGATAAGAGCTATAACTTTAAGTTAAAAAATTCTTTGTAGAAATACAAAAGTAAAGGCCACCGCAACCACACAACAAACCGGTAAAATAAGAAGCCTGTATACCTTAACAAAACTAGCTTTAAAATAATCAACTGTTGTAACAAGACAAAGATGTACTGGTGAGAGGAGAACTCCACTAAATCCACCTACATAAATTAACATAGCATATGTAAGATTAGGTTCTTTTATTCCAATAAGAGCGGAAAATAAAGGAAAACAAATTCCTACAAAAACCATGGTAAGTCCAGTGAGAAGCCCTATAAAAAAAGGAATAAAAAATAAAGTAATAAGAGGTGAGATACCAAGACGATTGAATATTTCTGGAATTACTGACAAGAAGTCTGAATTTTGAAGAATCTTTTTAAACACCATCACAGCAACTACAAGAAGAATTGTTTTCCAGGGAAGACTATTTTTGATAACAGAGGAAATAGAGAAAACTTTCTCTTTCATCACTTTCAATGTAAGGAAAGTAAAAATTACAATTAAAGATAAAGAAAGAATTAAATTCAATTTAAGTATAAGAACAAGAACAATTATAGCTAAAATGGGCCAAGCATTTAAAGCAAATGTATAAACTCCTTTAAAAAAATGCTGAACATCATTACTGCTTCTTGACTTCTCTATGGGAATCCTCCTCACTCCAAAAAGATACCCTACACAAACAGCAGTTAAACTTAAAGGAAGCTGAGTTATCACCAACCTGTGTAAGGGAACATCTAAAATAGTAACAGCTAAAATAAGTCCAGGATATATTGGCCACACATATTCCCATATATGTCGAAACCAGTAATTTAAAAAAGTTTTCACTTCAGCATTAAGTTCCATCTTATTTCCTGATTCTTCAACTATAGGAGCTGATAACATCGCCCCTGCAGGAACAGGAAGAAGTCCTATTAAAATTGAGGGAATAACAAGTGTAAGACGTCTGCTTTTAATAAATGTTTCAAGAGAAAGATTAATTTTTCTAAGCCCTCCACTTATATGAAGAAGATTTCCCAGTACCAGTATAAGAAAGATAATTCCTACAATTTGCAAGGTAGCAGGATCAATGGCAGCAGAAAGAAAATTTTTTAAAACCTCAACAATTTCCATTCCTCCAAAAATTCCTAAAAGAAATGAACCTAAAAGAATTATTGTCCCAAGGTTAAGTTTTTCTTTCATAATAGGGTAAGATCAGGCTTCAAGACAAATTCTTTTAAACTCTCTTGTTGCCTCTTCCAGGTCCTTTCCAGATTTAAAAATAGAAGAAGTTCCAGCTATAAATACATTAGCTCCAGCTTTTTTTGTCATTTTTATGGTTTCTTCATTTATATTTCCATCCACAGCAATATCTATATTCAGACCTTGCTTTTCTATCATATCTCTTAGCCTCTCTATCTTGGGAATAACCTGAGGGATAAACTTTTGACCAGCAAAACCCGCATCAACACACATAACAATTACAAGGTCCAACTCAGGGAGAACAAATTCCAAATGATTAAGGGGTGTCGCTGGATTTATAGCAAGGCCTGCTTTTTTGCCTTCTTTTTTAATTAGCGATATAGTCCTAAAAAGATGAGGAGATACCTCAACATGGAAGGTTATTATGTCAGAACCTATATTAGCAAAAACTGGTATAAACTGGTCTGGATTTGTTATTTGAAGATGAACATCAAAAGGAAGTTTTGTTTTATCTCTTAAAGATTCTATAATTAAAGGGCCTAAGGTGAGGTTAGGCACAAAATGATCATCCATAATATCAAAATGAAACCAATCTATACCCCCTCTTTCCAACTTTTTTACATCCTCAGCTAAGTGTCTGAAATCCGCACACATTAAAGACGCTGACGTCTTTACCTGCATATTTGCCTCTAGCAACAAGCATCTTTGCTGTCTGTCCCTTTAACCTCTAATTTCAATCTCTAATAAAGAGTGAATAGTTACATCAGCCCAAGACGAAAAACTATCTGGTGAGTTAATTCCATTTAAAACCCCTATAGTAAGAGCTACCTTTGCTCTTTTCCCCATTATCATATCATTAACCGAATCACCAACCATTACAGTTTTTTCTGGAACAACATGAAGCTTTCTACAAATGGTAAAAATCATATCTGGTGATGGTTTTGTAGATTTTACATCGTTTTTCCCCACA
>CAYRAK010000025.1:0-15739 GCA_964422215.1 uncultured Clostridia bacterium | reverse complement strand
AGATAGTACTTCGTAAAGGAGAAAATAATGATTATCTTTTTTTTCTCAACCACTCAGATAGAAATCAGTATGTAAGGCTTGACAAAAGTTATAAAGAACTTCTTGAAAATAAAAAATATAGCAAAGACTCTATTATGGCAATAGGACCAAAGGAAGTACGAATTCTTGAATCTAGTTTTTAATTAATTCAAGCTGCCAGGATATTATTTTGGTTGAATTCTTAGTGTAAGAATCTCATAGGCTTTGATATTTACTTTCACCTCATCCTCTGAGATTAATTTAATTTCTTCCTCTGGATCTTCAAGTAGGTTTGTTTTAAATATTTTTTTGCACTTTATGGGAAGTTGAATTTTCACTTCTCCTTCTTTCCCCCAAACCTCATAAAGTCTCAGGATTAAATCTTTTTCACTATGCTCACATCGTTTAAAAGAAGAAACTACCACATTGTTTGGCTCTACTTTAAAAAAGCTTTTTTCTTGTTGCTCTTTCCCTGAAAAGTTTTCGATAAAGTTTATATAAGGAGGAAAGTTAAATTCATAAGCCTTTCTATAAACAAGAGCTTCTCTCCAGTTTCCTTTATGGGGAAATAAAGAATATCGAATCACATGTTTACCCCTATCTGCTGTTGGATCAGGTACAGAAACTGATTTTAACCTTTCTGAAGTAGGAGATCTTAATAAAGTTAAGCGAATCCTATTTTCTCGAATATCATAACCATATTTTGCCTCATTCAGGAGAGTAACTCCGTAATCCTTATCAGAAAGATCAGCCCAGCGCAACGCTGGAACCTCAAATTTGGCTTTTTCCCAGCTATTTTTCTCTGTTGTTGAACGATGAATGGTTCCAAAAGGAATCTCATATGTCGCATAATCACTTTTCACTTTCACGGGAAAACAAACTTTAAGGAGTTTATTATCTTCCCACCAATCAACTGTGGTGATAAAATCTATACGGGGTATTCCTCCATAAAGTATTATATCTTGAGTGAAGTGGGAAGAAGGATAATCTCTTGCTGGAGTATCCCAGAAAATGTCTAATTTTGTATCTCCCAAAAAAGAGCGTTTTATTCGAATTATTCCTCTTAAAGGACCTTCCTCTATGACTTCTATACTCTCTGGTTTATCCAAGATCCATTTTTTTCCTGTATAAACAATATCCCAGGAGGTACTTTTTAGTTTATCTTCTTCCAATATTTGAAGTTCATTTCCTTCTCCTTCCAAGACTTCTCGCTGGTATCTTTTATCGTATATTCTTCTTATATTTCCTGTTTCAGGATTTATTTCAATTTTAAAAAATTCATTTTCCAAAGTATAGTTTTCAACTTTCAATTCTTTTTTGCTTTTTGTCTGTAGTTGGGTATCCTTCTTTAAAAGAACTGTTGTATAACCAAAACTTGGAAGCTTTACTCGGCAAAGTAGTTTATATTTTTTCTCAATAGATGCAGAATCTTCTTCTTCGATTATCTGTGAAGGAAGAGTATTTCCCTTGTTATCTTCCACTATGTAATTTTTTTCAGGTAAAGGAATACTCACCATCTCTTCTCTTTCCCAAAAAAGTGAGTTGAATATAATTAAAGGTTTACCCGAACTCTTTTTTATATCCACCTTGGATGCAATGTGAGCTAAACTTTTTCTAAGTATATATTCCCCCATTTTTTTTATTTTTTTATAATCTTCCTCAGCATCCTCATAAACAGCTTTTATACTTGATCCTGGAAGAATATCATGAAACTGGTTAAACATGACTTTCTCCCAGGAGAAGGCTAACTCTTCTTTATAGTAAGGTGCCCCATACAAAGAGGCAAGGGTAGATATTTTTTCTGCATCTTCAAGTAGAGCCTCGCTTTTGCGATTGTTATATTTTGTTTTTGCCTGTGTAGTATATGTTCCTCTATGGTATTCAAGATAAAGCTCGTCTTTCCAAACAGGAAGTTCATCTATATCAACTTGTTTTTTTATCCTCTCTATATACTCTCTTGCCGTTCCATATACAACTTTTGGATAGATGTATATTTCTTTTAGCTTCTCTACCTCAAGAAGCATCTCATCAGTTGGTCCTCCTCCATGATCTCCTATTCCAAAAAGGATCATCATGTCACGAAGTCCCGTATTTGCTTCAAATTGTTTTAAAAGATCAACAAACCGGTAAGGCTGAATGGTAAAGTTGTATCTTTCGTAAGGAAAATAGGTAAGTATTCTTGATCCATCAGGAGCCTCCCACCAAAAAAGATGATAAGGAAAAATGTTTGTATCATTCCATCCTATTTTTTGGGTTACAAATGCATCAATACCACTTTTTTTGTAAATCTGAGGCATATTCCAGTTATACCCAAAAGAATCGATGTTCCATCCTAAATTTACTTCCTTTCCAAATTTCTCCTTAAAGTATTTTTTACCGTATAAAATTTGTCTTACCCAGGATTCTCCATCAATTAAGTTACAATCAGGTTCAACCCACATTCCACCCACAATTTCCCATCTTCCCTTAGTGACAGCTTCTTTTATTTTTTCGAAAAGCTTAGGATATCTCTCCTCAATCCATTTATAGGCCTGAGATTGACTTTGAGTGAAAGTGAAAAAAAATTTTCTCATTTTATCAATAACAGAGGCAAATGTGTCATGACAGACCTGGACAGTCTCTTCCCATCTCCATAGCCAAGCCATATCGATATGTGCATTAGCGGTAAGATGTAAGGTATATTCTTTAGCAAAATCCTGCACTGGTTTAAGAGAATTCAGGGAAAAACTGATAGATTCCTCAAACTCTTTTATTCTACCTTCTTTCAAAGCTTTTATATTTACTTTTTCAACTCCTTCAGATAAAATCTCTTTTAGTCTCGAAAGGCGCTCTTGAGGAATTTGAGACTTATTAGAAGTCGGCTTCTTTTCTACTAAAAATAAAGATGTCTGATAAATTTTGCTACTTAAAAGTTTTTTTGCTACCTTCAAGCTTAAAATGTAGTTTTCAATTTTGTCTTTAAGGCAAAAGTTATCTTGAACAATAGACCGAAACTTTAACAGCTCCAACTCTTCAATAATCTGATTCACTTTTTCAAAACCAGACTCTTCTTCAATTTCTCTTTTTTCTTCGATTTTAAGGGGGATACTTACTTGTGCTAGTTTTTTACCTTTTTTATCTTCAGCAAAAATACTGACAGTGTAAACATCTGATATTGCAGAGGGGGGAATTTTTACATTTGCTGTATATATATTCTCTTTTGTCCTTTTAAGTTGCCAAAAGTTGTGTTTTATTTTGGCATAAACAGAGTAAATTTTTTCTTCAGTCTCAAGAAGTTGTACTTCTAACCTAACAGCATCTCCAGGTTCTACCCTAGAAGGTCTAAGTTGTACTGTAATGTGCATTTTCTCTACCTCCTTTTATACCAGCTTATAATTAGTGAAAAAGGTATCTTATTCCAATGCCAGGATCTACATTTAAGTTTGTTTCTGGTGAGAGCTGAAGAGTGGGGGAGATTTCACAAAAAAAATCAAAAGGAATTTCTTTGAAAAAGTAATTAATTCCAAAAACCACTCTCAACCCAACTTCTTCTTTTTTACCCGAGCAAAACTTAGCCCCAAGACCATAGTAAAAAGCTAAATTCTGATTTTGAAACTCTGGTCTTGAAAAAAAATTGAAATTGTGCCAAAGATAATCCACACAAATTCTAGATTTTTTATCATCTGTGCTCCAGCTACTTTTAAAATCAAAAGCATTGGTAGAGTTTGGCCAGTACTTTACAGTTATTCCAGCAGGAATGGCTATTCCCATAGATAGCGTACCCTGTAGATTTGGATTGGGGTTAATCTCAGCAAATACCGGTCCTGACAAAGCAATAGCAATCAATAGAATAAAAAATACTCCCACTTTTTCCATATTTTTACTCCTCATGCATTTTTTCTAACTATGAATCAGATACGGCAAATTGTCAAGCAAACGGGTACGAAATTTCTTATCTTTAAAGCTACATTGACAGCTCTTTATAGGAAGATAAAATGGGTAAAAAATGGTAGGAAAAATTAAAATTATAATATTTGTCGCTCTGGGATTGGCAATGGATGCTTTTGCTGTATCTATTACAAGTGGAGTGATAATAAAACAACTTAAGCTCAGAAATATTTTAAAGATAGCAATATTTTTTGGACTATTTCAGACATTTATGCCAGTTATAGGATGGTTTGTAGGGCTTAGCGTAAGAGGATTTATTAGTGCTTTTGATCATTGGATAGCTTTTGGACTTTTAAGTTTAATTGGTTGTAAAATGATTTATGAGTCGTTTAAATTGAAGCCTGAAAAAAGCCCGAGGAATCCACTTAATGTTTATGTTTTATTGTTATTGTCTGTCGCCACAAGTATTGACGCCCTAGTAATAGGAGTAAGTTTTGCCTTTTTGAGAATTTTTATTGTAACTCCCATAATAGTAATTGGAACTGTAACGTTTCTGCTTTCAGCATTTGGTGTTTTTATTGGGAATAAATTTGGGTATTTTTTTGAAAACAAGATAGAGATTATAGGAGGCATTTTTTTGATTGGTATTGGATTGAAGATACTTCTTGAACATTTAATTTAAATTTAACTTGCTACAGATTTTCAATATTCCTCCTCTAGTAACTTACGCTTCTTACCTCCCCTCCTTCTTGTTGCAAAACTCTCACCAATTCTCTATAATCTTACATAAATATTCTTTGGAATTAAAAGATAGAAGGAGGCATATCAAAATGATGTCTTATATTTTTGGAAAAATATTCCCGGAAGCTAAAGAAAAAATTGTATACATACTAAAGGAACTCAAGGAGCATGCTCCATTTACTGCCTTTGGAGCTGTTACAGGGGTCGTTATTATGTTTCTAATAGTTTTTTGGCATGTTCCTTATGAGATATCGCATAAAATCTTTTATATTTTGCATCCATTTCATATTTTATTAAGTGCTTTAGTAACTACAGCTTTATACAAACGACATACTAAAAATGGGACCTGGAAAATCATTTTAATTGGTTACACAGGATCAATTGGAATAGCCACCTTAAGTGATACAATAGTTCCTTACTTAGGGGTATCTTTATTAGGAATGAATATACCCCTTGTTATTCCATTTCTTGTAAAATGGTGGGTAAATATATTAGCATTTGCTGGTATTGGGCTAGGTTATATACGTCCTTCAACAAAATTTCCTCATGCAGGGCATGTGCTTCTTAGTACCTGGGCATCCTTGTTTAACATTACTCAATATCAGATACAAATAGCAGGATGGATGTTTCCTTTTATTTTTCTTTTTTTGTTCTTTTCTGTATGGATTCCTTGCTGTCTGAGTGATATAATATACCCTCTTATATTCGTGGAAAAAACCGAAAAAAATTTGTAAATTATCAGCAGATAAAAAAACACATTAATAAAATTCGAAAATATGCCGATAAAAAAGAGAATGCATCATTACGAGATAAGTTTTTCTGCGTTAGAAATTGAAACTCAACTTATCTTTGAACAGGCCAATTGTAGGGGTTGTTCTTCTTTTTATTGTAGGAATTATTACAGGAAGATACGCTTCCTTTTTTCCGCATCTTTTTTTGTTTTTCTATTTTATCCAAGTTATTTTATTATTTTTTTCTTTTTTTACTTATCTTAGGAAAAAGAAAATAACAACTTTTCTTATTTTCATGAATATCTTCTTTTTAGGAGTGGTGCACTTCTCTGTTTGCTATTTCCCTTCTCCAAGAGACATTGTCTATTTTGCCTCTTCTAAAACTTCAATTGAGGTAATAGGGAAGATTATAACCAGACCTCAAATAAGGGAGGGTAAAAGAAAAAACATAACCTTTATTATAGAAGCCAAAAAGATAAGAACTGATAAAAAAGAAGAGACAACTTGGCAAAAAACAGAGGGAAAAGTGTGGGTGAGAAGTTTTTTTCCTTATAAATACTATGGATATGGAGATATTATAAAGATAAAGGGAAAACTTAAAATTCCTGATGATTTTAACTGGCAAAGATATCTTTCTTATCAGGGAATATGGACGGAAATAAACACAGGAAAAATAGACGTTTTAAAAAGAAGAAAGGGAAATCCTTTATATCATTTTGCTCTTTCATCAGGTGAGTGGATTAGAAGTACAATAGATAAAAATCTTCCTCCTTTATCTTCTGCTGTTCTAAAAGCCATCATGCTAGGAGACAAAGAATATTTACCAAATGATCTTCTTAGAAAATTTCGTTCCACTGGCACAGCCCATGTTTTTGTTGTATCAGGTCTTCATGTGGGACTTTTGGCTTTCGTTGTTTTTACCTTACTTCGAGCATGTGGTTTTTCACCAAGAATTTGTTATCTCGTTGTACTTCCCTTAGTAGGATACTACGCATCAATAACTGGATTTCGTCCTCCTATTGTGAGAGCAAGTTTGATGATGACAGTTGGAATTATCTGTTTTTTTCTGGATAGAGATGTTCCTTTGCTGATCGTTCTTCTTTTAGCTACACTTGTCATACTCTTTATAAACCCGCTTTCTCTTTTTATGGTGAGCTTTCAACTCTCTTTTATAACTGTAGGAGGAATAATTTATCTTACCCCTTATTTAGAGGAAAGCCTTAGATTTCTACCTAGAGGAGTAAAAAGAGCCTTTTCTGTTTCCTGTGCAGCTCAACTTGCACTCCTTCCTTTGCTTGCTTTTTATTTTGGGCAATTTCCTCTAATTGGAGTGGTATCAAACTTAATTATAACTCCTCTAATCACAGCAGCTCTTGCTCTTGGGTTTTTCTCTGTATGTTTAACTTTGTTACCTTTGTATTTTGCCAAAATAATGTTTAACACAACATGGCTTGTATTACATTTTCTTTTACATTTTGTCGATTTTCTCTCTTTCTCTTGGGCACCACATCTTGTCTCTTTTTTTTCTCCTCACATAGCATCTTTTCCAATAGAGATGCTCTTTTTATACTATATGCTTCTCATCTTTTTACCTTACAGGAAATATTTTTCAAAAAAATAGACCTCAAATCGAGATTGATATTAAATATTTTTGACAGGAACAGAAGCTTCTATAAAATATAGCAAAAACAACTTCAGAAAAGGAGGTAGAGAATGTCCATGGAAAAATGTCCAAATCTTGAAGAAAATAAGAAAAATTGTACCTGTACCTATAATCCTTGTTCAAAAAAAGGAAAATGTTGTGAATGTCTAAGATACCACTGGAGTAGGGGAGAGCTCCCAGGATGTCTTTTTCCTCCCGATGTAGAAAAAACCTATGATCGCTCTTTGGAAGCATTCATTAGAGCATACAGTAGTTAAATGTTATAAAAAATGGGCAAGGAAAGCTTAAGCTTTCCTTGCCCAAGGTTGAATATTAAAAAATTAACTCACTGATTGAACTACTAAGTTAGCCGATCTTATATCCTCTACTCCCATTGTTTTTACTTTTTTATCTATTCTTTTTATTAATCCCTGCAAAACCTTTCCTGGACCAACCTCTATAAAAGTGTCAAACCCATCTTTAATCAAAAGTTTCATACCTTTCTCCCATAGCACGGGATGATCCATTTGCAACTTTAGGTTCTTCTTTATTTCCTCACCAGATAGTGCATATTCTCCTGAAACATTTGCTACCACTTTACAGGTAGGATTATAAAAATTAAACTGGTCTAAGAAATTGGCAAACTTTCTTGCTGCTGATCTCATTAGGTAAGAATGAAAAGCACCTGAGACAGGAAGAACAATTACTTTCTTAGCTCCTCTTTTTTTAAGTTCTTCTGCTAAAATAGAAATTTTCTGTTTTTTTCCTGAGATAACAATCTGTCCAGGACAATTGAAATTAACTGCCTCCACCTCTCCAATTTCTTTGCACATTTTAACTATATTCTCTTTATCAAAACCAATTACTGCTGCCATCCCACCTTCATTCTTTCTAGTCTCCTCATGCATAACCCTTGCTCTTTCTTTTACAATCCTTAATGCCGTTTTAAAATCCACTACACCTGCGGCTAAAATTGCGCTATACTCACCAAGACTGTGTCCTGCAACTGCTTGAGGAAAGACGCCTTTTTCTTTTAAAAAACAGGTTGCAATCCAACTTACTGTAAGAAGGGCGGGTTGCAGATTAGAAGTTTTAACAAGCTCTTCTTCTGGTCCTTCTAGACAAATCTTTTCAAGGTTAAAGCCGAGGATCTCGTTTGCTTCTTGGAAAATATTTCTTGCAAGTGAATAATTTTCCAAAAAGGACTTACCCATCCCTACCTTTTGAGAACCTTGTCCTGGATATAGGAAAGCTACTTTTCTCATGTGACAGCAATCACCTCATCATCTTCAGCTACCCGGATAATACGGGTACCCATTGCAAGACGCCCTGTCCTGCGTATATTCTTTACCCAAAGTCTAATGCTTTTTCCTTTTCTGGTTATTATAAGAATTTCATCTTCTTCTTTGACTTTTTTAATACATATTACCTCTCCAAGTTTTGGATGAAGGCGAATATTTTTGACTCCCTTACCTCCTCTTTTTATTCTGCGATACTCTGACACAGGAGTGCGCTTTCCATAACCCTTTGTAGTAATAGTAAGAAGATCTTCTTCCTTTTCTTCAACCAAGCTTGCATCTACTACTTTATCTTCATCACGAAGTGAAATTCCTTTCACCCCCATAGATACTCTTCCCGTAGTGGGAATATCCTTCTCAGAAAAGCGAATGGCCATTCCTTTTTGAGTGGACAAAATAACCTCATTCTCTCCGGAACTTACCAGAACTTTAACAAGTTCGTCTTCTTCTTTTAGATTTATGGCCCTTATACCTCCTCTTTGAAGATTAGAATACTCACTCATAGAAGTTTTTTTAATCATTCCTCTCTTTGTTGCCATCAGAAGGAACTTCTGAGGAGAAAATTCATCAATTGGAATAATGGTTGCAATTTTTTCTTCATTTGTGAGACTTAAAAAGTTTACTATCGCTCTTCCTCGACCTGCTCTTTTTTTATGGGGAATCTCATAAGCTTTTATAGAGTGGACTTTTCCGGAATTAGTGAAAAAAAGAAGAGTAGAGTGAGTATTGCACAAAAAAAGATCCTGAACCAAATCTCCTTTATCTAAATATATACCACTTATTCCCTTTCCTCCTCTTTTTTGTCTTTTATAAGCTCTTAGGGGAGTATATTTTATGTATCCTTTCAAGGTGACAGTTACAAGAATATCTTCTTTTTTAATAAGATCCTCTGGCTTAAGTTCCACCTCTTCGGATCTGCCTCTTTCAATTAAAGTTTTGCGAGGAGTAGCATATTTTTCCTTTATTCTTATAAGTTCTTCCTTAATTATCTGCCATTGTTTAAAATCACTTGCTAGGATAGATTTAAGTTCCTCTATATTCTTCAAGGACTCCTTATAATCCTCATCTATTTTTTCCCTTTCAAGAGCAGTGAGCCTTTGTAATCTCATGTTCAAAATAGAATCTGCCTGAACTTCGCTCAAACTTAAGGAAGTTATCAGCTTCTGTTTGGCTTCTTGAGTGTTAGATGAGGCTCTAATTATTCTAATAACCTCATCAACTCTACTTAAGGCTATTTTTAATCCCTCAAGTATATGAGCTTTTTTCTCTTCTTTATCCAAAAGATATCTGGTACGGCGAACAATTACCTCTCGACGGTGATCTAAATAGTACCTTATTGCTTTATAAAGACTTAATTGTTCGGGTTTTCCATTGACAAGAGCAAGAAGAATTATACCAAAACTTATCTGTAGCGGAGTATGTTTATAAAGTTGATTAAGAATAACTTTTGAAGAAGCTGCCCGTGAAATATCAATAACAATACGAATCCCTCCCTTATCTGACTCATCTCTTATACTTTTTATTCCTCTTATTTTCTCCTCTTGGGCAAGCTCAGCAATTTTTTCAATTAACTTGGTTTTATTTACCTGATAAGGTATCTCTTGAATAATTATTCTCTCTTTTCCATCCTCCTCTTCTACAATTGCCTTTCCTCTAAGAATTATCTTACCTTTTCCTTCTCTGTAAGCTTTTTTTAAACCTCTGCTCTGAAGAATAATCCCTCCGGTTGGAAAATCAGGGCCTTTCACAAATTTCATAAGTTCATCGGTAGTTATCTGAGGATTCTCTATCATGGCTACACAGGCGTCTATAAGTTCTGCCAGGTTGTGAGGAGGTATATTAGTTGCCATTCCTACTGCTATACCTGATGCACCGTTGAGAAGGAGATTGGGAAATCCAGCGGGAAGTACAACAGGCTCCCGAAGACTATTATCAAAGTTGGGCACAAAATCTACAGTATTTTTATCTAAATCCTGTAAAAGTTCTTGACTTATAGGAGCAAGTCTTACCTCTGTGTATCTCATTGCTGCAGGTGGGTCACCATCTATAGATCCGAAGTTACCCTGACCATCAATCAAAGGATGTCTAAGGGAAAAATCCTGAGCCATTCTTACAAGAGCATCATACACAGCAACATCCCCATGAGGATGATATTTTCCTAAAACCTCACCTGTTACTCTTGCTGATTTACGGTAGGGTCTGTTTGGAAAAAGACCAAGCTCTTGCATAGCGTAAAGAATTCGCCTTTGAACAGGTTTTAATCCATCCCTCACATCAGGCAAGGCTCTACCCACAATTACGCTCATAGCGTAACTGAGGTAGGATTTTCTCATTTCATCTTCAATTAAAAGCAGGTTAATTTTCTCCTGTGTAGCCATTTTCTATCCCCCTTATATATCCAGTTCCGTTACCTCACTTGCATGCTCTTCAATAAATTTTCTTCGAGGTTCTACATCTTCACCCATTAGAATAGAAAAAAGTTCATCAGCCTCTACCGCATCCTCAATGGTAACTTTATACAAGGTTCTTGTTTCAGGATTCATCGTTGCCTGCCACAGTTGATCTGGATTCATCTCCCCTAAACCTTTATACCTTTGTACTTCTATCTTCTCCCCTTTCAACTCTTCCGTTAACTTATTAAATTCTGCATCACTGTAAAGAAAATATTCTTTATTTTTATTTCTTACTCTATAGAGAGGAGGCTGAGCAATATATACGTGACCTTCCCTGATTAGGTCTTGCATATATCGATAAAAGAAAGTTAAAAGAAGTGTCCTTATATGAGCCCCATCTACATCTGCATCACTCATTAGAACAATCTTGTGGTATCTTAGCTTAGATATATCAAACTCTTCTCTTACGCCTGTACCAATTGCAGCAATTATTGATTTAATTTCCTCATTACTTAATACCTTAATTATGTGAGATTTTTCTACATTAATTATCTTACCCTTGATGGGAAGTATAGCTTGAAATCTTCTATCTCTTCCTTGTTTAGCTGAACCCCCTGCAGACTCTCCTTCAACTATAAAAAGCTCATTTTTCTCTGGGTTGTTATTGGAGCAGGCTGCAAGTTTTCCTGGAAGAGTTCCATCCCCCAGACTTTCTCTTTTTCGAGCAAGTTCTCTTGCTTTTTTAGCTGCCTGACGCGCCCGAGAAGCAGATATTGCTTTTTGTAGGATAAGTTTTGCAATAGAAGGATTTTCTTCGAAATAACGAGTAAGGCTCTCATATACTATTGAGTCTACTATACCCCTAATTTCACTATTACCTAGTCTTGTTTTAGTCTGTCCTTCAAATTGAGGATTGGGAAGCTTTAAATTTATTATTGCAGTTAGTCCCTCTCTTACATCCTCACCTAAAAAATTTATTTCTTTATTTTGTTCCTTTTTTGCATAATCATTTATAGCTCTTGTGAGAGCCGCTTTAAAACCTGAAAGATGAGTTCCACCTTCTCTTGTATTAATATTGTTAACAAAAGCAAATATATCTTCAATAAAGCCTTTGTTATACTGAATAGCAACCTCTACTATTACATCACCTCTTTCTCCTTCGATATAAAGAGGTTCAGGAAAAAGTACTTCTCTACTTCGATTAAGATGTTTAACAAATTCTTTTATTCCTCCTTCATATTTAAATATTTCTTTTTTCCCTGTTCTTTTATCTTCAATCTCAATTGTTACATTTGGATTTAAAAAGGCAAGTTCTCTTGCTCTCCTAGCAATTCTCTCATAATCAAATTCTATAGATTCAAAAATTTCCGGATCGGGGGTAAAGGTAATTTTAGTTCCACTTTCTTCTTTATTCGCCTCTCCTATCACCTCCACGGGCCCTAAAGGTTTTCCTCTACTGTATATCTGTCTCCATATTTTGTTGTCTCTTGTAATTATTGCTTCAAGAGAAACTGATAGAGCATTTACTACAGATATTCCCACTCCATGTAATCCTCCAGCTACACGGTAGATTTTATTATCAAATTTACCCCCAGCATGAAGCATAGTCATTACCAGTTCCAAAGCCGATTTTTTGTACTCGGGATGTTCATCTACAGGAATCCCCCTTCCATTATCACTTACTGTTATACTGCCGTCTGAATTGATAATGATTTTAATATTACTACAGTATCCTGATAAAACCTCATCAATTGAGTTGTCGAGTACCTCATTTACCAAGTGATGAAGTCCTCGAGGACCTGTATCCCCAATATACATCCCCGGCCTTCTCCGTACAGCCTCAAGATCCTTTAAAATTTTTATCTGCTCAGCCTTGTAATCTCTAGACATTTTTCTCACTCCTAAATTTTCCCATCTTTCGGTATTTGGTTTTTCTTTGTATCACGAGTTCCTCTGGAGACATTGCTTTTAAAGCTTCTATTTCATTTAAGATGACCTTTTTTATGTTGTTTGCAGTTTCCTCAATGTTTCTGTGAGCCCCTCCTCTTGGTTCAGGAATAATTCCATCTATGACCCCAAGTTTTAAAAGATCCTGGGCAGTTAATTTTAAAGCATTAGCCGCTTCTTCTACTTTAATTTGATTCTTCCATAGTATAGCAGCACACCCTTCAGGAGAGATCACTGAATATATAGCATTTTCCAACATAAATACCTTGTTGCCAACTCCGATTCCAAGAGCACCTCCACTTCCTCCCTCACCAATTATAATGACAATTATGGGCACCTTCAGCTTGGACATTTTTTCAAGGTTGGCAGCAATAGCTTGAGCTTGACCTCTCTGTTCAGCCTCTATCCCTGGATATGCACCTGGAGTGTCTATAAAACTTACAATAGGCAAACCAAATTTTTCAGCAATACTCATAATACGATGAGCCTTTCTATAACCTTCAGGGTGAGCCATACCAAAATTTCTAGAAAGATTTTCTTTTACGGATTCTCCTTTTTGATGTCCAATAAAAGCAAGTCTTTGGTCATTTATCTTACCAAGTCCTACAACTATGGCTTGATCATCGCCGTATAACCTATCTCCATGAAGTTGTATCCAGTCATCAAATATAAGCTCAACCAATTTTAGTGTTTTTGGTCTTTTAGGATGCCTTGCCAGTTGAGTTCTTTGCCAGGGAGTTAAATTCAAAAAAGTCTCCTCTTCTAACTGTCTGAGACGATTTTTTAATCGTTCAATTTCTTCACTAAAATCTATACCCTCTTTATCAGTTAAACTCTTAAGTTCCTGTATTTTACGTTCTAGCTGAATTATTGGTTTTTCAAAATCAAGGCTATAGCCATCTCTTTGATCCATAAACCTAAAATCCTCCTGAATAGGTAATTTGGAATACTCTATTGCCGCTTTCTGTGTATCTGTTAGAAAGGTCTTTAAAAGCAAGTTCAAGGGAGAGTCCTTCTGTATATTTAATTTGAACTCCGAGATTAATCTCTCCCCCCGCTTTACGCAGATTTCCTTCTAAATCAGATGCATCTTTAAGAACATCTTCCCACTTTATTTCTTTATAAAACCCATTGTTGTATTCTAATTTCAAGATTAACTTTGGAGTTGCTTCAAATCTTGTCCCGAGAAAGAAGGAAATGCCCGGTTTTGCGGGATGATCCTTCAGAGAATAGTTAATTCCTCCATGGACAGTTGCATGTAGATTTTTTAATTCTTTGCTAGCAGCAAGATAAAACCCTTTAGAGTCTATTTGATAAAAACTTTCTGTAAGTTCCTTTCCTTGTAATTTATCTCCTTTTTTGTAATATTTACCATATCCTTGGCCATCATACCCAAAGGATAAGGCAAAGGGAAGATTTTCTCCTTCTTCTCCTAATTTATATTTCAAAGAAAAAGCTGGCTCAGGATTTCCTTCTATCGCTCCTGTTCCAACTACATTCACACCTCCATAGGAGGCACCTACTGTTAGTCTATCTGTGAGCCCGGCAAAGCCACGGACTAAAAGCCCGCCTTCTTGATAGAAACGAAAGGTTAAAAAATAGCGACCTTTCATTAAAGTGTCAGCTGTTGGTATATCAACAAGATTAATCCTATCCTGTCCAAAACCAACAGGTGATCCTACAAGTATTAAAAGAACAATGATAAAAGCTTTAATAATTTTAATAACTCTCATCTGTTCCTCCTTAATTTGCTATTTCTGAGGCAAAAACAAAATTTATTTTTCTGTTATCACATCTCTTAGTTAGTTTCATTAAAGTAGAAGCTACAATAAGGTTGGCATGGGCAAGTCCTAAGGCTTCTCCCTTTTTCATTGCGGTTAAAATGAGCTTTTCAAATTGTTTTTCAATATAAGTTTCGTGTTTTTGATTATCTAAAAAAACGGAGTTAAAGGTAGATTTTACTCCAAGTTTTTTTGCAAGAGAATAGGCTATAGATTGCGAGGAAGTTCTACTGTCCACAAAAAACATACCCTCCTCTTTTAATATCTCCAGTAAAGGCTTCATTATGTTTTCTTTTGTTGTGACAAGGGAGCCCATGTGATTATTTAATCCCTCTGCATAAGGGATACTTTTAATAGCTTCACGGACAATTTCCTGGATTTTCTCTTTTGGGGTTCCATCTAAAATAATCCATTTATACTGATTGTTAAAAGCTCCTTTAGGTTGCATTGGCATATGAACTAAAACCTGTTTTCCCGCACTATGAGCTTGTTTTGCTATCTCTTCCGCAAATGGTGTTCCTGGAATGATAGAAATTGTAAAAGGTATATTCCAACTTCTAAAAAAAGTTCTTAAGAGGGCATCTTTATTCTCGTAGCCAAAATCGTCTATGAGGAGAGCAACTTTTGCCTTTTTAAGAAAGAGGTTTAAATGATGAGTTGTTATTTTCCTAAAACCTAAAGTTGCCTTAATTTGATAGACATCTTTTAGATTTTGCTCTTGTAATTTTAATACTTGGATTCCACAATTTGCGAACCTTTCTTTCATTCTGTCGATAAGTCCATCCAAAGGATAGTCTAGAGGAATCCTAACTTTAATCTCAGCCACCTTCCGAGAGGGAAAACCCTCCTTTTTGACTCTTTTTTCCAAAATAGGAAGTCCAAGCTTTTCCATCTCTGTTTGTAATTGCTCATCAACACTGTAAAATGTCTCGTAATACTCGAGTTTTTTGTATTGGAGAAAAACAGTAAAAGCTAAAACAAAAATAATAATACCTAAAATAGTTAAGAAAATTTTCAATATTTTATTTAACATTTTTTATTTACTGTGTTATCTGTTTTAAAGGTCTTTTTGAACCAGCGCTTATTATACGAACAGATCTTAGAAAATCTATAACTTGCATAAGTTGATAATCATTTAATATATCATTTTCCTTATTTTCATCTTCCTCTCGGAGAACCCGTTTTAAAAGATCTTCTGTAACCTCGATCCCCTCTTCTTTTATCTTTTCTAAAAGAGGAGAGAGGTTCTTTTTCTCCCATATAGGATTTTCTTCAAGGAAATTTTTTAGAATTTTTGAATCTCTAAGTTTTTTTATTTTTT
>CAYRAK010000024.1:0-15743 GCA_964422215.1 uncultured Clostridia bacterium | reverse complement strand
AGCTTTAAACTTTGAGACAAGAGATTAAACTTTAATTCCTTCTATATTTAGAAGTCTTCTTTTAATATCTAACCCTGCCGAAAACCCTCCTAGACTTCCATCTGTGCAAATAACTCGGTGACAGGGAATAATGATAGGAAAAGGATTTATACTTAAAATTTTTCCTATTGCACGGTATCCTTTTATTCCAACACGGTGAGCAATCCATTTGTAAGTTCTAAGTTCTCCGTAAGGTATTTTTCTCACTTCAGTAAGAACTTTGTATCCTATAGCTGAGAAATTTAGCTGAAGAACGTAGTGGGAAAAATCTATTTTATCTCCAGAAAGATAAGCAAGTAAATCTTTTTTAATTTCATTGATCAATTTACTGGAGAAACTACTTTTTCCTTTATTACCCAATGCAGAAAGTACTTCTTTCTTACTACTACCTAACAAAATTTTCTTTAAAGCCTTCTCTTCACTTACAATTCCTACAAATATTCCTTCTCTTTCAATTATGGTGTAATAATTCATTGTTTTAAATTTATTGTAGTTTCTCTATCCATTCTTTTATTTTTCTTGCCCGCTTTTTTCCTATTCCAGGAATCTGAGTAAGTCTTTCTATACTTGCTGACTTAAACTCGTTGAATGAAGAAAAATGAGATAGAAGAAGCTTTTTTGTATACTCTCCTACACCTGGAATTTCATCCAGCCAAGACTTTTTAAGAACCTTTCCTCTAGTTTTTCGATGATAAGAATGAGCAAAACGATGAGCTTCGTCTCTTACTTGCTGCAAAAGTCTCAATGCGGGCGAATCAAGAGGTATTTCCAAAGGAGCTTTTTTTCCAGGAATAAAAACCTGTTCAAATTCTTTTGCAAGACCTATAAGAGGAATATTCTCAAGGTTAAGTTCTCTTAGTGCCTGGAGGCATGCCATCACCTGTCCTTTACCTCCGTCAATAAGAATAAGTTGAGGAAGTTCTTTGCCTTCCTCCAACACTCTTTTGTAACGACGTCTTGTTACTTCTCTAAGCATAGCAAAATCATCGATTCCTTTCACTGTCTTGATTTTAAACTTTCTATACTCTGACTTATTAGCCTTCCCTCCTTCAAATACAACAACAGAGCCTGTCGCCTCCTCTCCACTAATGTTAGATATATCAATACCTTCTATCCTTAGAGGAAGCTGAGGAAGTTTAAGAATTTCCTTTAATTGAGAAAGAGCCTGATCTTTCTTAATATCATAGCTTTGTTTTAGCAGAAGCTGTGCATTTTCTTTTGCCAGATTTAAAAGTTGCACCTTGTCTCCCCTCTTCGGGCAGACAAATTTTACCTTTTTGCCAATTTTCTGAAAAAACCAGTTGCTTAACTTATCTTTTTCTGCAATTTCTTTTGGAATCACTATCTGTGAAGGGATAAAGGATGTCCCTGCGTAGTACTGCTTAATAAATGAGGCAAGAATATCCTCTTCCTTATCCTCAGGGCTTATAGTAAGGAGAAAGTCATTTTTATCCACCACTTTACCCTCTCTAATTACAAAAATTAATACACAGGCATTTTTTTCGTCTCTTGCAACCGCAATAAGATCCATATCTTCGCCTGGAAAGGAAGTAACTGTCTGTGTTTGACTCATCCTCTCAATAGCTTGAATTACATCTCTTATCTTAGCTGCCCGCTCAAACTCTAAATTATCTGCCGCTTTAAACATTTTTTCTCTTAACTCAGAAATCAAGCTTTTATAATGTCCCTGAAGAAACAAAGAAACTTCTTTTACTAAAGAGGCATAATCTTCTTTACTTATCTTTCCAATGCATGGACCACTGCACTCTTTAATATAGAAGTTAAGACAAGGGGAAAGGCGTTTTCTAAATTCTCTGCACCTACGCAAAGGAAAAAAACGATGAATTAACCTTAAAGTTTTTTTTGCAGCCTTTACATTGGGATAAGGACCAAAGTACTGAGAGTTATCCTTTTTGGGATTCCGGGTAAGAAAAACACGGGGAAAATCCTCATTGGTTGAAAGCTTAATATAGGGATAGGATTTATCATCTCTAAATCTTATATTATAGCGAGGATGATGGTACTTTATTAAATTAGATTCGAGAAGAAAAGCTTCTGCTTCAGATTCAGTAATAATCCATTCTACATCTTTTATTTTAGAGACAAGAGCACCAATACGAGGTGAAAATTCTCCTTTTTGAAAGTAGGATCTTACTCTATTTTTCAGAGAAAGAGCTTTACCTACATACAAAATCTTTCCTTTATTATCTTTTAAAAGGTAAACCCCGGGCTTATCAGGTAGAAGCTTTAGTTTCTCCTCTAAACTCAATGCTAAAAAGTCCTTTTCTTTAAAAATTCGTTTATATTTTTTAAGGATTCTTCCACTTTTTTAAAGTCAAACTCTATTATATTTAATTTAAATCTTTTTTCCAACTCCTCAACCCACAGACCCTTTCCTTCAATTATCCTATCTCCTCGGTAAACTTTACTGGCTGAACAGCAAGGAGAACGAGATATTGCTACCATGATTAAATTTTTATCATGTACAATATCCCAAATTTCTTCTTTCACTTTTTCAGCAAGTTCAGAGCAAAAATTTTTAAATCCTTTCACCCTCTCCCACGCATCTTGAGTTCTTTTCTCTCGAGGTCCCATAAAAATATATTCTGGACAGGGAAGTTGATAAACCGGTATATCATATTGGGAAAGAAGAGAAAGCAACTTTTTTGTTGCACCTTCAGTGTAACTTCCTCCAGCTCTTGTAAGTTGGTTTAAAAGACAGTGAGATAAGAGAAGAAAACTTTTTTTCTTCATTGCTGTTTTTCTTTAATCAAAAATGTTAAACAGGTATCTCCATATCTCCGCTTTTCTACTACGCGGATAGTTTCTCTTTCAAAATTTACCTTTTCTTTAGCAGAATGTTGAACAATCAATTCCGCTAAACATCTTCTACATTTTTCTATAATATCTATCGTTTTATCCTGCAATCCTTTAAAGTAAGGAGGTCCAACAAATATAAAGGAGAAATCCTGCTGTTTCAAAAGAAAAGGTAAAATTTGCAAAACATCCTCTTGATAAATCTTTGCCCTAGAAAAAACGCCACAGTTAATCAAATTTTCCTTGATGATCTTTACACATTTAGGATTCACTTCTACAAATACAACCTCTTTAGCTCCTCTTGAGAGTGCTTCTATCCCAACTGCTCCAGAACCAGCGTATAGATCTAAAAATCTTGTTCCCTGTATAGTATCTCCTAATATGTCAAATAAGGATTTTCTAACTCTAGTTAAAAGAGGACGAGTAAAGAAGCCTTTTACAGTTCTTAATTTTTTTCCTTTAAGAGAACCAGAAGTAATATACATCAGTGTTTTTGGCTCAGCCTCCATCAATCATAAAAATCAGTCAAAAAACATCTCCCATCCCAAAGTAAATTTGGGGCTCCTCATTTTCTCCAATACCATAATCTAATCTTATAATACCTATAGGAAGATTAAACTTTAAACCAAACCCATATCCAACTTTATACTCATCCATAGAGGAGCTGTCCCAGATCTTTCCCGCATCTGCAAAAAGATAGGCAAGAGAATTTTCAGTTAAAGGCATTCTAAATTCCATGGAGCCTAAAAGTACTCGAGAACTCCTGAATTCATTTTGTTCGTATCCCCTGAGTGTATCCTGTCCTCCTACGTAAAATTCCTCATCTAAGGGTAGATCCTCTCCCCATCTGTATCTTATCCTTAAGGCTAAGATTGGTAATCTCCAAAAATTTCCTTGGCGAAGATAAGCTCTTAACTCAGTCGAAAACTTTGTAAAGTCCACATCTCCCCCCAAAAAACCTCCACTTTTAGTCACCGAAACTATTCCATAAAAACCTTTGTAGCTGTTAAAAACCTCATCCCGTACTCGAGAATCCCAAATCAAAGAAGGCTTGAGACTCTGGTAAGCCTTTTCCCCTTCTTCTAACTCTGGTGGAAGAGATCTATCTGCGAGAGAGCTTATTTCGGTCTTCTCTGTTTTTAAGCTTAAAGTTACACTAAGATTACTAAACCAAGGACGACCTAAAACAAGCTCAACACCTGATCTTTTTTTCATATAACCTTCTTCAGTGTCATAAAATTGGTATGCCTTATTGTATACACTAAGTTCCAGACGAGTAGAGGTGTCTTTCCACCACCTATCAACGTATTGGATCTGATAATTATTTCTTTTTTCCCCAAATTCCCAGTCAATATTTACAGCCTTCCCTTCACCCCATAGGTTATCTTTAGACAGCTGAATAAAACCCTCAAGTCCAGAATTTGAATTGTAACTTGCCCCTAAAAGGAGCTTTCCTGTTTTTTCCCTTTCTTTTACCTTTATCAACAAGTCTAGAATTAAAGGATCAGAGGTGTAAAGAGGTTCCATCTCCACTGTCTCAAAAAATCCCAAATTATACAGTCTTCTCCAACTTTCTCGTATCTTTGAAACATCAAAAACATCTCCATATTTAAGCAAGATGGTATGCTTAAAAACCCTCCATTTAGTGGTCTTATTTCCTTCTACTTTTATATCTCCTACTCTTACTTGACCATTTTCTTTAATCGATAAAACAACATTTACTGTATCTTTCTCTTGATTAAAATGAAGTTTATTTTCAACTACTGCAAAAAGATATCCTTTGCTCCCATAAAGATTGTTGATTCTTTGAATCGATTTTTTAAATTTTGTTATATTAAAAATCTCTCCTTTTGCTGGTCTAAACTGCTCTTTAAGTTCTTTATCAGAAAAAACCTTATTCCCTTTTATTCTAATATCTCCCATGATATATCTTTTGCCTTCTTCAATTTTTAAAAATATTCTGACCCACCTTGTTCTATATTTTTCGAAAAATTCAAACTGTGGAGAGTCTTTAAAATGTGCAAAATAAAAACCTTGTTCTTTGTATTTTTGAATGATTTTATCCATATCCTTATCAAGAATTTGAGGGTCGAGGTATTTTTTAAACCTTGTTTGCATAAAAGAGCGAAGCTTAGAATCTGAGAAAAATTGATTCCCTATTATCTCAACCTCCATAATTCTTGCTCTTTGTCCTTTTTCAACATTAAAAATTGCTACACAGCTTTCCTTTTTAAGAGGTGGAGTTGAGAAATTCACTTTTGCTTGAGTATATCCCTTTTTTTTCAAATACTCTAATATCTTTTCCTTGCTTTCCTGAGCTTTTTTGAAATTCCAGGGTTTTTTTATCTCTAAACTTACAATTTCTTTTAACCTCTTTACCTCAGAAGAAGAAACTCCAACAAATTTTATCCCCGTTACTACAGGATTTTCCTCAACTTGATAGATAAGAACAGTTCCTTTTTCTGTATCTTCCTTTAGTGCTCTAACTGTTAAAAAGTATCCCATATCATATATAGCTTGTAAATCTTCTCTTATTTTATCCTCATTTAAAACATCTCCAGGTTTTATAGAAATTACCTTTCTGATATCACTTTCTTTTACATAATGGGTGCCTCGAAATTTAATCTGAACTATAGCAGAGTAAGAAAAGGAAGAAAAGAATACCAAAGAAAAAAAAGTCGTAAGGAAAGTTAAAATTTTTACAATGTATCCAATAAAAACCCCCTCCTCTCGAAAGGAGGGGGTCAGAGTATTCATCTTCATCATTACAAACTTTTATCCGTTACTACCGACTTTAGCTTTATCCTTGCTTTTTTTAATAAAAGTTATCTGGCCGTCTTCGACATCAACTATTACTGTATCTCCCTCTTGAAATTTACCTCGTAAGATCTCTTCAGACAAAGGATTCTCAATTAATCTTTGAATAGCTCTTCTCAAGGGACGAGCACCAAAATCAGGGTCGTAACCTTCTTGTGCTATAATTTCTTTAGCTTCAGGGGTTACCTCAAGTTTTATAGCTTTTTCCTCTAATAATTTCTTTTCTTCATTAAGCATAAGATCAACAATCTTCTTTATATCATCTCTGGATAAGGCATGAAAGACTATTATCTCATCTAACCTGTTTAAAAATTCTGGTCTAAAGTGACGCTTTAGCTCTGAAAGAACACGATTCTTCATTTCCTCATAATCCATACCACCCTCATCACTGGAGCGGAAACCTACAGCAGAATCTCTCTTTATTTGCTCAGCACCTAAGTTAGAGGTCATAATTAAAACAGTATTGCGGAAATCAACGGTGTGTCCCAAATTATCGGATAACCTACCATCCTCCATAATTTGTAAGAGTATATTGAAAACATCCGGATGAGCTTTTTCAATCTCATCCAGGAGAACCACCGAATAAGGCTTGCGTCTCACCTTTTCAGTAAGCTCTCCTCCCTCTTCGTATCCGACATATCCAGGAGGAGCACCAGTAAGTCTTGAAACAGTAAATTTTTCCATATATTCTGACATATCAAGACGAATCATTGCTTCTTCATCACCAAATAGAAATTCAGCAAGACTCCGTGCCAATTCGGTTTTTCCCACACCAGTTGGACCAAGGAACATAAAACACCCAATGGGACGTTTGATATTCTTTACTCCTGCGCGAGCACGTCTTATAGATTGACAAACTGCTCTTATAGCCTCCTCCTGACCAACCATACGCTTATGTATAGCCTCTTCCATCCTAAGAAGTCTTTGAGATTCTTCCTCTGTTAAATCACGAACAGGGATATTAGTCCAGCTTGATACAATGTAGGCAATATCCTCCACATCCACAACTTCCTCTTCAACTTTTTTGCCTCTCTCAGCCTCCCATTGAGTTTTTTCCTGCATAAGAAGCTGTCTTAGCCCCTTTTCTTTATCCCTTAATCTAGCTGCTTTTTCAAATTCCTGAGCTCTTATAGCTGCCTCTTTTTCTTTCTTAATCTGCTCTAATTCAATTTCCACACTTTTTAACTTCTTTGGCCTTACACTACTTTGTAATCTTACTCTTGCTGCAGCCTCATCCATAACATCAATTGCCTTATCTGGTAGATACCGACCTTGGATATATCTGTGAGAAAGCTTTGCTGCTGCCACAAGAGCTTCATCAGTAATCTTTACCCGATGAAAAGCTTCATACCGATCTCTTAAACCTTTTAAAATTTCAATTGTTTCCTCTACTGTAGGTTCATTTACCATCACAGTCTGGAACCTTCTTTCAAGAGCCTCATCTCGCTCAATATACTTCCTGTATTCATCAAGAGTGGTAGCTCCTATACATTGGATTTCTCCTCTGGCAAGAGCAGGTTTTAATATGTTAGAAGCGTCTATTGCTCCCTCCGCAGCCCCTGCTCCTACAAGAGTATGAATCTCATCAATAAACAAGATTATGTTCCTTGCCTTTCGAATCTCATTGAGAATTTTCTCCATTCTCTTCTCAAACTCTCCCCTGTACTTAGTTCCTGCAACAATTGATCCTAACTCAATAGTCACTAATCTTTTATTTAAAAGAGGCTCAGGAAGTGAACCTTCCACTATTCTTTGGGCAATACCTTCAACAATTGCTGTCTTTCCAACACCTGCTTCTCCAATAAGAACTGGATTGTTTTTCGTGCGGCGAGCTAAAATCTGAATCACTCTCTCAATTTCTTTCTCTCTGCCTATAACAGGATCAAGTTCACCATTGCGTGCAAGTTCTGTGAGATCTCTACCATATCGGTCTAAAGTTGGGGTATTGGTTGGCTGAGGAGCTGCTTCAACAGAGGAGGTTCTCTCACCTAAAAGTGAAATTACCTCTTCTCTCACCTTTTCAAGATCAGCACCAAGATTTGTTAAAACTTGCGCTGCAACACCTTCTCCCTCTCTAATTAATCCAAGGAGGAGGTGCTCTGTACCTATATAGTTATGACCCAAATTGCGGGCCTCATTTACTGCTAATTCTAACACCTTTTTTGCTCTTGGAGTAAAAGGAATTTGACCTAAAAACAGAAAACCTCCACCTTTTCCAACTGCCTTCTCTACTTCTTGGCGAACTTGTTCAAGATTAATTCCTAAATTCTGTAAAGCTAAAGCTGCAACACCTTCTTTTTCTCTAATTAATCCAAGGAGGAGGTGCTCTGTACCAAGATAATCGTGGTCTAAACGCTTAGCCTCTTCTCGGGCTAATAGAATCACCCGCCTTGCTCTTTCGGTAAATCTATTGAACATTATAACTCCTCCGATGGGATTAAACTCACTTTTATTTATAATACTTATATATCTATAGTCAAGGTGGAGAAGTGAAAAATCTACGGAGTTGTAAACATCTCCTCTCTTTGCGGACCCACAGAAAGTAGACGGATAGGCACTCCACCAATTTCTTCGATTTTCTTTAGATAATCCTTAGCAGCTTGAGGTAAATCCTCATAACAGGTAACTTTAGATGTGCTTTCCATCCATCCATTCATTTCTTCATAAATTGGCTCACACTCTTCCCATAAGGTAAATTCGTCAGGAAAATCATAAATTACCTTACCTCTAAATCTATATGCCACACATATTTTAACCTTATCTAGAGGATCTAGTATGTCTAATTTTGTTATAATAAGCTCATCTAAACTGTTCACTCGAGCAGCGTACCTTAGAGCAACTCCATCAAACCACCCGCATCTGCGTGGTCTTCCAGTTGTAGCACCGTATTCGTTTCCTCTTTCTTGAAGAAGTCGACCTATTTTCCCTTTTACTTCGGTTGGGAAAGGACCTGCACCTACACGAGTAGTATACGCTTTAGCTACTCCTATAACTTTAGAGATATCTCGAGGTCCAATTCCTGCTCCTGTGCATACGCCTCCTGCAGTGCAGTTAGAGGAGGTAACATAAGGATAAGTGCCATGATCAATATCAAGGAGAGTCCCTTGCGCTCCTTCAAATAGAATATCTTTCCCTTCTTTCATAAGATTATGAATAAGCAAAGAGGTATTAGTTATGTATTTTTTAAGTTTGTCTCCATACTCAAGAAACCTGTCCAGGAGCTCCTCTTCCGAATACTCAAGACCATAAAGATGCTTATACACTTTTAGGTTAAAAGATAATCTTTCTTTCAAAAGATCCTTATTCAAAAGACTTTCCATCCTTATTCCTCTTCTTGCCACCTTATCAGAATATGCAGGTCCTATACCTCTTTTAGTCGTTCCAATTTTTAATTTCCCCCGTTGTTTTTCCTCCCACACCTCAACTTCCTTATGATAAGGCATAACAACATGAGCTTTAGCAGAAATACAAAGATTTTTTGTACTTACGCCTCTTTTTTCCAGATCGCTTATTTCCTCTAAAAGTTTTTCAGGATCAATAACTACTCCATTTGCAATGATACTTATTTTTTCTGGATACAGAATTCCAGAGGGTATATGATGAAAAACGAACTTCTCTCCATCTACTATCACAGTATGACCTGCATTACTTCCACCTTGATATCTCACTACTGCATGAACCTTCCTTGCAAGAAGGTCAATCACTCTTCCCTTACCTTCATCTCCCCATTGGGTTCCAACAACTACAATATTGCTCACTTTCAATCTCCCTTTTCTGTTCTTCTAAATTCTGGGTTTTCAAAGCGAGTATACTCATCTATAAAGGTTAATTTTATACTATCTACTGGACCTCGACGTTGCTTATTAATAATGACCTCAGCTATTCCCTCATCCTCAGGGCGATGTGAGTAGTAATATTCCCTGTAAAGAGATATAACTAAATCTGCATCCTGCTCGATAGCACCTGATTCTCTTAAGTCCGAAAGACGTGGTCTTTTATTTTCTCGTTGTTCAACTGCTCTTGAAAGCTGAGATATGGCTACTACTGGAACATTAAGCTCCTTTGCCAGTGCTTTTAAACTTCTTGATATCTCAGATATTTGCTGTTGTCTATTTTCCACTCTTTTATCCCCAGCCATAAGCTGAAGATAATCTATTACCACCAACTTTATATCTTTTTCTGCTTTTAATCTTCTGGCCTTTGCTCTAAGTTCCATAACAGAGATATTTGGAGTATCATCTATATAAATAGGAGCTTCGGCCAAAATACTTGCAGCATCTGTTAAATTCGACCAATCCTCCTCAGAGAGAAAACCTGTCCGCAATTTTTGACTGTTAACCCTTGCCTCCGCACAAAGCATTCTCTCAACAAGCTGTTCTTTTGCGCTTTCCAAGCTAAATATTACGGAAGGAATATTAGCATGAATTGCCGCATATTGAGTAATATTAAGAGCAAAAGCAGTTTTTCCCATGGAAGGTCTTCCAGCAATAACAACAAGGTCAGAAGGCTGAAATCCGGAAGTTAACCTATCAAGCTCGACAAATCCAGTTGGAACTCCGGTGACCTGTTCCTTTCTCTTATAAACAGCTTCTATGTGTTCAAAAGTTCTGGTTAAAATCTCCTTAATATGAGAAAATGATGTTCGAGCATTTTTTTGAGTCACGTTAAAAATTAAGCTTTGAGCTTTGTCTAAAACAGTTTCGAGATCAAGAGAATCCTCGTAAACAAGTCTACTTATCTCAGATGACGCCTTAAGCATTTCTCTTAAAATATGCTTTTCCCTTACAATATTGGCATAATATTCAACATTGGCAGTTGTAACCACTGAGTTAATCAAATTTAAAAGATAAGAGGACCCTCCTATCTTCTCTAACTTTCCCTGCTTTCGAAATTCCTCCCTCAAGGTGACTAAATCAACCGGTTTGTTTGAATCAAATAATTTTAAAATGCCTTCAAAGATTATCTTATGAACATCAGAATAAAAAAAATCTGGACTATCTATTATTTCAATAACCTTGGGTATAGTCTCTTTCTCCAGCAGCATAGCTCCAAGCACGGAGCATTCTGCCTCCATGCTTTGAGGGGGAACCTTATCTATGGAATTAATTTTGTTTATTGTAGTCATTTTAATTTTCCTCAAATTTTTCTCTATAGATGAACAAGCTTTACCTCTAATATTTCTTTTATACTGCGAATTCTCTCTACAACTTCGAGAGAGGGAGAAGTATCCAGAGTATAAACAGACACATTTTCTTTTCTTGACGGAGCCCTACCCATACGAAGTTCGGCAATATTAATCCCATATTCTCCCAGAACACTTGCAATCTTACCAACTACTCCAGGTTTGTCCATACTGGTGCAGATAAGAAGATAACCTTTAGGGATGAATTCCAAAGAGCACTCATTTATTTTCACTATATAGGGAATTTTTCCCTCTAGCATCGTGCCTTCTATTTTAAGTTGATGGGTATCACTAAATAGTTCTGCTTTTATCAAACTGGAGTATTCTCCCTTTTCTGTAGTTTTTATCTCAGAAATCTTAATTCCTCTCTCCTTTGCTAAAACCGGAGCATTAACATAATTTACACTCTCTTTTAATACAAAACCTAAAAGTCCTTTTATAAGCGCAACTGTTAGAGGCTTTACCTCAAATTCGGAAAGATCTCCCTTATAGGTTATTTGTACTTCTTTTAAATGTCCTTTTATAAGCTGTGCACCTAAACTTCCTGTTTTCTCGGCAAGAGAAAGATAACCTCCAATTTTTTTCTCCAGATAGGGAGGAAAACTTGGAATGTTAACAGCATTCACGATTCTTCTTCCCTTTAAAGCATCAGCAACTTGAGTGGCAATCTCTAAGGCTACTCTCATCTGAGCTTCCTCTGTGGATGCTCCAAGATGAGGTGTAACTATTACTGAATCAAGCTCTAAAAGAGGACTACCAAAAGGCTTACCTTTTTCAAAAACATCAAGCGCAGCTCCTTTTATTTTTCCGCTTTTTATCGCTTTATAAAGAGCATCCTCATCAATAATTTTTCCTCGAGCACAATTAATTATCCGAGCACCTTCTTTCATTAACGAAAATTCTCTTTCACCTATAAGACCTTTTGTATTTTCAGTTAAAGGAGTATGAATAGTAAGATAATCTGCTTTACTGAGCAATTCATCAAACTCACAAAGTGCCACACCTAACTCTTCTGCTCTGCTTCTACTCACAAAAGGATCATAAGCCATAACTTTCATTCCTAAACCTTGAGCTCTTTTTGCCACTTCACTCCCTATTCTCCCAAGACCAATAATTCCTAAAATCTTCCCATAAACTTCAGTTCCAATAAATTTTTTTCTGTTCCACTCCCCTTTTTTTAAAGAGTAGTTAGCCTGAGGAATATTTCGGGAAAGACTTAAAAGCATAGAAATAGTGTGCTCTGCAGCTGAGATTGTATTAGCTTCTGGAGTATTCATAACTATTATTCCCTTTCTGGTAGCAGCATCCACATCTACATTGTCCAAGCCAGTTCCTGCTCTTCCAATTATTTTAAGGTCAGAGGCTGCATTGATCACCCTCTCGGTTACTTTGGTTTCACTTCGAATAATAAGAGCAACATAGCCTGGAATAATTTTAATAAGCTCATCTTCACTCAAACCAGTCTTTTCTGTTACCTGAAAACCTTCCTCTTTCAATTTAATAAGTCCCTGTGAAGAAAGGTGGTCAGTTACCAAAATTTTCAATTCTTCCTCCTTATAAAAGCTTAAAAATTATCCTACCACCTCCTGCATTTTCTCCGTTAGTACCTCCTCTGCAGCTTTCACTCCCTTACCTAACTCAATTTCATATCCTAACTCTGTCAAAGCCATCTCAAGAGCAGAAATCACTCCAATTATGTCTAGTTTATCCATCCAGCCAAGATGAGCAATTCTTATTATTTTACCTGAAAGTTTGCCCTGACCTCCAGCTACTATCACTCCGTAATTCTCTCTCATTTTTCTTCTAAGCTCTTTCTCGTCAATTCCTTCAGGAACCAAAATGGCAGTCACTACATTAGAAGGTGGATCTGCAAAAATTTCAAGTCCTAAAGAGGAAACTGCTCTTCTGGTAGCCTCCGCAAGGAGACAGTGGCGCTCTATAATTTTATCCAAACCTTCTTTTTTAATTAATCTTAGAGACTCTTTCAGAGCACAGATAAGCGAAATAGCAGGAGTATAAGGTGTTTGTCCTTTTGTAAGAGAATCTTTTGCTTTTTTAAAGTCCCAGTAATACTTTGGAAAAGTTGACTTTTCTACCATTTTCCAAGCTTTTTCAGAAAGAGCTACAAATGAGAGACCGGGAGGCAACATAATGCCTTTTTGAGAACCAGCCACAACTACATCAATTTTCCAATCATCCATATAAAGAGGTTCTGCCACCAATCCACTTATTGCATCAACCACTAACACACTAGATGTTTTGCTTACTATCTTTCCTATCCTTTCAATATCATTTATAACTCCGGTACTTGTTTCCACCAGTTGAGTAAAAACAGCCTTAATATCCCTATTTTCTTTTAACTTCTCCTCTATTAAAGTCGGATCAACAGATTTACCCCATTTTACATCTATAGGAATAAAATTTAATCCAAAAGTCTTACTAATCTCTTCCCATCTTTCTCCAAATTTACCTCCTCTTACCACAAGAACGGTATCTCCAGGAGATAAAAGATTAACTACCACAGCTTCCATTGCTCCGGTGCCAGATGCTGCAAAAACTAAAACATCATTTTTAGTCTGGAATATGTACCGAAGATCTTCACAAACTTCCTTAAAAACTTGAGAAAACTCTAAAGTTCTATGATGTATAATGTCCTTTGCCTGAGATAATTTAACCTCTTCTGGAAGAGGAGTGGGACCAGGTGTAAATAACCTTTTTTTCAACCCTTGCCTCCTTATGTAGGTATTACGTTCACCTTTCTATTAGAACTAAACTGTACATACCCATCAACCTTTGAAAAAAGAGTATAATCTCTTCCCACCCCCACATTGACTCCTGGATGAAACTTAGTACCCCGTTGACGAACCAAAATGCTCCCTGCTTTTACAAATTCTCCCCCAAAAGCTTTCACTCCTAATCTCTTTGATGCACTATCTCGACCATTAGAGGAATGACCCTGACCTTTTTTATGAGCCATTTATAAAACCTCCTTTTCTAAAGTTAAACTTATTACATTATCGACGTGAAATTAGTTATACATTACTCTTTTAACTCGCTAATTCCTATTGCGAGTATTACCAAACCAATTCCTGCAGCAGCTATTCCTACAATCCCTTGAAGAAACCTCAAGACCTCCACTGCAAAAATCACTATCAACCATATTCCTACTGCGGTGGCTACCGCACCTCCAATAATTTTTAGCCATCTTTTCATTTAACTACTCCTTTCCCATGTTTTCCGTCTGTTTCAAATATGAAGGGGATGAGAGGAGTGTAAGCCGGGTTCTGTTGCCAAAGAAGGTTTTTCCTTCTTTGGTGGTGGCCATTTATCTAGGATCCAGGTTACCCTGGACCTCAAGCGGCCTACCCGAGGTCAAAACCTCCTATTTGGCCTTGCACCAGACAGGGTTTACCCAACCAGGGGATCACTCCCCTGTTGGTAGGCTCTTACCCCACCATTTCACCCTTACCTGATGGTCTTACCCATCAGGCGGTATGGTTTCTGTGGCACTTTCCAGGGGTCACCCCCTCTGGGAGTTACCCAGTGTCACTTAGTGGTGCCCGGACTTTCCTCAGGGGACTTCTCCCCCGTAGCCACCCATCCTCTCATCCCCCTTTAGCAGCTTCCTTAGCCATCTTATCAGCTTCTACATTATCATCTCTGCGAATATGGCAAAACTTAACTGTAGTAAACAGACTCTCCAAATGCTTAACCAAGTTGTAAAACAGCAAAAGTTGTTCACTTCGAACTTTATAATGGCCTTTTAATTGGCGTATTAAAAGTTCACTATCACTATAACAGATAAGCTCTTTAATGCCAAGTCCTAAAGCTTCCTGCATTCCATAAATTAAAGCAATATACTCAGCTACATTGTTGGTAGTCCAACCAATAAATTGACTACCCTTTTTTATCAAATCACGCTCTAAAGTGTATAAAATAAAGGAAATTCCTGCTCTTCCTGGATTACCCAGAGAAGCTCCATCTGTATACAAAGTTGCCTTTAGATGATTTTCCATTAAAGATGTATCAACATTCACATTTAACTGGATTTTAACTTTTCTATCTGTTTTTCTCTCTCACTTATCTGCTTTTCCAGTTCAAAAATTTCCTCAGCTAATCTTTTAAGTTCCTTTTCATCTATTTTTTCGTGAACTTTTAACTTATACGAGAGCTCTCCCATTTGTTTGAGTTTTTCTTCCATTTTTTTCTTATTTTCCCGGAGTTGAGACCTTAGTTTAGTTATTTGGCCAAATTCTTTAGTTTCAGTTGTAAACTTTTCAAGACCTTCCTGAGTAGTTTTCTTAATCTTTTCTGCTAATTCATCAAGATATCGTTTCCAATCTTTAGCTTCGCTAGCAGTTTTCTCTATTCCTGTTTGGGCAGTTACCTTAAGCTGCTCCGTCAGTTTATCTAACTTTTTTCCAAGTTCTTCAAAAGTACCCATAATAATACCTCCGTTGCTTTCTCATCAAGACCACCTTGGCACGCCTGGAGGGACTCGAACCCCCAACCCGCGGATCCGAAGTCCGCTGCTCTATCCAATTGAGCTACAGGCGCACCTTTTTTTATTAAATTTCGTCAGTTAATATTTGTGAAAAACAAGGTTTAAAAATAAGTAAATTAAACCTCTAAGTTTCTATCTCTGTCTCCGTTTCTAATAAGTATATCATTTTTTATCGAAAGTCAATGTTTCCCTATCATGAAGCTTGGACACTTTTTCTTTCCTTAGGAATACTGCATCCTCTCTTGATTCTATATAAAATAAGCATCTTAACGTCAATTCCCCATTTAAGTTAAAAAGAAAAAAGGTATTTTGTGTGAGCAAAGTGGGCCTTTGATGAGGATGCACCTTTTAAACTTGCTTTAGGTAGATGTAAAAGATATCTAT
>CAYRAK010000023.1:0-15786 GCA_964422215.1 uncultured Clostridia bacterium | reverse complement strand
GTGGAGGTGACAGAGACCCCTATAAAAGACCAATTATGGGGAAGATAGCCTACAGATTGGCCGATTACACGATAGTTACCTCTGATAATCCTAGAAGTGAGGACCCTGAGAAAATTATCTTTAGTATTGAAGAAGGGATGTTAGAGGAAGGTGCAAAAAAAGGTAAAGATTATATCAGTATAGTTGATAGAAGGGAAGCTATAAGGTATGCTTTGTCTCAGATGGGAAAAGATGATACTCTCCTTGTTGCAGGCAAGGGACATGAAAGAGTTCAAATTTTTAAAGATAAAACTATTCCCTTTGATGACCGGGAAGTTCTACGTGATTTGCTCCGAAGCTCTGGTTTGTTATAATAGGTAAGGTTGATTTTTCCTAAAAGGATTCTTAAATGGAGAAGAAGATGCGGGATTATTTTTCTCTACAAGAGATACTAGAGGTAACTCAGGGTAGATTAATTAATTTCTCGGAAAAAAATAAACTTTATCTTTCACCTTCTCAGATTTGTACTGATACAAGAAAGTTAAAAAAGGGTGATTTTTTTCTAGCCCTTAGAGGAGAAAATTTTGATGGAAATAATTTTGTATTTGAGGCTCAGAAAAAAGGAGCAATTGGAGCGATGACAGAAAGAGCTTTTTTTCCTCTATCTGATAATTTTTTTATTATACAGGTGCAAGATACCTTAAAAGCTCTTCATAAGCTAGCCAAATTTTATAGACAGAAACTAACAATACCTGTGATTGGAATTACTGGAAGCAATGGAAAAACAACGGTAAAGGAGTTAACTGCCCACATTCTTTCCACTTGTTATTCAGTAGCTAAATCTGAGGGTAACTTTAACAACCATATTGGTCTGCCTTTATCCATTCTAAAGTTTTCCTCTCAACATCAAATAGGTGTTCTGGAACTTGCCATGAATCATCGTGGAGAAATTAGTAGCTTATCTAGAATAGCTCAACCAAATATAGGAATAATTACTAATGTTCATCACTCCCATGTTGGTTTTTTGGGAAGTGTAGAAGAAATTGCCCGAGCAAAGGCAGAGATAATTCCTTTCTTAAATAAAAACAGAAGTAACTATTTAATATTAAATAAGGATTGCCTTTGGAGTAAGTATTTTCAAAAAAAAGCAACTTGCAGAGTAGTTAGCTTTGGCATAGAAAAAGATGCTGATTTTAAAGCTCGGAATATAAAGGATGAGGGTAGAAGAGTAGAATTTGACTTAGTATTCCCCTCTGGAGAAAGCATAAAAATTAAAATGCCTCTTCCAGGAATATTTAATATTTATAATGTTCTTGCTGCATCTGCAGCCTCTTTTATTTTCAATGTTCCTCCATCTAAGATAAGAGAGGCTATAGAAAATTTTTCTCCACCTTCGCTCAGATACTCCATTGAGCAATACGGGGGAATTACTATTTTTAATGACTGCTATAATGCTAATCCAGAATCAACAGAATCTGCTCTTTGTTGTTTAAAGAAATTAAAAGGAAAAAGAAAAATTGCTGTACTTGCAGATATGCTGGAATTAGGGGAGGTGTCTTCTTTTCTTCACAGACGTGTAGGAAAATTTGCAGGAGAACTTAAAATAGACGCTCTTTTTGCTTATGGAGAATTTTCCTCTGAGGTTGTTGCCGGAGCAGAGGAGGCGGGATTAAAAAACTCTTTTTCTTTTAAAGATAAGAAAAAGCTTCTTAAGGAACTTGTAGCTTACATAAGTCCTGGAGATTGTTTGCTTGTTAAGGGTTCAAGAAAAACTAAAATGGAAGAGATAGTGGAGAGGTTGAAGGATATGTTATGATAGCAAACTTTCTGGCTCTGTCTTTAATTTCCCGAATGATATTAGCCTTTTTCTTATCTTTTTTTTTCTCTCTTTTATTTGGTAAAACATTAATTGTTACTCTTAAAAAGAAAGGAATGGTAGATTATTTTCGTATAGATTCTCCCTCCTCACACCAATCCAAAAAAGGTACCCCGACAGGAGGAGGACTGCTAATTCTTCTTTGTTTAGGAATTTCCTTTCTGCTTTTCGGAAAAGACTATAATGAATATGTTCTTTTGGCCTTATTTACCATCTTTTACCTGGGAGGAGTCGGTCTTTTAGATGATGTACTTAAAAAATTTAGAAAAAGTTCTCAAGGTCTTTCTGGAAAAATAAAACTTTTATTTCAAACAGCGCTTTCTTTCTTTGTAGCTTTTTACATTTATTATTTTGAGAAAACTAGCACATCTTTGCAGATACCTTTTCTTAATTTTCACCTGGATCTTCATTTTGCTTATATTTTTCTTGTAATATCTATCATTCTGGGTTCTTCTAATGCAGTCAATCTTACAGATGGACTTGATGGATTGGTTGCAGGATGCATGATTGGTCCTGCCATTATTTTTATCCTTCTAGGTTATCTTCAAGAAAATGTTATTTTTTCTTTTCCCTCTTTTTTGTTTACAAGAACCTTCGCCTCAGGAGAACTTGCCTTTATCTGGTCTGCACTGCTTGGTAGTATTTTAGGCTTTCTATGGTATAATAGATATCCTGCAAAAATGTTTATGGGAGGTGTTGGCTCTGAAGCTCTTGGTGGTGCTCTAGGTATAAGTGTGATTTTGCTGAAGGTAGAGCTTTTTCTTTTGATTTTTGGAGGAGTATTTGTAGCTGAAGCTCTCTCAGTAATTCTTCAGGTTATATCTTATAAGACGAGGGGCAAAAGAATATTTAAAATGACCCCTCTACACCATCATTTTGAATTAAGTGGGATGGATGAACCAAAAATTGTGGCAGGCTTTTGGACTGTTTCTGCAATTCTTTCCGGGATAGCTTTAGTAGGATTGTTTATTAGTTAGGTTGATTTAAACAGGTTAAAAGACCAAATGAGCCAAATAAATCAAATTAATAAAGAGAATGTTTTGGTGATAGGACTTGGCAGAAGTGGAGAAGAAGTTGCTTTGTTGCTTAAGGAAAAAAAGGCCAGGGTAACAGTTAATGATATTAGCATCTCCGAGTTTCTTTTGCATAAAAAGAAAAAACTTGAAAAGGAGGGGATAAAGGTCATCTTGGGTTCTCATGATCTTAAACTTCTTAGGGGAATAACCTTAGTTGTTGTGTCTCCTGGTGTTCCTTCTGATAATCCTCTTTTAAGTCAAGCTAAGTCTTTGGGAATTCCAGTAATAGGAGAACTTGAACTTGCCTTTCGATTTTTTCCTAGAGAGAATTTAATAGCTATAACCGGAACCAATGGAAAAAGCACAACCACCCTTCTTACATATAGAATACTCAAAAAAAGTGGAATTAATGTTAAAGTGGGAGGCAATATAGGGATTCCTCTATCCAGGATAGTGAGAAAAGCTTCTTCTGAAAATTTTACAGCAGTTGTAGAGGTAAGTAGTTTTCAACTTGAGACCGCAAACTTCTTCTCTCCACATATTTACTGTATTTTAAACATTTTCGCTGACCATCTTGATAGACATGCTTCGTTTTCTGAATATCGCCAAATTAAATCAATTCCTCTTTTTAATATGAAAAAGAAGGACTTTGCACTTTTAAATTATGATCAGGAGACTGTGTCCAGTTTAAAAAGCATAACTGAGGCTGAAGTTATTTTCTTCAGTAAATACAAAAAACTGAAAAAAGGCATATTTATTGAAAATGGAAGTATTATCGCAAATATTCATGGTAGAAGTTTACATATTCCTTTAGAAGAGTTAAATCTACAAAAGTTCCACAGTTGGGAGAATGTACTTTGTTCTGTAGGTATTGCTGTAATCAAAGGAGTTGATGATAAAATAATAAAGGAGACTCTAATAGAATACAGACCCCTTTCTCATCGTCAGGAATTTGTTGCAGAGGTTGCAGGAATTAAATTTTTCAATGATTCCAAGGCAACCAATGAATCGGCTGTAAGAGCTTTACTGGAGTCTCTTAAGCATCCTGCTGTCTTGATAATGGGAGGGAAAGATAAAGGTGGAGACTTTTCTTTGCTTAGAGAATCTCTTTTAAATAAGGCAAAAGCTCTTGTGCTCGTAGGTGAGACAAAAGAAAAGATAAAAAAACAACTGGGGGATGTAGTTCCCACTAAAGAATGTGAAAATATAAAAGAAGCGGTGAGAGTTGCCTTCTCCTGGTGCAAAAATGGAGAATCTGTTGTTTTATGTCCAGGTTGTTCAAGTTTTGATCAATTTATAAATTACAAACACCGGGGAAATGTTTTTAAAAATGAGGTAAAAAAATTAAAAAATGAAGTGGAAGGAAAAAAGCTATTTTGATTATTCTCTTCTTTTAATAACTTTTCTTCTTGTTGCCCTTGGAATATTGGCAATTTTTAGTGCTGGTGCTCCTTACGGATATATAGGTAAAGATGTTCCATACAGATGGGGTATAAATCAACTAAAATGGTTAGCGATAGGGATTTTATTTTTATTTATAGCAAGCAAAATTGATTATCATTTCTATCAAAAAGTTGACAGGTTAATCATTTTCCTTGTCATTTTCTTGCTTATTTTGGTCTTTTCCCCAAAAGTTGGAAGAGAAATAAGAGGAGTGCATCGTTGGATAACAATTGCTTCTCTACAAATTCAGCCAAGTGAAATAGCTAAGCTTGGTGTAATTATTTACGTCTCTTGTTCTCTTATAAGAAAAAAAGATAAAATTGACAGCTTTATCCAGGGATTTCTTCCCTTCTTTATAATTATATGTTTTATTTTTCTTTTAGTAATGATTGAACCTGATCTGGGGTCTGCTTTAATTATTGCTGGGTGTGGTTTTTTGTTGCTTTACGCTGGAAGAGCTAAAATTAGCCACATGGTTTATGTAATTTTATTGAGCCTTATACCTCTTTATTATTCTGTATTTGAAGTTGGATATCGTAAAAATAGAATAGAAGCTTTTTTAAATCCAGAAAGTGATCCCTTAGGAATTGGATTCCAGCCTCTTCACTTAAAAATTTCTCTTGGTAGCGGGGGTTTATGGGGACTGGGTCCAGGAAAGGGAAAAGAAAAGCTTTTTTATCTTCCCACTCCTCATACAGATTCAATATTTGCTGTAATTGGAGAGGAGTTTGGATTTATAGGAACAACTGCTATTGTTATCCTCTTTGCAATATTTACATGGCGAGGGTTGAGGATAGCCAAAATGGCACCTGATGATTTAGGTAAACTTTTGGCTGTGGGGATATCCTCTCTTATTGCAGGTCAGGCTATTATAAATATGGGAGTTGCCACTGTAATTTTTCCAACTACAGGTTCTGCGCTTCCTTTTATAAGCTATGGAGGCTCATCTTTAATTGTTTCTCTTACGGCTGTGGGTATTCTTCTTAACATATCAAGACATCAAAGCAAGATTTAAAAGGTAAAAAATGCTTGAAGTTGAAGTAAAAGCAAAACTTTTCTCAGAAAATGTAAGAGAGAAGCTTTTACAATTAGGAGCAAGTTTTGTAAAAAAGGAGAAACAAATAGACATTTATTTTAATCATCCCTGTCGTGAATTTGGTTCAAGAGATGAAGCTCTCAGAATAAGAAAGATAAAAGGATGCATTTATCTTACATATAAAGGACCCAAAATTGACGAAAAAACCAAAACTAGAGAGGAAATAGAGGTAAAAGTTGAAGGAGATGAAGGGGAAGTGCATCTTTTGCTTAAAAAGTTAGGATTTACCCCTCTGCAAAAGATAGTGAAAGAAAGGGAGTTTTACAACTGGCAAAATTTGAAAGTTTGTGTTGACAGAGTAGAAGGACTGGGAAATTTTTTAGAAATTGAAGGAAAAGGGCTTGAAGATAGAGAAAAAATTTTTAAACTGCTAGATAAGTTAAATATTCCTTTAAGTTCTCTTACAAGAGATTCTTATTTAGAGATAATAATGAAAGGTGAAAAAGAATGAGCAAAGAAGTATTGGGTAAGATACAAAAACCTTCCATTGAAGATTATAAAAAATCTGGTAGACGGAAGCTATATTTAGTTCCCTTTTTTTTGCCCGGAGCTGACAAGGAGCTTTTTAGAGTGTATCAGAACAAGCTTCTCAAGTACTGGAAACAGGTAGAATCACGGATTAATCTGTTAGAAGAGAAATTGGGAAAAATTAAAAAAGTCTATCATGAGATGGTGGATAAAGACGGAGAAGAGGGAGCAAAAATTATCCAGCAGATAAGTGAGGCAAGTTGGAAGATTGTAAAGGAACTTTTAGATAAGGGGGCTAAGCTGCAGGGAATTGAGGATCCTCAGCTTGTTCAAGAGCATCTTGACTGGGTAAGGTGTCTTTCCTCAAATTTGCAAACAAATAGAGTTAGTGCCATCATATCAAGTTTTTTCTCTGAAAGTTTAAGAAAAAGAGATGAATATATCTCCAAAAAAATAGATCAGGATTTAAAAAAAGAGGAAATTGCTGTTCTTTTTATAAGGGAAAATAACTTTCTTAATTTACCATCTGATATAGAAGTTTTTAGAATTTATCCTCCTGCACTTGAGGAGCTTCGCTCTTTTTTACAGAAATTACAAGGTACTACTCCATTTTAGCTACAAGGTAGACTCCAATGATGAGGAAGAGTAAATTTGAAAACCAGGCTGCAAGAAAAGGATCTATAGCTGCTGCTTTTCCCATAGTTTTAAAAAAAGCAGTTACCTCATAGTATCCAAAACTCATTAAAAGTCCCAAAGCAAGACTTGCCCCTTTTCCTCCTCTTTTTAGCATCATCCCTAGGGGGATGGTTACCAACATCAAAATAAAATTTGCGAAGGGAGCAGAAACCTTAAATCTCAATTCAGTTTTGAGATCTTCCGTTGTAAATCCACTTTTTTCGTATTCTTCAATGAGTTTTGTTAGCTCGGATATATTCATTCTCTCAGGAGGAAGGTATATTCGGGTAAAGTATGCAGGTTTTTTAACAATGGGAAGTATTTTTCTTTTAAAAGATATTTCTTTTGGCTCTTTTTCCAATATATAATCACTTCCCTCCTTCAATATCCATAATCCTTCTTTCCATTCCATTTCCCTAGCAGCTGTGAGGACAGGAGGGAATGAATTTTTATAAATTAAAATATTATTCATTACAGCTTCTCGATAATTGAAAGAACGAATATAAAAAACATAATCTGGGGGAACAGCTATAAAGATGTTTTTTTGAACCTCAACAGTTGATACTCCCTTAAAGTTATTTTTTTTAATTTGGTAGGAAAAAGAATTGGCATCGTATACAAGGGTATTATCCAAAAATAAAGCGCAAAAGCTTATTATAAGGCCTGCAGTAAATAAAGGCAGGACAAATCTTTTCCTCGAGATTCCACTTATTTGTACAGCTTGAAGTTGATTGGTAGAGCTGAAGTAAGAGGTGACAAAAAGAGATGAAATTATTACTGAAAGAGGACTTAGAGTGACAAGGTGATAAGGTATCTGGAGGAGATAATAAAAAACAACCTGAAAAATATCAGCGTTTTCTTTTAAATTACTTATCGAGCTAAAAAATTCAGTTAATAAAAATATAGCTATAAAAAAGAATACAAAAAGAAAGTAGTATCTTAAAAACTCCCTTAAGATATATTTATCCAAGATTCTCATTCTGTTATCCTCTATAAAAAATTTTTTTATTTTCTTATCATTCTAATGTTAAACCAGATTCCAAGAGAAAGAAAAACAAAATTGGGAATCCAAACACCTAAAAAAGGTGAAAGAAAACCCGCTTTAGCAAGAAACTCACCTGTTAAGAAAAGGACATAGTATACAATTACAACCACTAAGCTTATTCCTAGACTGATTGATTTATCTCCTCGCTCCATTTTTATACCTATAGGAATACCAAGGATACACATGATAAAAGTAGCAAGAGGAATTGCTATTCTTCCGTGAAAATCAATTTCAAGCCTTTTTCTTTCCCGAAAGGCAAGGCTTTTATCTTTCAACTTTTTTTTAATTTCTGTGAAGGTCATCTCCCAACTTTCTTTTTCTTTCTTTTCTTCAAAGATTTCCTTGGGGTAAAGGTAGATAATTTGCTCACTAAATTTGCCACTTTGGGATAATTTACAGTTTTGATCAAATCTGTAAAAGTTTATTTTTCGCAAGACAAATTTTTCCTTTTCTACTTTTCCCTCCTCAGCTAAAGTTATTTGAGGAAACGTTTGGGCATGAGGAGAGATAAATTCATAAAGCACTATATTACGCATTATTTGCTTTTTTTCGTCAACATCAAAGCAATAAAGTCTTTTATTATCAAAGGTTAAAATGGTTCTTTCTTTTAGCTCTATTAAGGGACGGTTTAAAAGAATCTGTTGATAGATT
The DNA here is from genome assembly GCA_964422215.1 of uncultured Clostridia bacterium. GTDB lineage: Bacteria > Aerophobota > Aerophobia > Aerophobales > B3-G15 > CAYRAK01. The sequence continues at coordinate 7,537 of CAYRAK010000023.1, read as the reverse complement.
TTGTTATACCTTTTGTTACACCAGGGAGTAAGATAGGCGGAAAATAAAAGAGAAGTGAAGGTTAAAAAAACTGCAAATAAAAGGATAGAAAGTTCAATCTGAAAAAAACTCAAACCAGAACTTCTAAGAGCAATTATCTCTTCATCAGCACTGAGACGCCCGAAACTTAATAAAATAGCAAAAAGCAAAGATACCGGAATTATTATGTCGAAAAAAGAAGGAAGAGAGAAGAGAATAAGTTGGATAACTTTTAAAGGGGGAGCATTTTCTACAAAAATAAGCTGTGTTAGATCAAAAATAATTCCCATAAATAGGATAAAATTAAAAAAAAGAAAACCAAAGATAAAAGGCCAAAGCATTTCTTTTAAAATATACCGATGAATTTTCTTCATTTTAATTAGTTTTTATCTTTTTATGACTAATATATTTTTTGAATTTTTGTTCCAGGGTAATAAAATTTGAGAATTTCCTCTATACTGTAGCCCATCTCTCCCATTTTTTTAGCTCCCCACTGGGACATGCCTACACCGTGTCCCCAACCCTTTCCCTGAAATACAAATACACTATCCTCTTTTTTTATACTAAAGAGGGTACTTTTTAGCACATTTTGACCTACTATTTTACGAAACTCAACACCTTTTAAAACATAAAAATTTTTTTCATCTCCTAAGAGCAATTTTAACACTCGACCACTTTTATCTTTTTCTATGATTTTGATAAATTTAATATTTTTCACCTCCTTTCCATGCATTTTGAGCATCTTTTTAAGTTCCTGTTTAGAAATTTCTACTGTCCACCTAGAATAGGGAGAAGTGAGAGAAAAAGGATCTTTATGAGCTATTAAGTAAGGATATTTTTTCCCCCATACATCCTCACTTCCTGCAACATATCCCCCACTACATGCATGATAGAAAGCCTCGATTGGCTCATTTTTATAGGTGAGAATTTCTCCTCTGGTAAGATCAACAGCAATTCTAACTCGAGGATCTTCTGCTTCAACTCCACCGTATACTTGGTCATCTGTAATATTTGTTATATAAGTTTTTGCCTCTTTTAACCTTTTAAAGGCATATGTCCTTGCAACAATTGCTTGTGCAGATAGAGTAGATAAAGGCCAATCAGGAGAAATCTCCAGTTTCAATACCCCATATAGATACTTCTCTAAGGATAATCGGTTAATCACCTGGAGATTGTTTTTATTTCTTTCTATAATGAGAATAGCTCCTCGATATCTTCTTCCATTTACAAGGCAAAAGGAATCTTCTTGGGGTATAATTTCTATTTCCTCACCCCAGTTTATATTTTCTATCTTTATTCCCGATAAACCAGCTTTTATCCAGATAGGCTTTTTAAAAACTGAGGAAAAAGATTTTCCCTGTATCTTAAATGGAGCTGTTGCAGAAATATAAAATTCCCTCCCTTCAGCTATTTTTACATTTATCTTTGGGATGTTATCCGAAGCAAAAGATAAAGAAGAGAAGAAAAATAAAAAAACAAGGAGGAAAAGCCTTTTTATTGTTCTTATTGATAAACCTCCTTGGGTTCAAATATTTTTTTCCCTATAATTTCTAAATCTCCCTGAGGAGTAACTTTTCTAAAAAAACAGGACCTGTAACCTGTGTGACAAGCAGCTTTCACCTGTTCTACCTTTATGAGTAAGGTGTCATTGTCACAATCTAAGTAGATTTCTCTTAGCAGCTGATAATGCCCTGATTTTTCTCCTTTCATCCAGAGTTTTTTCCTTGACCTACTCCAAAAGTGCACCTTCCCTGTAGCTATTGTTCTTTGAAGAGCTTCTTTGTTCATCCATCCCAGCATTAATACCTCGCCTGTTTTTGCCTGAATAATAGCAGGCACAAGTCCTTGAGAATCAAATTTTACAGTATCTAAGAATTTCATATTATTTCTCATATTATTCACCTTTATTTTGCTGTTCTTAAAGCTTCTTTAAAATCTATAGTTTTTGAATAAAGAGCTTTCCCTATAATTACTCCTTTAAGATTTTTTGCCTGCAGCTTTTTAATTTTTTTAATATCTTCAAGAGAGGAGATGCCACCTGCTACCATTATATCGCAGAAAACCTTTTTAAGAAACCTTTCAATAAAGGAAATATTTGCTCCTTCTAATGTTCCATCTTTTGCTATATCTGTTAAGATCAAAGTCTTTATTCCTGCATCTGCAAGATTTTGGCTAAGTTGAATAGCATCAATGTGAGTGTCAACTTCCCAACCCTTTATAGCTACTTTCTCATTTTTACAATCAATGGAAACTATTATCCTCTGATCAAAGTTTGCCACAGCTTCTTTTATAAACCTGGAAGATAAGGCTTTTGTACCAATTATAGCGAAATCTATGCCTTTTTCTAGGACTTTTTCCAATATTTTAAGGTTTCGTATACCTCCTCCATACTGAATTATAACAGGGAAGCTTTTTTTTATGCTCTCAACAACTTTAAGGTGTCGAGGCTTTCCTGAGAAGGCTCCGTCTAGATCTACAATATGTATTCTGGTAGCTCCTTTTTTTATCCATTCCTCTGCTACTTGGATAGGATCATCTGAATAAACAGTTTGTCTCTTTTTTAATCCTTGCCAGAGTCGAACGCATTTACCTTCTTTTAAGTCAATAGCAGGAATGATTAACATTGGGATAATCTCTTGACTAACTTAGCCACTCTTGCTCCAAGAGCTTTACACTGTGATTTTACTTTTTCTGTTGGTTTTCCAATGCTTACAGGGCCATAATGGTCTCCATTTGAGCTACCTTTTACTATCATTCCATGTATGAGCATCATTTGGATGATAGATAAAACAGTTGTTTCATTTCCTCCGCCTATGTTCGCAGAGGAGGCAAAAGCTCCTCCTACTTTTCCCTCTAAATCTCCGTGGTATTTGACTGATTGATCAAAAAGTTCTTTTATGGGTGCAGCTGGTAATCCATAATAAGTAGGAGAGCCTACAATGATTCCGTCCCAGTTTAAAAGATCCTCAGGTTTTACTTCCTCTACCTTCTTAAGTTCAACTTCCACATTTTCTGATTTTACCCCTTCATAGACTGCTTTAGCCATAAGTTCAGTATTTCCGGTCTTAGAATAGTAGACTATTCCAATTTTTGGCATAACTTCTCCTCCTTTTAAAATAATTTGGTTAACTCGTCCCTGGAGGAATGTTCAACAAAAAAAGTTTTTCCCTCCTTTATTATTTTTACTCCAACATTATTATTTGAAATAATCTCTCCAATTTTTGCACAACTTATTCCTGCTTTTTTGTATAGATACATAAGTTTGTCAACTTCTGAAGAGGGTACAACTAAAATTAAAGCACCTGAGGCAAGAAGACGCAGGGGGTCAAAATTGTAAATTTGACAAAGTATTTTTGTCTCTTCAAAGATAGGAATACTTTTCCAATCCACACTTATTTCTACTCCTGAGGCCACAGCTATTTCCCAAAGTCCTGCAATTAATCCTCCTTCTGTTGGATCATGCATGCAATGAATGTTTGCATTATTAGTTGCGATAATAGCTTCTTTCACAACACTTATTCCAGGATTCTTTAGAAAATTCTCCATTCTTTTTAAAAACTCTGAAGAAATTTTACTCTCAAGCTCTTTTTGTTTCTCTTGGTAAATTACATGAGTTCCCTCTATAGCTAAGCCCTTTGTGAGGAGAATAACATCTCCAACTTGGGCATCGGTGTTGCATATAACTTTATCTTTTTGTATCTTCCCTATCATTTGCCCCACCACAATAGGCCTGTTAACTGCTGATGTAACTTCAGTATGTCCTCCTACAAGAGAAATCTGTAACTCTTGACATGCATTAAGAAGTTGTTTAAAAAAATTTTCGAGAAAGTTTCTCTTTTCTCCAGGAGGGAGTAAAAGATTTACCAAGAACCAGCAAGGTTTTGCGCCCACACAAACAATATCATTGGCGTTAATGTTTACCACATACCAGCCAAGACTTGCAGAGGTAAAAGTTATAGGATCAGTTTTAACAGCTACATACTCCTCATTGATTTTTATCACGGCAGCATCTATTCCAATTCCTGGTCCTATTTTTACTGACTTATCTTGGGGTAAGGAAGATAAGAATTTATTTAAAATTTGAAAATCTACTTTCCCTGACCGAAGAATCTTTTCATTTTGCATTTTTTTCACAATGTTTTTGCCTATTTTATAACAACTATGGGCTTTACTGTCAATACTTTTATCTAAACTTGTTTTTTTCTTGACAGAATAAATTCTTGAGGTACAATTTTGGTAAGAAAATGACTGAACGGTCAGTCAAAAGAGGAGGTAAAAAAGAAACTTTCTGATCCCGTCTTTCAACGTGAAATCTCACTTACCATGAGATTGGTGGGCAAATATGGGGTGAGAAGACCTCAAATCTTCACTGCACCTTCTGTTGTTGTATGGAATTTCACCAATATCTGCAATCTCAGGTGTAGACACTGCTATCAAGATGCAGGACACAGACTAAGAGGTTCTTGGATTCTGGAAAAAGGCTGTGAAGGGCGTAGAAAATGTCGTAGCTCAAGAGGGAATTGAAGTAGGAATTGCCTCAACTATAACCAAACTTAATTTTGAGGAACTTGAAGATCTTGTCCAATTTGCTAAAAATATTGGAGCAGATAAATTTTACGCCTTTAATTTTATCCCGACTGGTAGAGGGAAAAATATAGTAGATCTTGATCTTACCTCCAAACAGAGAGAGGAGATGCTAAATATTCTCTATGAACACTATCACAAAGGAGATATTGTATGTATGACTACTGCTCCTCAGTTTGCGAGAATATGCATAATGAGTGGTAATATGGAACGTGCTCCTACATCACATTATACATTTATACATCAGCTAAAGGAAAGATGACAAAGATTTTAGCTGAATTTATAGTAGGTAGAGCCTACTATAAATTCAACCAGATGGCATTGTAACTCCTTGTGTTTTCATGTCCATACCAGTTGGAGATCTAAAGTATCAAAGTTTTAAGGAAATTTGGAACAGTTCTCCTATATTAAAAGAACTTCGAGAAAGAGAAGATCTGGAGGCTCATTGTGGAGTTTGTTAGTACGGAGCATCCTGTGGTGGCTGTGGGGCTTGAACTTATGGTTACTTTGGTAACTATAAGGCTCCCGATCCTGGATGTATAAATAATGAGAAAGTATTTTCTTTAAGTTAAAAGAAAAAAGTAAAGGAGGATTAAAATCAATCAATCTTTAAAAGATAAATTTATAAAAGTTACAATTTGGATAGGAATTTTGATGGTGGGGATAATAGGAACTTTTCTATTTTTTGGTTTTTTTCTTATTATCCTTGCAGGTATAATAGGCGCAGGATTTATCCTGCTTTTTGTTGCCGCCGTTATCTGTGGAGTTGAAAGGCTTTTGGAGAAAATAAAAGCTAAAAATAGAAAGATTTTAACAAGATGAAAGTAATGCTTGTTTTGCCTCCGTCCCGATTTGCCACAAAGGAAATTTTGGGAATAACAAGTCCACCTCTTGGTCTTGCTTATCTTGCCTCAAGTTTAGAAAATGAGGGATACAAGGTAAAGATAATTGATGCTCCAACGTTAAATTGGAAAATGGATGATGTGCAGCTAGAAATAGAAAATTTCAAACCTCAACTTGTTGGAATAACCTCTACCACTCCCACAATCTATGATGCCTATGAAGTAGCAGAAATTACCAAGAAAATAGATCTAGAAATCACAGTAGTTGTTGGAGGACCGCATGTAAGTTTCGCTTCTTTTACTACATTAGATGAGTGTTCATCAATAGATATCGTATTTTACCTTAGACCAAAGTTCATATGGCAACAGATAAGGCGAAAAGATTTTTTCTTTTTAAAGAAAGCCTTTAAAGCGGCAATAGATTATATATGCTTCAGAGAATCTGATTACTATCTAAGGGGAGAAAGAAAAAGTGGCTAATATAAAATTTTGTACATACTGTGGGGGAGAGCTTATAACTAAAAAGATTGAAGAAAAAGAGCGGTTTGTATGCAAAGTATGCAATCAAATTAACTACGTTAATCCAGTTCCTGTTGCAGTTGCGGTCGTTACAAAACCAGAGGAAAAAGTGGTAGGATTGATTAAACGAGCTGTTTCTCCTCAAAAAGGAAAATGGGCTCTTCCGGGAGGATTTGTGGAGATAGATGAGAATCCAGAAGATGCTGTTTTAAGGGAAATTAAAGAAGAAATAGGAGCTGAGGGAAAAATTAAAAGGCTTATAAATGTGTATGGAGATGAAAGTGATTTTTACAAAAAAGTTATAATAATAGGGTATGAGGTTATCCTTACAAAACCAAGATATTCCCTTGGAGAAGAAGTAGAAGAGTTTAAATTTTTTCCTCTCTCCAATCATCCTTCTCTTGCCTTTTCCTCTCACGATAAGATTCTTCTTGATTTCAAGAAAACCTATAAAAATCCCATTCCTACCGTAGATGCAATAGTAGAGATAAGTAGAGGAATTGTGCTTGTGAGAAGGAAAAATCCACCCTATGGATGGGCTCTTCCAGGGGGATTTGTGGATTATGGAGAAACCTTAGAAGATGCTGTGAAAAGGGAAGTGAAAGAGGAGATAAATTTAGATGTGATTGATTTAAGGCAGTTTCATACTTACTCTGATCCTGAAAGAGACCCCCGATTTCATACAATTTCTACCGTTTTTATTGTGAAAGTTAAAGGTGAACTTAAGGCTGGAGATGACGCAAAAGATGTAAAAATTTTCTCCTTTGAGAATCTTCCCAAGGATATTGCCTTTGACCATGCCCGTATTATTAAAGACTATTTGAGAGAAAAAAATGAATAAGATTGCTATTTATCCTGGAAGCTTCGATCCTATCACTAATGGCCATGTAGATATAATAAAAAGAAGTCTCATCCTATTTGATAAGCTCATAGTCGCTGTTAATGCTAATCCAACTAAAAATTTTCTTTTCGATATCGAAGAAAGGGTTAATATGATTAAGGAGATAATTCCTACTTCCTCAAAAATTGAGGTAGAGAGCTTCACCGGACTTCTTGTTGAGTATGCCAGGAAAAAAGGAGCAAAATTTATAATTCGAGGTTTAAGAGCTTTATCTGACTTTGAATATGAGTTTCAAATGTACCTTATGAATAAAAAATTAAATCCTGAAATAGAGATGGTCTATTTTATGACCAACCAAAAATACTCTTATCTTTCTTCCTCTGTTATTAAGGAGATTGCTGCATTAGGTGGCAATACAAAAAATTTTGTTCCCCCGACAGTAGAAAAGAGGCTTTTAGAAAAATTTGGACATTAAAAAGAGTAACTAGCTAAAATTTAAAAAGAGACTAAGTTTAAGAAACTTCAAAATAGTAAAAGCATAAAAAATTCTGTGAAATGGTAGCTGTTTAAGTCAGGCAAATAAAGTATCTACCTTCCTTTTATCAGCTACCATTTCACCTTCATTGTATCTTGTTTCTAGTTTATGTGAATAATCTGAATTTCCGTGGCAGTAAATGTATCAGCTTTATCGGGATCTTCTCTTTTTTCTAAATCCTGTATCTTGCTTGAACCT
>CAYRAK010000022.1:0-15864 GCA_964422215.1 uncultured Clostridia bacterium | reverse complement strand
TCAAATAAATTTCAGGATAAAAAATAATCTCAGAAGCAGGAAGGGCAAGAGCGTATCTCCCTGTGAAATAATTGAACGCCCTATTTGCTGTAAGGGCAAGATAATAAGATGATCCACATCCGGTAAATATTACTTTCTGAGTTTTGTGGGAAAATAGGTCTTTTAAATCCTTCTCTTTTTCCATTATCACCTGCTCAACCCTGCTCCACACCTCCGGCTGAGATAAAATCTCCTGTAGAGTAAAATAATTATTTTTCATTCTTAACCCTCTTTTATGCAGATTTTCTTATTATAAGTTCTGTGGGAAGTATTACCTTCTGGGGTGATGATATCTCATTTGCTATTTTCCTTTTCAGAAGTTTGAACCCCTCAACTCCCAATTCATATTTGGGTATTCTCACTGTAGTTAAGGGAACCTCCAGAAAGGCTGCAACCTCTATATCATCGTAGCCAACTACTGCTATATCACGAGGAATTTTAAGATGAGCCTCCTTTAAGGCTTTTATGACCCCTAAGGCAACAAAATCACTGTAGGCAAAAACTGCTGTAAAATTTAAAGATTTTTTAAGCTCCTCTTTCATAATTTTGTAACCATCTTCCATTTTTATTCCACCTTTCCTTATAAGAGACTGGTCAATCCCAATGCCTGCCTCAAGTAGTGCTCTTTTGTATCCTGCAAGCCTTTCTTTAGCGCTTGATACATAATCTGGTCCGTTTATAAAGAGAATTCTTTTATGTCCTTTTTTTATAAGATAAGTTGTAGCTGAAAATGCACCTTCTATATCATCTGTTGCAACATAATCTGTCTCAAAAAGTTCAAAATTAAAGTGTCTGCCGAGAAGGACAAAGGGAATTTTTCTTCTTTTAAGCTCAGTTATGTCCTTATAGTCAGTTTGAGCAGGCGTTACGAGAAGTCCATCGACTCTTTTCTCTATTAAAGTCCGGAGAGCTTCCTCTTCTTTTTTGTAATCCTCATCTGTATCACAAAGAATAATGTGATACCCTTCCTGATGAGCTGCTTTTTCTATTCCTTTTACAATAGGAGCAAAGAAAGGATCAGATATATCAGCAATGGCAACTCCTACTGTCTGGGTCTGTTTTATCTTTAATCCTCTTGCTATCGCATTGGGTGTATAACCCATCTCTTTTGCAAGTTTGAGTATCCTTTGCTTAGTAGAGATGCTTATATCATTTTTATTATTGAGGGCTCTTGAGACAGTAGTAGTTGAAACTCCTGCTTCTCTTGCAATATCTTTTAAAGTGATATGGGACATAAGAACTCCAGAAATTTTTTGTAATCGTTATCGTAAACGATAAAGAAAATTATTTTTTGATCATTATAAAAGTCTTTTAGATTATTGTAATCGTTAACGTTAACCTTTGCATTATTATATTATTTTTTATTTTATCTGTCAATCCCTCGCATCTCTGAAATTGGGTCAATTTTTTGCATAAGATCCAGGGGGGTTTCGGGTATCTCCAAGCACCTCTTTTTGGTGTGCGAGGTCACATCTGCATGATACCTGAAGCCCTAAAAAGAGGTGAAAAAAGTATTCCAATCTCAACTTGTCACCATCTCTCTTGGAACTCTGGCAACAGTTACAAAAGCTCCGTAGCCTATTATTCTTTCCCTTGGTCTTACTCTCTGTTCATCAACTATCCATTCTCTTTTTATTGTTTCAAAAGTCTCTATTTGATAAAATCCTTCCTTCTTTAGTTTAACAACATACCTTTGAAGTTGGTCTGCCTGTAGACAGTAGTTTATTGCTAATCCGTCTTCCTTTAGTACCCCTTTTAAAAATTGTACCACTTTTTCTGGATTAGGAATATCTATAAAAACTCTGTCAAACTTCTCCTCGCAATTTATACCCTCATAAACATCCCCTTTTCTTACCTCTAGAGAGGCTTCAGGGATAAATTCTTTAACGTTTTTCAAAGCTCTCTTTATCATTCTATCGTCTTGATCGAAGGCTACAACTTTTCCCTCTTTTCCCACTGCTCTTAAAAGGCTCAAGGTTAAAGCTCCAGAGCCAATCCCGAGTTCAAGAATTCTCATTCCTGGGCAGACATCACCAAAAAATATCATCATTGCTGAGTCTTTGGGGTAGATTATTTGTGAAGCTCTTGGCATTTTATCAATGAAGTCTACGAGGGTTGGTTTTGTAATTATAAGTTCCTCTCCTGCTAATTTTATCCTGCTGCCAGGATGTTGCCCGATGATTGAATCATGTTTTATCGTTCCCAGGTGGGTGCTAAATATCTTTCCCTTTTTTAATCTTACAATCCATTTATTTTTCTTACTCAAAATTAAGATTAAATCCGACTCTTTAAAAGCACTCATTAATTTTCCATTTTTTATTTTGTTAGAATAAAACTTTTGATTGCTCTAAGGATAAATTTAGGTGAAGTTTATCCTCTGTCAACCTCAGGGGAAAATTCATTGAAGAACCTAAAATTTCTGATATAATTAAAAAAACGCTAAAATAGAGAATATAATGGTTAAATTTATTTTTTTATAATAACAAGATAAGAAATGACTGAGCTAAGAAAAGATCCAGCTGTTGGAAGATGGGTAATTATCTCAACAGAACGAGGAAGAAGACCTTCGGATTTCTCTGTTGAGGAATCTGTCAAAGTTGATGAAAGAGACTGTCCTTTTTGTGAAGGAAACGAGTTTATGACCCCTCCTGAAATTTTTTCTTATCGTAGCGACAACACCAAACCTAACACTCCAGGATGGCGGATAAGGGTGGTACCCAATAAATTTCCAGCTTTACAAATTGAAGGAGAACTTAATAAGAGAGAGGAAGGTATATACGAGGTAATGAACGGAATTGGTACTCACGAGGTAATAATTGAGACCCCTAGACATATAGATGATGTATTTTCTCTTGAGGAGAAGGTTGTAGAGGATGTTATTTGGGTATACAAGGAGAGAATGGTGGATCTTACAAAGGATTCTCGATTTAAATATGTGCTAATTTTCAAAAATAAAGGTAAAATTGCAGGTGCTTCCCTCAATCATTCTCATTCTCAGCTTATTGCGACTCCTGTTATTCCAAAAAGAGTTGAAGAAGAGATAGGGGGTGCAAAGAAGTATTTTGATTTAAAAAAAAGATGTGTTTTTTGTGATATTATAAATCAAGAGCTAGAGACAAAAGAAAGACTTTTGTGGAAAAATGAAGATTTTGTGAGTTTTTGTCCCTTTGCTTCTCGTTTTCCATATGAGATGTCTATTTTGCCTAAAAGACACAGTTCTGATTTTAGAAAAATCAGTAAAGTCGAGATAAAAAGCCTGGCCAGAATACTCAAAAAATGCATTAATCATCTCAACAATATCCTACCAGGTGTTCCTTATAATTATATTGTTCATACCTCACCTAGTGATCGGTCAGATTTGGATTATTATCACTGGCATCTTGAAATTATGCCCCGTCTTACAAGGATTGCTGGATTTGAGTGGGGCACTGGTTTTTATATAAATTATATGCCCCCGGAAGAGGCAGCAAAATATCTAAAGAAAAAAAGGCAGAAAAATGACAAATGATTTTTCTCTTCTATTGAAGGTAAGCGAAGCGATGTATAAAACTTTGGAGTTGGATAAGAAAATTTACATTATTCTAAGCTACGCTACAGCAGGTTGTGTTTCTAGTTTCTCAAGGGCTTTTCTTCTTTTGGTAAATGAAGAGGTTGGTATGCTGGAGGGAAAAATAGGAGTTGGTCCTACTTCCCAAGAAGATGCAAATAAAATGTGGCTTCAGATAAACGAGAAAAATAAATCTTTAGAGGACTTTTTAGTAGAGTATGATAAGATTCCTGATCCAGAGTCAATGCCTCTTTATCCCCTGGTGAGAAGACTTAACATTCCTCTTAATAGGGAGGATGAGATTATAATTCAATGTTTAAAGAGAAAAAAACCCTGTAGGGTGACAAAAGCTTGTGAACCTAACAAAGTAAGCAAAGAATTTTTGAATATTTTAGGAACAGAAGAGTTTGTTTGTATTCCTCTTATTGTAGAAGATGAAGCTATAGGAGTTTTGTTAGCCGATAATCTGTATAGTAACCGTCCTATTTTAGAGGAGGATGTAAAAATTTTAGCTTTTTTTGCTCATCAAATAGTAACTGCTATTTGGGACGCACGCCTTCATAGAAAATTTTTTGATGATCAAAGCAAGCTAAGGAAAATGGAAAGAAAATTATCTCAGTTTGAAACTTTAATCTCTCTAGGAGAGATGGCTGCTAATCTCGCCCATGAGATAAAGAATCCTCTGTTTATAATAGAAAAGTTTGCTCGATCCATTTGTAAAAGTATAGAAAGAATTCAAAAATCTGACATGCTAAAAGAAATAAAAGAAGAGGCAGAGGCTATAGTAAAAGAAGTAGAAAGATTGGAGAGCCTGTTGTCTCAAAGGCTTAATTTTGCCCATCTTACAAAACCAGCTTTGCAGCTTAAAGATCTAAACGAGATTGTAGAGGAGGTGTGCAATTTGATTGAAGAGGAGCTAAGAGAGAAGAATATAAAGCTTTTGCGTACTTTTTCTCCTCTTCCTTATCTTAAATTAGACGAGATTCAGATGAAGCAGGTTTTTTTTAGTCTTATCCAAAATGCGGTTGAAGTTATACCTCAGGGGGGAAAGTTAGAAATTAAAACTCAAAGGGAAGAGGATTTTGCTAAGATAGAGGTTATGTATACAGAAGGAACTGGCTCCAAATATGTAAGAGAAGATATTTCTAAAATTTCTGTCATAAAACATATAATTGAACAACACAAAGGTAAAATAGAGGTAAAAAACGAGGAAGATGGAAGGGCAAGAATTATTATATATCTTCCTGTTCCTGAAGAATAAAGATTGAAAAAGGAAGAAGGAAAATAATTTATAATCGTTGTTTAAGGATAATTTTTGAGTTTGGGTTAAACTGAAGATTGTAAAAATGAGCGTACCTTCCGCTTTTCTTTAAAAGTTCCTCGTGAGTTCCTTCTTCTACAATTTGACCATTTTCTATAAAGAATATTCTATTTGCTCTTAAAATGGTGCTTAGTCTGTGAGCAATTACAATACAAGTTTTATTCTTCATAAGTTTTTCCAAAGCTTCCTGAATGAGAAGCTCGGTCTCAGAGTCTACAGATGAGGTTGCCTCATCAAGAATAAGTATAGGAGGGTCTTTTAATATAGCTCTTGCTATAGAGATACGCTGAGCTTGACCTTCGGAAACTTTGACTCCTCTTTCTCCAAGTTGTGTATTATACCCTTCAGGGAATTCTTTCGCAAATTGGTGGACATTAGCTTGTTTTGCAGCTTCTATGACCTCCTCTTTTGATGCGTCAAGACGACCATAGGCAATATTATTAAGAAGAGTGTCAGAGAAAAGATAATCATCCTGCATCACTATTCCAATATTGGCTCTCAAGGAGCGAAGTTTTATCTTTCTAATGTCTATTCCGTCAAGCAAGATTTTTCCCCTGTACGGCTCGTAAAAACGGGGAATAAGTCTTGTAATAGTGGTTTTTCCTGCCCCAGAAGGTCCCACTAGGGCAACAGTCTCTCCTGGGTGGATATGGAAGTTTATGCCTTTTAGAATAACCTCTTTGTCGTATTTGAACCATACATCTTTAAATTGAATATCTCCTTTTACTTCCTTTAAAGTAATAGCATCAGGTGCATCCTTTATGTCAGGGTGAATATCCATATACTTAAAAAATCTTTCAATCCCGGCAAGAAAACGCATAACCCTTTCACTTACCATTGATATTGCTATAAGAGGCCACATAAATCGTTGCAGATACATAATAAAGGCAGTAAGAGTGCCTATTGTCATTGTTCCCTCTATTACTTGGTAGCCACCATAACTTATAGCTATTGTCAGGGAAATTCCGAGAATTAAGATTGAGAGAGGAAAAAGCCAGGACATAGGAGCAATTACCTTAATTCTACTATTATAATGACCTCTATTTTCTCTATCAAATCTTTGCATTTCATAACTTTCCCGCACAAAGGATTGAATAATCCTCATACCCGATAAGTTATCTTCCACTCTGCTTGCAAGAGAAGCTTTTTTCTTCCTTACCTCTCGTGCACCTTCAAACATTCTCATGGAAATAATATAACTACAAACACCTATAGCAGGCATTATCAGAAGAGTTGCTAGGGCGAGTTTCCAATTAAGGTAAAAAACCATAACTCCAGTGAATACTATCATGCATCCATTAGTGATTATATTCTCTGGTCCGTGGTATATCACTTCCTGAACTACATTTAAGTCGTCAATTATTCTAGATAGAAGCTCACCAATTTTTATATTGTCATAAAATCTAAAAGACAGTTTTTGTAGATGAGAGTATAAATCATTTCTTAGATTGTAAGTAATCTTTTGAGCAATGACATGTCCCCAGAAACTTCGGAGTTTATCGACAAAAGCAACAAAAACAAAAACACCAATGATAACAGCTGCTATACAAAAAACAAGATGAAGATTTTTTCTTGCTATTCCCTTATCAATAAGTTCTTTAAAAAGAAAAGGAGGAGCAATTAAAGCCACAGCAAAAAGAACATGCAAAACCCAGATAGTAAATGTTTTTCCCTTAAAGGGGGCAACATAGTCCTGGTAGAACCTTTTAATTAAGCGCCACCCCTTCTTTACCTTACTACCTGTTACGTGTTTTTGGTCTTTGGACTTTTTTAAAAGCATTGTTTTACTCATCTATTAAATTTGCTTTTTGTCATTAGCTAATTAATTAAATTAAAAGTAAAAGATGAAAGTTATCCTAAAACTTTGTGGATCTCTTTGAGCTTCTCTATAATATTTATTTTCTGTGGACAGTGTTCTTCACATCGGCCACATTCTGTGCAGGCATCTGCTTGATTTCTTTTATCCTCATCAGTTGAGCCAATCTTTTGGTATTCATTGCGAGCATAATCCTCCAATCCATAGACAGTATAATAGTTCATTAATTCGAAAATCTTAGGAATAGCTACATTGTTAGGACAGGGCATACAGTATTCACAACTTGTACAGGGTATCTCTTCTTTCTTTTTTCTCTCCTCTATAAATTTTTCAATTGTTTGAAGTTCCTTTTTTGTCAAAGGTTGAAATGAATTTGCTACTTTTGCATTTTCCTCCACCATCTTTATATTTTGCATACCAGAGAGGGCAACAGATACGTTCTTGTTAGTAAAAACAAATCTTAAGGCAAGCTCAGGTGTACTTTTTACTTTTTCTCCTAATACTCTTTGAAGCGCTCCAGATGCAGAAAGACGTCCACCTCCAACAGGTCCCATAACTGCAACTCCTACTCCTTTTTCTTTAGCATAGGTCATAGCCTCTTCATTGCTTCTATCAAGAAGATTATATTGACAGAGGACTGATTCAAATATACCTATATCTATAAGTCTTTTCATAACCTCAGGTTTATCATGGAAAGAAAAGGATATATGTTTTATAAGCCCTTCCTCTTTTGCTTTTTTTGCTTCCTCGAGAAGCTCGTATTTGAGCACTATATTCTTAAACCTATCCTCGTTTAATCCATGGAAATGATAAAAATCTATATACTCTACATTAAGCCTCTTTAACTGTTCTTCAAGAAAACGGCGGTAGTCTCCTTTTTTCTCCACCATCCAAGTTGGCATTTTGGTTGAAAGATAAATTTTATCCCTCCAGCCTTTAAGTGCCTTTCCTACCACTGGTTCACTTTGACCGTGGCAGTAAGGGTAAGCTGTATCAATATAGTTTACACCTAGTTCAAAGGCTCTGTGAATCATTCTTATAGATTCTTCTTCTTTAACCTGATATTTTCCATTTTTTTCTTCCTCAGGAAGACGCATAGCACCAAACCCAAGAATAGAAACTTTTATCCCAGTAACACCGAAGTCTCGATACTCCATTTCGCTCTCCTTATTTTCTATCTATCGGCATGTTAACCAAGCTAAAAATATAAACAAAATATAAATCCTGTCAAATTTTGACAAACTTGTAGAAATTATCAAAATAAAAGGAATGAAACAGGAAGATGAATGATGAAAATGATGAATATAGAAGAAATTATTGTAAAGCCAACCAGAGCAGAAGTTGAAATTATAAAACAGCTCCGTTCTAACCCTTATGTAAATATAGGACCAAATCCTAAGATAAGAAGAACCGCCTCTAGAATCTGCTTTGGCGTAGAGCATGGAGATTATAATGGCACAGAGTTGTTTGGAGCTGCAATTGGAGTTGAATCAGAAAATAAAAATGAGATAAGCGGTTTCATATGGTTTATGTATTCTCCAAATGCGGAGGGTAAAATAAAAATACTGAGTCTCAATTATCCGGATCAGATAGCAGATTTCAAATTAGGTCACTTTATATCTCCATCTATTGTGCAGAATGATAAAGATTTTCCCTGGATAAAATTTCCAATGGGTGTTGATTATGTATTAAGAAAAAGGGGAATTTCTTTAACTAAGGGGATTAATGGGGTTTTGATAGGAAAAATCCCTGAAGGAGGCCTCTCAAGATCTGCTTCTTTAACTTTAAATCTCATGCTCAGTTTATTAGAAGTAAATAACATAAACAATGTTGATCCTTTTGATATTATTGACTGGGCACAGGCAGTAGAGAATGAATATGTTGGTTCTCCCTGTGGAAAGCTTGATCAGGCAATGATTTTATTTGGAAGAAAGGATAAAGGGTCTTTATATTCTCCAAGAAAAAGAACTTTGAAGTATATTGAGCTTCCCCCCGAAGCTCCAGAAGTACAAATTGTGGTTCTTGATACAGGGACAAAAAGGCATGGTTTGCAAAGCTCAGATTATGTGGTGCGACAAAAAGAGTGCATGGAAATTGTTGAAAGGTTTGGCGAAAAGTATGGTTTCAGTTGTTTGGCTGAGGTTACTCCTCAAATCTATCAAAATTTGAAAAGGGAACTGGATGACCCTATCCTTAAAGCCAGGTTGCAGTACATTTTTGAGGCTAATCAAAGGCTTTATCGAATAATAAGGTTTTGGAAAGAGGGAAATATGGAAGAGGTTGGGAAATTAATCAATGAGGATGGAATTGGACTTAGAGATTTATATGACATCTCGGGTCCTCAGCTTGAAGCAATGGTTACTCTTGCAAGAGCTGATAAAGATGTTCTAGGAGCAAGAATGGCTGGGGGAGGAAGATTTGGAGCCTCCTTTGCGTTACGTAGAGCAACTCCTATTAATTCATTAAAAGAGATAATTGACAGAGGCTATTCTCGAAGTTATCCAGATTTTAGGTATGCAATACATGTATGTAAATTTGTAGATGGAGTTGTAAAATTAGATCTTGGTTAGGATTTTGCGATATATGTATTTTTGAGTTAATTTATATCTGCTTGAGAGAGTAAAAAGGAAAAGCGGTTATTTTGGCAAATATTTTAATTTTTATTATGTATAAAGGAGGTTTTAGAATGCCAATGTCACCGAAGGAGCTAAAAGATAGGATAAGAGGAGTTTTGCATCTTGTTATGACCCCATTTGATGAAAACGAGGAACTTGATGAGAAAGCATTAAGAGAGGGTGTAAGATGGGTAGCAGAAAAACTAGAGGGAGAAGATGTTGTGTTTATTCCCACAGGGTCAACCGGTGAGTTTTATGCCATGAATGATGAGGAATGCAAAAGGGTTGCAGAAATTGTGGTTGAGGAAGTAAATGGAAAATTTCCTGTAATAGTTGGAACAGCACGAGCTGGAACAAGGCCAACTATTGAGATGAGCAGATTTGCCCAAAAAGTAGGAGCAGATGGAGTAATGGTTGTTCTTCCTTATTATCATCTTGTAACAGAGGAGGGAATTTATCGACATTTTAAAAAAATAGCAGAGAGTATAGATATTGGAATTATGGTATACAACAACCCTGTAACAAGTAAACTTTGGATATCACCTGAGCTTATGGCAAAGCTCTCTAAAATAGACAACATTATAGCTGACAAAGAAAATACTCCCAAAGCTGAAGCTTACTACTGGATGAGAAGAGCAGTTGACCCTGATGATATGGTGATAACATGTGGATTAGGCCAAATGATGTATCCATTTGAGGCTTTATTTGATTGTCCTGGATATGTGACCGAACTAGCTAACTTTGCTCCAGATACTGCAGTAAATCTTTATAAAGCTGCAAGAGAAAAAGATATTAAAAAGCTTACCGAAATTATAGATAAAATAGCAGTTTACCATGAATTCATAAGAAAACTCGCCAAAAAGCGTAATATACCTTCTGTTCTATCGCCTCATATTTCAATAGATACTCTTCCTCTTTATCAGAGTGTATGCAAGGAAGCAATGAACCTGATAGGTCTTCCTGGAGGGAAGGTAAGGGAGCCCATGGAGAATATAACAGCTCAAGAAAAAGATGAGTTAAAAGATGTGTTAAAAAAGATGGGAGTGTTATGAAGGTAAGAGATGGAAGAAAAGCATGTAGTGACAAATTTTCTTGAGTTAGATAATAAAATATTGATTTTAAAAAGAAGTGATAAAGTGGGAACTTACAAAGAAAGGTGGGCTGGAGTAAGTGGATATGTTGAGACGGATCCAGATAAACAAGCACTGGTTGAGATAAAAGAAGAAACAGGGCTGAAAGAAGAGGATATTAAGTTAATCAAAAAAGGAAGACCTCTTGAGGTAATTGATGAGGTTCTTAAAATAAAATGGATAGTCCATCCTTATCGCTGGCGGATAAAAAATCCTAAGAAAATAAAAATAGACTGGGAGCACAAAGAAATAAGATGGATTAATCCTCAAGATCTATCAAAATATTTAACTGTTCCTAAACTAGAGGATGCTTGGAAGAGAGTGAAATAATGGAACCAGGCTACATCAGACTATATGAAACTGGAGAACTTGATAAAAGAATAGAGTATCTCAACAAAATACTTGAATGCTGCATCCTTTGTCCAAGAGAGTGTAAGAAGAACAGATTAAAAGGGGAAAAAGGTTATTGTGGAATGGGAAAGGAAGTTGTCGTCTCATCTATACATCCTCACTTTGGAGAAGAGCCCGAACTTGTGGGCGACAGGTTTCGGGGTTTATTAGGAGAAGGTGGAGGTTCAGGAACAATTTTTTTTGCAGGATGCAACCTCCTCTGTATTTATTGTCAGAATTGGGAGATAAGTCATCTTAAGTATGGAAGTAGAATGAGTCCTGAAGAGCTTGCTCAGGGTATGATTGCCCTTCAGAGAAGAGGATGTCATAACATTAATCTTGTAACTCCTACTCATTTTGTACCTCAAATAGTGGAAGCTTTGAAAATTGCAATCAACAGAGGACTACATCTTCCTATTGTATACAACTGTGGCGGGTATGAAAAGGTAGAAACAATAAAACTTCTTGAAGGAATAATTGATATTTATATGCCCGATATAAAATACTCTGATCCAGAAGTAGCAAAAAAATACTCTGATGCTCCAGACTATTTCGAAAGATGCAAGGAAGCAGTAAAGGAAATGTACCGTCAGGTTGGTGATTTAAAAGTGGGTAGCAATGGAATAGCTTACAGAGGACTTCTTGTAAGGCATCTTGTTTTGCCCAACGGTCTTGCTGGAAGCAGGAAAGTTTTGGAATTTATCGCTCAGGAGATCTCAAAAGATACTTATATAAACATTATGAACCAGTACAGACCTGAATATAAAGCGAGCAATTATGAGGAGTTGAACCGTCATCCTACTTTCTCTGAGTATAACAAGGTGATACGGATAGCTAAAGAGTTGGGACTATATCGGGGATTTGAGAACTAGTAAATGAGGAGTCAATCTATAGGTCTTAAAAGAGCAAGTACACGGTAAGGAGGTTTTGCTCCTCTATAAGTAAGAGGAAGAGTCTCTACATAGAATTGAGTATTACTATTTACGAGATTAATCCATTCTATTCCCTGATGTATCTTTCCATCAAGTGAGGATTTATAGATTAAGGTTTTTTCCTCTACTGACTTGAATTGAGGAATAAAGTAGGGAAAGGAGGAAGAAGGTACTGAAAAATCAACTCGTAGTTTCTTAGGAGGAAGAGGTTTTATTTCAGGAAAAAGAAAAAGATGTTCCTTCTTTTCAGGTTTATATGATTTCTCTTCTTGAGGTTTATTTCTCCAGGAGAAAAATACAGCAGCTAAGGGCAAAGAGGAAAGTTGAGCTACTCTAATAGCAACTGCTTCCCTTGAAGCGATGTATTTTTTACATAAGGTAAGTAGAGATTGAACACTTATCCCCAATTTTTCCATGTCTTTACTAAACCAGGGAAGGGGAAGAAGAAGTTCTGCAGCAGATATATCACAGAGATATTCTATTTCATTGTTTATATCAAATTCTTTTTTTTGTGTTCTTTTACAGGGAAAATTTATCTTGAGGTTCATCAGGAGAAGATGAGATATTTCATGAAATAGGGAAAAGTTTTGTCTAACTCGAGGTCTATACGGATTACATCGGATTAAAAAATGATCAGGAAAAGGAATAAGTTGAGCTTCGCTATCTAAAATTGGTCTTTTATATTCTACTTTTGCTCCAATTAAAGAAGCTAAAATTTCTGGACTAAAGGGTGGGCCTTTGATAACTTTTCCGTAAAATATTTTTACAAAAGATCTTGCTTTCTCTCTTACAATATCAACAGGGTCTTTTTTTCCTCCGGTTGCTTGAATCAATTTTAATATTTCTGGATGTTGCCATTTTTTTCTTTTTTTCAAACTCATTATTTTCCACCCACGGATTTGACTATAGCCTCGTATATGAAGTTCCAGTCTTCCTTTGTTTGAGGTTGACGTCCTCGATAACGAATGTTAGCTAACATTTGAATATCTTCAGGTTGCAAATCTTTTCTTTCCTGAGCTAACTCTTTTAGTCCAGGAGGTAGATTTTCCACTTGCTCTAAGGTAAACTTTATCTCCAATCCTAAAAGATCAGCTATAGTTGTTCCAAGAGCGGTAGCTATTCTATAAAGAACTTCGGCAGATGGTCTTTTACTTTTTTTTTTCTCAAGTTGCCAAAGATAAGATTTGGAGATATTTGCTTTTCTTGCAAGTTCTTCCAGAGAAAATCCCCTTTTTTTTCTTAATTCTCTTATTTTATCTCCTACAACCATTTTATCCTCCTAACTTATTAGAAGGTGTAATTCATTGTATTTATAATATAATACATTTTTTATCACTTGCAAAGTATAAAAATAGTGTTATAATATATAACACTATTGCGCACAAAGGAGGGCAAAACGACCTCTCTCACGTTTTTAGGTGGAGTAGGAGAGATCGGAGGGAACAAGATTTTACTGGAGACTAAAGAGTGCAAAATATTTTTAGACTTTGGTAAAAACTTTCAACAGGAAAGAAAATTCTATGACGAGCCTTATCTTTCTCCTCGAGAAGAAAAACACCTCATAGCTCTTGGGATATTGCCTAATATAAAAGGTCTTTATAAAAAGGATGAGAAAGATAGCGAAATAGATGGTATAATTATATCTCATCCTCATCTTGATCACATGCACTACATAAGGTATGTAAAAGACAAAGTTCCTATTTATTGTGGAGAGGATACACGAGATATAATAATTGCGAGAGAATTTAGCGGAAAATCTGCAAGCAGTAAAGAATATTATATTGCTAATCTAACTACAAAAGAGAGGCAAATTTTTAAACGTTTTGTAACCTTTAAAAGTGGTGAGGAGGTTAAGATAAAAGATGTTATTCTCTATCCCTGGGCAGTTGATCATTCCACTCCAGGTTCATACGGCTATATTATTTATACTCCCGAGACCACTCTTGTTTATACAGGAGATTTTCGATTTCATGGTCCCCGGAGGTATCTTACTGAGAAATTTATTCGACAGTCAATTAAAGAAAGACCTGAAATTTTGATAATTGAGGGTACAAACATAACAGGAGCAAAACCAATAAGTGAAAAAGATATAGAGGAAAAGCTCGCCCAGATTGTATCTTGTACTTCGGGACTTGTACTTGCGGGTTTTTCCCTTACAGATACAGACAGATTAAAGACTTTCTATAAGGTTGCTCAAAAGGTGGGAAGAAGACTTGTAATCTCATTAAAGCAGGCCTTTATACTATATAGCCTTTCCCATCATAAAGAATTTGTTCCTTTTAACCTTGACTCACCAGATGTTTATATATTCACAAGAGATAAAAAAACAAGAGGTGCTTGGGAGAAGAAAATAATAGAAGAGTGGGGAGAGAAAATAATAGAAGGGAAGAAAATAGGTGAGCAGCAAAGGGAGAGTATTTTAGTTGCATCTTTTTACGATATGAGAGAAATGATAGACATTGAGCCAGTACCGGGAAGTATTTATATTTTATCTCAAAGTGAACCATTTAATGAAGAGATGGAAATAGATTATGAAAAATTACTTAACTGGCTTGAGTGGTATGGTATACCTGTGTATCACCTTCACGCTTCTGGCCATGCCGATCCTCAAGAATTAAAAAAAACCGTTGCAGATCTTTCCCCGGATTTTGTTTTTTTAGTACATACAGAAAGACCCATTTTATACCAGCGCTATCTTGGAGACCTCCCTATAAAAAGTGTAATATGCCCTATCTTGGGAAAAAGATACAGAATAGGTAAAAAAATCGGAACTCACACTTTTATGAAAGAAGAAACTTTCTTAAAAGAGCTGATGCTTGAGTAGCATCGCCCTGTTTAATTATTCTCTCAATTTCTTCCTCTCCCATCTTATCTATTAGGTCAGAGAGGCCTTTAATCCATTCTATCCCCTCTATAGCAGCTTTTTTTCCGTCCTCTCTGTAAGGAAAGATATCAAGAGAATACCAACCATCATAGCCTGTTTTATTTAGCCAGAAAAGAAGTTCTATCATTTCGATAGTGTGAACTGAAGCTGGAATCATATCATCATCCCAGAGGCGATAGTTATCATTAAGGTGAAGATGGAAAAGTTTGTTTCCAAATCTTTTGGCAAGAGCTACACTCTCTGCCATATTTTCGTATCCCTCGAGGGCATGTCCTATATCCAAAGTTATACCTACATTATCTTTGCCTACCTCCTTTATAAGAAGAATAGCTTTACCTATTGTTCCAATAAAACAATGAGTTCTTGGCTCTTTAATCTTATATTCAACAGCAATCTTTACATCAGGTAAATGATTTGCACATTCAAAAAGACCTTCAACCATAAAATCCCAGGCTTGAATATAATCGGACTGAAAGGAATAATCATATCCATCTTGTCCAAACCAGGGAACAACTATTCCACACCCTGTTTCCTTAGCAAGATCCATTGCTCTTTTTACCTCATCTATAGCATCTTGTCTTATTTTTTTGTCACGGGAAGTGAAACTTCCCTGACCCCACTTAGCCGAAGACCAAAGCTCTGGTATAATGGCTGATACACATAATCCATAATCTTCAACTTTTTTTACTATTTCCTTTGCATTTTTAGCGGTAAGATGCCAACCGCCTACAAGCTCTATTCCTTCCAGGCTGGGAACCTTCTTTGCTGCCTCCATCATTTCATCAAAGCTTTTTTTGGGAGAGTAACCTTCAAGCACGTATCTATCTGCACAACTTCCAAAAACAACCGCAATAGCTGAAAATTTTATCTTTTTTGGCATAGCATGGCTCCTTTTCCTTTTTACATATCAGGTTAATTTGTCTATGTGTCATTACTTTTATTTAGTTTGCAGTTGAAAAGAACTTATCTTGCATTCTTCTTAAATTTAACAAAAGACTTTCTTCTAGTTCCACCTGATCTTTAGTAATATAATCACCTTTTTTAATATTTACCCTTGTTACTGCTCCTTCAGCAAGCCCAAGGGGTAGAAGGTTCTCTTTATAGGCAATATGCGCTTTTTCGATAGAACCATAAATGTCAAAACCTCCGATACCATCTATTTTGTGCCCCTTTGGTAGGTCTCTTTTGGA
>CAYRAK010000021.1:6369-15918 GCA_964422215.1 uncultured Clostridia bacterium | reverse complement strand
TGGAGAAATTTTCCCTCAGCATCGTCTCGACTGAAGCCAAGGGTTGTCTGTGTCAAATCATTTGTTCCAAATGAGAAAAAGTCAGCTACTTTGGCAATTTTATCAGCACAAAGTGCCGCACGAGGAAGCTCTATCATTGTACCTATTTTATACTCAAAGTCAACCCCCTTTTCTTCCATCACCTCCTTAGCTATTCGCTCAATATCCTCTTTCAGTATCTCAAGTTCTCTGTCCTCAATAACAAGAGGAATCATTACCTCTGGAAGAACTTTCACACCTTCAGCTACAAGCTCAGCAGCTGCTTCAAAAATAGCTCTTGCCTGCATCTGGTAAACTTCTGGGAAGGTAATTCCCAATCTACACCCACGGTGACCTAACATAGGGTTCATCTCCCGAAGGTCAGCAATGCGGTGTAAAAGATTTTCCTTTTCTTCTATCTCTTTGGGATCACCACCTTCAACCTTAAGCTTGGTAACCTCTACTAAAAGCTCCTCGTAGTTTGGTAAAAATTCATGCAAAGGAGGATCAAGCAATCTTATGATTACAGGAAGACCCTCCATTTCTTTAAGAATCTTTTTAAAGTCCTCTTTTTGCATAGGCTCAAGTTTCTTTAAAGCCTCCTCTCTTTCCTCCTTCACCCGAGAAAGAATCATGCGCTGAACATGAGGAAGTCTTTCTTCTCCAAAGAACATATGCTCTGTGCGACAAAGTCCAATACCCTCTGCTCCCATCTTTCTTGCCTTCTTTGCATCCTCAGGAGTATCAGCATTTGCTCTTACTCCCATAGTTCTAATCTCATCTGCCCATTTTAGAATCTGCTCAAATTCTTTGCTAAGTTCTGGCTCTATGGTGGGAACTTTTCCTTTTATCACCTGACCTGTGCTTCCATCAATGGTAATATAATCACCCTCTTTAAAAACAATTCCATTTACCGTAAATTGGGCATTGGCCTCATCTACTTTTATTGCCTCACAACCTGCAACACAGGGCTTTCCCATTCCTCTAGCTACAACAGCAGCATGGGAGGTCATTCCTCCCCTAGCGGTGAGAATACCCTCTGCCACTGCCATTCCATGGATGTCCTCAGGAGAAGTTTCTCTTCGCACCAGAATAATTTTTTCTCCATTAGTAGCAAGTTCAACAGCTTTATCAGCACTGAAGACAATAGAACCAGTTGCTGCTCCTGGTGATGCAGGAAGACCCTTTGCTAAAACTTCCACCTTTGCTTTAGGATCGATACGACGATGTAAAAGCTGCTCAACTTGAGCCGGATCTACCCTAAGAATAGCCTCCTCTTTTGTTATTAATCCCTCATTTACCATATCATAGGCTATCTTAACTGCAGCTTGAGCCGTCCTTTTCCCTGCTCTTGTTTGCAGAATATATAAAATTCCTCGTTCAATAGTAAACTCAAAATCCTGAAGATCCTTGTAATGTTTCTCCAGGCGCTCTACAACTTCTTCAAGCTCTTTATACACCTCAGGCATCTCCTCTTCCAACGCGGCAATAGGTTTAGGAGTTCTAATTCCAGCAACTACATCCTCTCCCTGGGCGTTAAACAGAAACTCTCCGTACATTTTTTTCTCGCCAGTAGCAGGATCACGTGTAAAACCAACACCTGTGCCAGAATCACTTCCCATATTACCAAAAACCATTGTTTGCACATTAACTGCTGTCCCCCAGTGATCAGGAATTTTATGTATTTTTCTGTATTCAATTGCTCTTTTGTTATTCCAGCTGTTAAAAACAGCATCTATAGCCATCTTTAACTGTTTGGATGGATCCTGAGGAAAATCCTCTCCTGTCTCTTTCTTCACTATTTTTTTAAACTCGCTAACCAATTCTTTAAGATCCTCGGTTGTTAGCTCAATATCCTCTTTTACACCCTTTTCCTCTTTCTTTTTATCTATAACCTCCTCAAACTTCTCAGCAGGTATCTTTAAAACAACATTACCAAACATCTGTATAAGGCGACGGTAGGAATCATAAGCAAACCTTGGATTGTTTGTTTTTTTAGCAAGTCCTTCCACACTTCTGTCATTTAGACCAAGATTAAGAACAGTATCCATCATTCCTGGCATAGAAACTCTTGCACCAGATCTCACAGAAACAAGTAAGGGAGTTTCAGAATCCCCGAATTTTTTCTCAGTTATCCTTTCAAGTTTTCTTAAGTTTTCCTCTATTTCCTCTTCTAAACCGGGAGGATAACCTTGTTTTTCCAGATAATGGATACAAGCCTCTGTAGAAATTGTAAAGCCAGGAGGAACCCTTAATCCTAAGTTAGCCATTTCAGCTAAATTTGCACCTTTTCCTCCCAGAAGATCTCTCATTTTAGCTGAACCTTCGGCCTCGCCTTTGGAGAAAAAATAAACATATTTTTTCTTTTCCATTCTTCTAACTCCTTTTGCAAGATTGTAGGAGTGATATTATATTAAAACTTTTCCCACCGTCAACTAAATAATTAACCAACCTCTAGCATTTCTCCCTTAGATAAAACCTTAACCTCAAACCTACATTTTGAGGCAAATCTTTCTGCATCCTTTTCTGATCCCACAATGTCTCCGTAATGCATAGGAATAACAAGGTGAGGAGAAATGGCATCAGCAGCTTTTAAAGCGTCGTCTACTCCCATGGTGTAAGTTCCACCAATCGGAAGAAGCGCCACATAAGGTTTTAAATCTTTCATCTCGGGAATAAAATCGGTATCACCTGCATGATAGATAGATATATTGTCAATCTCTAAAATATACCCCACCCATCCATTCTCTTTAGGATGAAAAGATTTTCCAATATTATAAGCTGGTATTGTTCTCACTCTCACATTGCCAATTGATACAATCTCACCCGGTCCAATCCCCTGCACATCTCCTTTTAGTTTTTCTTTACCATCTTTTGGAACAAGAATTTTTGTTGCCTTCCCTTGAATTTTTCCCACATCATCAACTGAGAGATGATCATAGTGAGAATGGGTTATAAGGATAAGATTTGCACTATCTTTTTCTCTTATCTTCCAGGGATCGATGTATGTTATAAAACCTCCCTCAGATTCGATCTTAAAACTTGCATGTCCAAGCCATTTTATCCTTACTCCCATTTTATCCTCCTCATCTAGTTTGTTTTTTAATAGATTTTAAGTACCTGTACACCTCAGAATCAGTGGTGAGAATTAAAATAGTATCTTTTGACAAGCTCTTTTTGTAAGTATCAAGTGTTTGTAGAAAGGAGTAAAACTCTGGATCTTTTGAGTAGGCCTCAGCATATACTTTTATAGCTTCAGCATCAGCTTCTCCTTTAATAACCTGTGCCTTCCTGTAAGCTTCAGAGGTGATTCTTCGAAGCTCTTTTTCTCTCATTCCATCAACCTCAGCTTTTTTACCAAGTCCTTCTGACCTGTACTGGGCAGCAACTCTTTTTCTCTCCGAGATCATTCTCTCATATACCTTTTTTCTCACCTGTTCCACATAGTTAATCCTTTTTATTCGAACATCTACAAGCTCAATTCCATACTGAGGGGTAAGCTTTGCAGCTTCTTTCAAAATATTTCTTGATATAACTTCTCTCCCTGTCTTTACTTCCCCTATTTCCTCTTTCTCCTCAATACTTACCTCTGCTGTGACAAATTCTCTGTTTGAATTTCTTACCACCTCATACAAAGGGTAGGAGGTGATCTGATCTCTTGTAGAAGAATCAATAATATCATCAAGTCGTGCCTGAGCCGATCTTTCATTCCCTACTGATTGTAAAAACTTAAGAGGATCAACTATCCTCCAGCGAGCAGTTGTATCAACCCATATATATTTTTTATCTTTAGTTGGAATCTGGGTTGGTTTTCCATCCCAGATAAGAAGTCTTTTCTCAAAACGGTTTACCTTTTGAATAAAAGGCTTTTTCACATATAAACCTGCCTTAGTTATTGGTTTTCCCACTGGCTCACCAAACTCTGTTATAACTACCTGCTCAGTCTCATCAACTGTATATAAGGTGCTACTGAGAGTAATAAGCCCAACTATAACCAGAACTCCTATAACTATCCACTTTTCTATTCTCATTTTTTCTCCCCCTCTAAAGAGATGAGAGGCAAAAGAGTTTTTTGTTCAGAATCTACCACATATATCTTCCCCACTTCAGGAAGAACCTCAGCTAAAGTTTCAAGATAAAGTCTTTTTCTTGTAACATCTGGAGCTTTTTTATACTCTCTCCACATTCTCAAAAATCTCTCTGCTTCTCCTTTAGCCATATTAACTCGTCTTATAGCGTAACCCTCAGCTTCTGCAATAATTTTCTCTGCTTCTCCTTTAGCTTTAGGAATAACCTCATTGTAGGCCTCCCATGCTTCGTTGATGAATCTTTCTCTATCCTGGCGAGCTTCATTAACCTCATTAAAAGCAGGCTTTACCGTATCAGGAGGATTAACATCCTTTAGCTTGAGGGTAACAATTTTAATACCAGTATCATAAAAGTTTAAAATCTCTTGAAGTTTCCTTTGAGCTTCAGAAGCTGCTTCAACTCTTCCTATGGTTAGTATCTCATCTACACTCCTGTCTCCCACAACACCCCGCATAACAACCTCTGATATATCCCTTATGGTTTGCCTTACATTTCTCACTTTGAAAAGATATTTATAAGGATCAATGATTTTGTATTGTACTATCCACTCTACCACAGCTACATTTAAATCACCTGTTAACATCAAAGACTCCTCCTGCCACACCTCAGGTGCATAAGTTGTTCTCACTCCAGGTCGAAGGGTTCTAAAGCCAAATTCCTCCTTAAAAACGCGTTTTACTTTAACCTTGGTAACTGACTCCGCAAAAGGAATTTTGATATGCAGACCAGGGTCTGTAGTTCTCACATATCTTCCAAATCGCTTAATCACTCCCACCTCTTCAGGTGCTACTGCATATAAAGTGGAAAACGCAACAATAAGAATTATAATTCCCAAAACTATAAGACCCATCCATTTTCGAGAGGGTGGCCAGGGTGAGTTAACTCTTACATACTCATCTTTCATCAAAAGCCTCCTAAGTTTAATTGGCTAACTAACTTGTAAAAATATCCAAGCCACCTATACTATACTACACTCTTGTAAATTTGCAAGGTAATCTTCCTAAGATTAGGACACTTTTTTCAAAAAGAATCAACTTGCCCGCTAGGTTAGCTTTTGATAAAATTAAAACATCTTACATTCAAGGAACAAAAATGTTGCAAATAGATTTTTCCCCTAAAAAAAAGAAAATAGTCTTTGTTTCATTAATACTTATAAGCATAATTTTTCTAAGTTATATATCCATTCGCTCCTTCTTAGCAGATATTCATTATCAAGAGGCAAAAAAACTATCCAAGAATATAGAAACTTGGAGAGAGGCTGCATCTGAGTACAAGAAAGCTATTTTCATCTTACCAGGAAATGCAGAATATCACGATGAGGTAGGACAGCTCTACTTAAAACTTTTCTTACTTTATCAGAAAAAAGAACACTTTGAAAAAGCGGTATTTCATTTTAAAAAATCCTGCAAGCTAAACCCTTATAATGCTTGGGCACATTATCATCTTGCCTGGGCCTACTGGAACAAAAAGATGTACAAGGAGGCAGAAAAAGAGGCAAAAAAGGCTCTTGAGCTTGATCCAAATAACGCAACCTATCACTGGCAGCTTGCGGTAATTTATAAAGATGCAGGCAAATTATATAAGGCTGCATCTGAGTATAAAGAAGTTCTACGAATTATACCTCACCATGCAAAGGCAAAAAGGGCAATAAAGGAGATTGAAAGAAAACTAGGAAATACAAGATAAAAAATGCTTATTTTAGCACATACTGGAATAACCTTTGGCCTATTTAAGTTAATAAGCCAAATTTTATTTAAAGTTAAAAGAGACTTATCTTTTAAAAACTCTGATCCTCCAGCTAAGATTAAAGTTGATTATCGTCTTATCTTCCTAGGTTCAATGTTCCCAGATATTATCGACAAACCTCTAGGAATGCTTATTTTTTCGAATTTAATTGCTAATGGCAGAATTTACACTCATACCCTTCTTGTCAATCTCCTACTTGTTTTTATAGGAACTTATCTTACAAGGAGAAAAAAATTTAACTTCCTTATCTTCAGCTTATCTTCTTGTTTCCACCTTGTCCTTGATGAGATGTGGAAAACTCCTCGTACACTCCTTTGGCCTTTATACGGCTTAGAATTTCCCAGAGGAGATATCTCTCACTGGTGGGAACATATACTCTACGGCCTTCTTGCTAACCCATGGGTATACGTGCCCGAAATTGTTGGGGGAGCTATCTTATTTGCATTTTGCTTTATTTTGATAAAAAGAAATATGCTTGGAAAATTTCTCCTTCAAGGATACATAGAATGAGGATAAGGGTAAAAAATGAGCTTCTTCTAATAGACATGCTCTCCCTTTCCCTCATTGGAATAATTACTCTTACCCCTCTTAAAACATTAAGAATAATTCTTGGTCTTCCTTTTATCTTATTTTTCCCAGGATACACCCTCATTTATGCCCTTTTTCCTAAAAAGACACAGCTTGACATAATTGAAAGAATAGCTTTAAGTTTTGGTTTAAGTATTGCTGTCGTTCCCTTAATTGGTCTTATCTTAAATTACACCCCCTGGGGAATAAGACTTTACCCCATTCTCATATCCCTCACCGGATTCATCATAATAATGTCAGCTATTTCCTGGGTAAGGCGCTCCCGCATTCTTCCCTCTGAAAGACTAAGTATAGATATAAATATTAACTTTTCCTCATTTTCCTCCCAATCAAAACTGGATAAGGTTTTAACCATAATTTTAATCTGTGCAATCATAGCTTGCTTAGGAACTTTAATTTACGTTATCACCACCCCAAAGGTGGGAGAAAAATTTACTGAATTTTACATATTGGGAGAAGAAGGAAAAGCTGCAGGATACCCAAGAGAGCTTGTAGTAGGAGAAACAGGCTATGTTATTTTAGGAATAGTAAATCACGAATATCAGCCTGTAACCTACACTGTAAAGATTTTAGTAGGGAGTGAGGAAAAAAATTTTATAGGTCCTGTAACTCTTAAACATGAGGAAAAATGGGAAAGAAAGATAGGATTTACTCCCACCACTTCCGGAAAGAACATAAAGGTACAGTTTCTCCTGTTCAGAGAAGATGAACCTGAAAAACCTTACCGCAGTCTTCACCTTTGGATTAACGTTAATGAAGAAAAAATTCTCCCTTAAATTAAAAACTAGCCAAAAATTAACGTAAAAAAGATAGGTTTTTTATTACCTTTATTCCTCGTTCACAAAGAATGTTTTCAATTTTTTTTGTCCTTTCATACCATCTGTACGCTTTCTCCAAATCATCTGCTTCCTTCCAAGGCTCTGTAGGCTGAATTATGGTAAGCTGATGGTGTTTTTGAATCTCATCAATAAATTGTAAAAGCTCTACTATTTCTCCAGATAGCTGACTTATCAACAAAAATTTTTTTTGCTCCTCTCCCCTACAAGATAGTTCCATTAAAAATTTGTAAGGCTCACTCACCCTCTCCCCTAACACTTTTGCTTCAAACTCCAGTATTCTTTTAACCTCTCTTTCTTTTATTTTATTTAAAAATCTTTTTATCTGAGAAGAACCTACAGGATCAATCAAAATATCAATATCATCAAGTTCAACTTTTATATTCTGAAGCACATATCCCATAGCCGTCCTTAAAACCTGGTAAGAGGAGTTATTCTTAGAGTGTAAAAATATCCTTTCCCCATCATGTATGGTAATCTCCAGAGGGTACCCCTCCCTTGCCACTCCTAGACAGATATTTAAAAAACTTGCTGCAAGTTTATCCTGAGATAAAGCTCCCGTTGATCTTACATCGTATACTATATGAGCACCCCAACCTGCCTCCAGAAAAAACTCTTTTGTCATAAGTTTTCCATGCCTTGCTGTTGCCTTCCAATCAATGTGACGAAGGCTATCCCCAGGAAGATACTCTCTTGTGTCAGCATACTCTGTTCCTACTCCCTTAAAAGATGAGGGATATTCCCCTGCACCTCCCTGTTTTCCCTGAAGTAAAAATAGTGATGCTTGAATCAAGGCAACAAGTACTCTCGGGAGAACTTTCATCTCTAAATGAAAAAGAACATATCCCTTTTTCTTTATCAGCTTAAAAGGACCTAAAAGTTCAACACCCAATTCATCTATGCTGTAATCTCCGCAAAGTTCTGATGAGAGCAAAACTTCAAGGAAATTTTTCCCCTGCTTAAGCTCACTTTGTTTTATCTGAACTTCTTTTATAGGGGAGAGGATCCTCAAGGAGAGGTTTTTTTTCATCTGGTAGAAAATAGAGATATTCTTTTTATCTCCCGCGACAAGCACCTCCCTTATCTTGTTTGGCTCAATTTCTAAAATTTTATTTATCCTGTTAGAGAAAACTTTCGCTTTCCTTAAATCATAGAGGATAAATCCTCCTATTATAAGAGCAAATGCTGTCAAAAAAATATCTATAAAAAAAACTGCAAATCCTGCACAGATTAAAAGGATTATAAAAGCTTTAAAACCTCTCTCAGTGAAAAATTTTAAAGTTTTTCTCATTCTTTTTTAACAGGCACTTTATCCAAGGCGTCTTTTACAATACTCTCTTCCGAGATATTTTCCATTTCTGCCTCAGAAGATAAAACAATCCTATGGGAGAGAACAAAAGGTGCAATAATTTTCACATCATCTGGAATTACATAATCTCTTCCCTCAAGGTAAGCTTTTGCCCTTGCTCCTTTAAAAAGCCATATACTAGCTCGGGGGCTTGGTCCCATTCTGACAAAATCTTTTTTTCTTAAACTGTTAATTAATCCTGCAATATACTCTTTTACTCTATCTGAAATATACACCTTTTCACTTTCTCGATCTCCTCAAGAATCTTTTCAGAACTTGTGCGGACATAAATTTTAGGTGCCTCAAGTTCATCAATTCGAGACATTATCTCTATCTCCTCAGAAAAGGAAGGATAACCCACCTTAACTTTAAAGGCAAAGCGATCTATTTGAACATCGGTTAAAGGATAAGTTCCTGCACTACCAAAAGGAAGCTGTGTTGCAACTACCATAAAAGGTCGAGGAAGAGAAAAGGTTTGCCCCTCAATACTAACCTGCCGTTCCTGCATTGCCTCAAGAAGAGCTGATTGGCACTTGGGGGTTGCTCTGTTAAGTTCGTCACAGAAAAGAACATTTGTAAATATAGGACCTTTTTTTATCTGAAAACTTGCATCTCTCATGTCAAAAACAGAGGTTCCTATAATGTCTGCAGGTAAAAGATCAGGAGTCATTTGGAGTCTGTGAAACTCTCCACCTATAGCTTTAGCAAAGCAGTTTGCAATAAATGTTTTGCCAACTCCTGGAACTCCCTCAAGAAGAATATGTCCCTCAGATAATAAGGCAATGAAAAAAGCTTCTATTATATTTTCCTTGCCCACTACTTTCGATGAGATCTCATCAAAAACATCCTGTAGTACCCTAGAGTGCCTGTAAACTTTTCTTCCCCCCATATTTCCCCCCTTTTTATGTATTTATACCCTGTTTC
>CAYRAK010000021.1:0-6359 GCA_964422215.1 uncultured Clostridia bacterium | reverse complement strand
CTTACAAAGCTAAATACCAACCATAGAAATCAAATTTTAAATCTGGAGCGCAAATTCTTCAAAATCTCCCTGTTCCATTCCGGATGCCTTTGCAAAATATTATCAACATCCTCGGCATGCTCTTTTCTGTTTTCTTTTCCTTCAAATCTAAGCCACATAAAAATAATTACTAAAATAAGAAAAATGGAATATTTTACCTCAAATCTCGAAAAAACCCTATAAATTTTTATCTTTGCCTTTCTCAACTTTAAAAGAAGACCCTCGGGGTGGCAAGATATATCAAAAAACACCTTCTTTTTTCCAACTAAACTTTTTAAAAATTTCTTGTTTTCCTCCTTATCCAGCATTGAATTTATAAAAAGACTTGAGTCCGATATAAGAAAAATTTTCCCTTTTCCATAGGAAAGCTTTACAATCATAGGAAAAGGTCCGCTATTTTCTTCTTTTTCTTTTTTCCCATTCATGTTATCATCAAAAAAGCTAAAAGGACTCGATGTGGTAAGTACCTTCCCTTCATCGCTTTCAAACTGCACTGAAGTTGGATAGTTAAACATTAAACTTTTAATAGAAGATAAATCTTCGTTCATATCAACAGCCTTTACCAAAACAGAAGATTTTCCCCGAAAAAGAGGATCTACCACAAGATGGTGGGAAAAAGAAGTTTTTATCCCTAAATTTTTTAAAATTAAGTTTCCCGAACCAAAATCATCAGCCAGCACAACTGTGCCTCCCTTCTCAAGATATCTTGAGAGAGAAACAATCTCGTCCCTACTGTAAGCACCTGATGGACCAATTATAAAAAGGACAGTTTCGGAGGGAGGGAAAACAGAATCAATATTAAAAATTCGGGAAAGAGACTCGGGTTTTATCTCTTCCTTAAACTCCTTAAGTCCGTTCCAAAAAGGATTATCAAGATTAAAATCGTCACTCGGAGGAAAAAAGAGAATAAGCAGAAAGACTGCTAAGCTCCCCACAAAAAGTCCTAAAACTAACGCTTTTTTCACTTTAACCTCAAGTTTGAGCCAAAAACAGAAATTAAGATTATTGACCAATCAGTCGAATTAACCTCTTTTCTGCTTCATCAATTTCCTCATTTTTTATCATCCTTTTGCTGTAAAGAAACTTCTCTGTCAGAAGCGAGATAAACTCAAAATCATCTTTTTTCTCTCTCAACTTCTCTCTCGCCAAATTCATATATTCTCTTATGGTATGTTCAGGAAGCTGGGGTATACCAGTAAAGCTTTTTACAAAATTTACTGCCTCAGTGTACACCTTAACAAGCCCTTCAAGTTTTTTTTCCTTTTTATGCTGTTTTTTAAAACTAACTTTTTCTTTCTCTTCTACCTTTCTTTTCTCATTACCTTCTTTTTCCCTTTGATAGATAACATTAATAAAAAGAAAGACTAAACTAAAAAGTGGAGCGAACATTAAAGGATTAATTATTAAAAATCTTTCTTTTTTAGCTACACTAGCTACCCAGGGTTCTTTTGGATATAAAAAAATAGTCACATTTTCCCATCCCGAAAATGTCAAAAGGGGTAGGTTAAGCTTTATTTTAAAGTTTTTATTTATAAAACTCTCCTCCACACTAACCCTTTCTCCAACTATCCTTAAAAGAAAGCTCTTTGTAAAGTTTTCTTTAAGATAAATTTTCCCCTCAATTTCCAAAGGAAAAGGAATAACAACAAGCTTTGGAAAATTAACCTCTAAAGAAGGTAATTTTTGGCTAACAGGAACATCTAAAGTCAAACTTGCAGGACCAACTAAATTTTTCGGTGGAACAGATATGTTTAAAGAAAAAGTTTTTTCTGCATCCGGGGGAAGGGAAAGTTCACTTTGAAAATATCCTTTCTTGTCGGTTCTTGTTATAGTTTCCATTTTACCTACTTTTACTATTACTGGATAATCTATAAGAGGAGCATTTTTCAATAAAACCTTTCCCCGGAGCTTAAAAGGAAGCACAGGGTATACAGGCTCATCATGGGTTATTTTAAAGGTAGGAGTATAAAAGATGGGCTCCAGCAAAATTTTATTAGATAAAGAAGGAAAAAATTTTTTCTCATCTTTTCCTTCTGGTGTAAAGACAGCAAAAAGTTCGACTTTTTTTTGGTAAAGGTATGGAAACTTTAAAACTTTTTTAAATTCTCCTTTTTCGTTGGTGATAACCTCCAGAATTTTTTGTTTCTCTAGAAAAATATCTATCTTCCTTCCTGACAAAGCTTTTCCATCTCCCTCTTTTAAACTTCCCCAAAGCTTGAAAGAATCCCCCACCTTCACTTTTTTATCCTCAACAAAGATATAAAGCAAGGTTATCTTGAGTTTTTTTTCTTTTACCTTGCGATAAAGGTTTTGTATTTTATTTTTATAGCTCTTAACTAGCTCCTCCAAGGGGCTAAGTTTTTCGCTCAGTCTTTTAACAATACCCTCCCCCACCTGTCTTCTAAGTTCATCTAAAGAGGAGCGCAAATTCTTCAAATCACGCTCTGCTTTTAAAAGCAACATCCAGCTTTGCTTCAGTTTTTCTTCTGCTTTTTTAAATTCCTTCTGTTTTATTAGAATCTCAGAAAGCTCAATATTCTCTCTAATCTTCTCTAATTTATCTCCCGTAGCTTCTATAAGCTCGTTTAGACGGTTAAAGGTATAACGTAAATTTTCGGGGACATAAGTAAGGGGACTTTTTTTAAGCTTGAGGGAGGCTAAATCCCATTTTCCCTCTACCTCTAACCTTACAATCTCAGCATAAAAAGATACAAGCTGTATAGGAAAAAAACTTTCCTCTTTCATTTGGGCAGGATTTTTGTGACGGGGAAATTCTGCAGAATATACTGAAGGAAAAGATAGAATAAATAAAGTAAAAAGTCCTGCCAACCACCCAACGATAAGCTTTTTCTTCATATTTTTTAACCTTAAACCAACACTAACGATACAATATATCTATAACTTTTTTTGCTACAATTATGCAGAAGATAAAAAATAGTCCGAGAGCAACAGGGTCTATACGTAGAAAAGTAAAAAGCTTTCTTCTTGGACGAAGTATTTCCACAAGGGCAAGATACTCTATGGTAAACACTGAAACATACACATCAAGCCTATCTTCTCCACCTCCTGCAAAGATGGCTACAGTGAAGAAGAGAAAAGAGGTGAGAAGAAAAATAAAAAGAATATGCCTATCCATCATAGCCTCCCACCTCAAAAACTGCTACTCTCCAGTTTCTCTCTACTCTTTCTTCTAAAATCTTAACCGGCATTTTGCTTATCTTCGCAATGCAACAGGCAACCAGGCTAACAGGAGGCGAACCAAGTACACGAGTAAATCTTGGTGCTTCAATCTCTATCTTGGGATTTTTCATTCGTAAAAGGACTTTATTTTTAGCAAAGCTTACCTGTACTTTGGAGGAAAATTCCGTAAAATCAACAAGGCAGTAGTTTATTGCACTCTCAAGTTCGGGTAAGAAGTTCTCCAAAGCAAAATCTTTTCCGCTCTCTTTTTTTCTCTTCTGTTTTTCTTCTGCGGTCTCTTCTGCAACTTTAGAGAGAGCAACTACATCTGAACCAGGAGGATAAATAAAAAGAGCAGGTACACCTCCTACATAGGATATCATTCTTTTGGGTGCACTCATTATTTCTTCAACATTAGGAAAAGAAGGATTTTTCGAGAGGGGAATATAAAAGTAAACCCTCCCTTCTTTTTGTGGAAGATAAATACCTCTACCAGTTACTGCAAATTCCTCCAGTAAAGCCTCAATATTAGCAACTGATCCAAAGATCATTCCCCTCACAACTTGGTGAGGAACAAGCTCCTCTGGCATAATAAGCATCACACATCCTAATATAACAAAGGCAATCCCAAGAGCGGTTAAGGGAATATTTTCTGTCAAAAAATAGGAAAAAATAGCAAAAACGGCTCCAAATCCAACAAAACCTGCTCCTATTGCAGAAAATTTTTTCATCACGAAGTCTTTGTCTTAATTTTTTAACCGATAGAGTTAATCATTATACCCGAAAAATTCAATATGTTAACATTTTTTTCATGTTGAGTCAGGGTATTACGATATATTATTAAATTAAATGCTGGATACAACCTTGAAAAACAATAGGCTAAACCTTATAAAATTTAGATATTGGACACTACAAATTGACGATAAAACACGGAACCAATAGCGACTTTTGGGCTTTTAATCTTCTTTATTCGGAAAGTTGGGTGTATACCAGCTTTCTTTTAAGATGAGAACATCTCTGGTTAAAAACTTCTCTACATCCTTATCCTTTACCCAATCCGGATACCAGACACAGTAAGAAAAATTAACTTATTTTCATCCCTTCTTTCCTTTAGAGCCCCGTATTCTTAGGGAAAATTTTTTTGTTTTTCGATAAACAACCAGTCCAAACTAAAGAAAATTTTTAATCTTCCGATAACTTTTATACAAAAGGATCGAGAGAAAAAAATGACTTGGGCACTTTTATTCCTCGCCATTCTAACAATTCTTACCAGCTCGCCCAAAGAGAAAAACAGGCACTACTTTGAGAAACATCACATTAAGGATCTAACCGTTGTTTTCATGGATAAAAAGACAATTAACACCTGGTGGAAAATGATTGGTGGACAAAGGGATTGGGAGAAAGTGCATGCTTTTAGCTATTATGACCATAAAAAAGATAAATATTATATTATTCTACCTCCAAATGCAGACCATAAACTTATAGGCTATGAGTTTTCCCACATTTTAGAATGGAGTAAAAAGGAGAAAATAAGACAGGTAAAATCCGAAAAAGCCTCCTTTGAATCCAAAATAAACTAAACCCAGCCTTATTTTTCTTTTTGACTATTAATGTACAAAGCCATCTTGTAAGATTCTTTAGAAAAAGTTAATCTATCCAGAGCAAGAAGTATAGAGACCACACCAACAAGTGAGAAGACAACTCCTAACACTCTTGCAAAGTTACATACCAGCTTAAGTTGGGATATCATGAAATTTCTTGTAGGTGTTGCATAAGCTTGCTTGACAATGGTAAGCTCACTTACATAAAAGTATACACCCATCCCAGTTAATGTAAGAACTACACCTAAGGCAATAAGAATTAGAAGAACAACTTTTTCTGCTTTATACTCTTTAAGGCGTTTTTTAACTATTACTTCCAAAGACTTTTGGGACATTTTTGCCTCTCTGATTTTTATTAATTAACCTTCCTGAAATATAATAGCAAAATTAAAAGATTTGTTAAAATTTTGAGTAGCTTGCAGTCTGTCCATTTTTTTTATATTAATTTTATGTTATTTTTGCTTAGCCATAGTTTTCTCTCTGTTAAATAAAACCTAGTTAATTTCAGAAACTACCATGGGAAAATCTAAAAAAATCACCTTATTTTTACTTTGTCTAGCTCACGGCTCCAATGATATATGCTGGATGATGATTCCTCTTCTTTTACCTCTAATTAGAGAAGAGTTACACCTTACTTATACACAAAGCGGTTTATTACTTACCTGTTTTTCCGTTGCCTTTTCAATCTTTTCTATAATGAGTGGTCATTTAGGAGATATATATAAAGCCAATAAAGTCCTTTCTTTTGGTTTCTTTTTAACAGCAGGTATATTTCCTTTGTTGCTTTTTGCACACTCTTATTTTCAGATAATATTAGTCTTAATGCTGGCAGCTATTGGAATAAGTATTTTTCATCCAGTAGGAACAGCTTTAGTGAGTCGGAGTTGGCAAAGAGGTATATCCTTTGGGTTTTTTGAAGCAACAGGTTGTGGAGGAATCCTAATTATGACTCTTTTATTTAGCTCCCTGGTAACTTTTCTAGGGTGGCGGCTAACTTCCTTAGTATTAGCCCTTCCAAGTCTACCTATAGGTTTAGCCTTTCTAACCTCTCACAAAAATCTGGGGTATGTAGATCCAGCAATAACTCAGCCAAAGATTAAGAGTATAGAACTAAAATCTCTCAGTCTTTTTTATCTTGCTCGGATAACTCAGATGTTTGGAGGCGCGGCTATTATGTCTTTTATGCCACTTTTTGCTGTAGATGTGGGAGGTTTACCACCCGAAAAAGCTTCCTTTTTCCCTGTCTTTACTTGGATAGGAGCTATACCTGGAATGCTGATAACCGGCATACTCTCTGACTATTACTCTCCTTTAAAGATAATTTTTATCTTAATTTTAATTAATATACCCCTAGTTTTTGCCATCACTTTACCTTTTCCCCTTCTAATAATCTTCATTTTTCTTGTAATATTAGGTTTTTGCGGTTCTGGAACTTGGCCTCCTCAAGGTGTGTGGTTAAGCCAAGTTACCTCCGAGAAGACTCGGGGGAAAACATTTGGAGCGCTAATTAGCTCGGTTAATTTAACTCAAGCTTTTTCA
>CAYRAK010000020.1:0-16069 GCA_964422215.1 uncultured Clostridia bacterium | reverse complement strand
ATGATACTGCACACTTTAAGCTAAGAAGATGCGATTATTTTAAAAAGATAAAGATGGTCTGGACGGCCATGAGGCGCCGTTCTAAAATGAGAGTAAAAAAGAAAATGTTTAGTATCCTTAAAGAGAAGACTTACCTCTATATCCATCCCACAAAAATCATACTTAGAGCTAAAGGGATGGGGGAAGCTAAGGGAGATGATGCTATTATTAAAGTTTTTGACAGGAAAATATTTGATTTTGTAGGAAGATGATAAACGTCTTGTAAAAAAGCTGGAAGTGCTTGGTATACCTTATGTTGTTTCAGGACTTTTAATTTATTTTGTTTATAAACAGGGAGAAATTGAAAAAGAGAAGGCGCTTTCTTTTTTAGAAAAACTCTCTTTATATATAAGTGATGATGAATATTTTATCGTGAAATTTCTTATAGAAGGAGAAAAATATGGGAGTAAGGAGTATTAGAATACCGGAGGACATAGAATTAGCTATAGAATATGTGGCTAAGGAGGAAAAAATAGAAAAATCTCAGTGCTTAAGAAAGCTGACAAGAATGGGTTGAATATTTGAAGGGTGCACTACACTAAATCTTTATCTTCTTGTAATCTAACATTTGAAAAGATTGAATCCGATAGGCAATATTAGAAACAAGGTAAAGTATAAGCCTTGACCAATCAGTTAAAGGAGGAAGTCTTCTTAAAATCGACGACCAGGAGTAAAATTTCCGTAAGGCCCACTCCTCTCCCTTCATTAAATCTTCAACTGACATTTTTAAAGGCTTAAAAACAGAAGTTCCAAAATCATACATTGACCAATTTTTCTCAATTATTCTTCCTTCTTTCTTTAATTTCTCCATTAGCCGGGTGCCTGGTAGAGGTGTAAGCACAGTAAATTGAGCTAGATCTAATTTGATGCGTTTGGCAAAATCCACTGTCCGTTTGAAAATACTCTTATCATCAGAATCAAAACCAAATATAAAAGCTCCCATAACAGAAATTCCATATTTATGGAAAAGCTCTACAGCTTTTGCATATATTTCTGGTTTATTGACCTTTTTATCTGCCTCATTTAAAGAGGATTGGCTGATACTTTCAAATCCAACGAACACGATTTTACATCCACTTTTAGCTGCAAGTTCCAATAAATCTTCATTTTCTGGCCTGGCTATATTTACACTTGTCTGAGCTCCCCAAAGTATTTTTAAAGGTATTAAAGCTTTAAATAATTTCCTGGCATAATCTGCCTGACCAAAGATGTTATCGTCAAGAAAAGCGAAAACGCTTGTATTCATTTTATTCCAGAATTTACCTATAATTTTTCGCCAGTAACTTAATTTATCAGTCTCTATCATCTTTTTAATTTCTTTTATCACCTCTTCTACAGGTCTTAATCGGTATTTTTTACCAAAAAACCTACTCACTGCACAGAAAGAGCAATTAAAGGGGCATCCCCTGGAAACCTGAAGTGTATTGGGAACTATATAGTTTTTTCTATTTAAAAGTTCTCTTCGAGGAATAGGTAAGCAGGATAAATCTGGCAGTTCTTTATTTTTATAGATTTTTTTGAGTTTACCTTCTTCATAGTCTTTTAAAAGTTTTGGCCAAAGTACCTCTGCCTCGCCAACTACTACAGCATCACAGTGTTTTATTGCTTCCTCTGGTACAGCACTTACATGCATTCCACCCATTATAACTGTTTTGCCCATTTTTCTAAATTTATCGGCAAGCTCATAGGCTCGGGGAGCTTGAACTGTCATTACGGTTAAACCTATCAAATCTGCCTGTTTTATCTCTTCTGAGTTAAGGTCTACAGTATCTACATTTTCGTCAATTATTTTGTAATCATATTCAGGAGCTAAGGCAGCCAATAAGGCCAGATTTAGAGGTGGAAATCTGAAAAACTTCAATATAAGACCAGGCTTGGTGGAAGTTGGAGAGATTAAGACGATTTTATTTATCTTTTTCATTTTCCTCTATTATATTATTTTTTATGTTTATGCAAAAACTGCCTTCCGATTTTCTCTTCTTTTTCGATATCCTCTTTTTTCCTTTGAGAAGTCAATTTACTTTTCTACAGTAGAGTTTAATATCTCCTTAAATTTTTTTAAAAATTCCTTATCGGGCAAGCTTTTATCAAATTCAGCAAGCCACTTTTCAATATAGGAAATATTGATTGAGGGGTTTTTTAGCAGGATTGAACATACATCATCCAGATCCCTTGCTCTTCCAGCAAAAATTTTATGAATTATAACATCCTCAGGAGAGGCAAATTTTACTGCAACTTCCTTGACAAAGATTTTTTTTGCCCTTTTAATGGCCTGTCTTTCGTAAGGAGTAAATGAAAATATAAAATCAATTCTAATACCTGTTGCCTCATCTTTAGTAGGCAAAACCATTGTTTGTTCGACAAATTTAACAATGTCTGATGGAAGAAGTTTTAGATTTAACTTTTTTGAAATTTCTATGATCTTTGGAAGAACATCAACACCGGTCCCTAAAGTTACATCAATATCCCGGGTTAATCTTGGTTCTCCGTAAAGAAGCACCGCTTGTCCCCCGATTATCATATAAGGGATACTTCGTTCATCAAGAGCCAGAGAAAGTTTAGCTAAGATTTCTTCAAACAATTAAGGATCCTTGCAACTCTTATATCAACGTCTATTCCTTCCAGAGGGTCTTTGGGCGGTAAAACGCCAAAGCTTACCCCTTCCTTCCACATAGCCTCGAAAATAATCAAAGCCTGCCTGAAAGATAACTTCTCTTTTTTTATCATTTCCCTTTTTAATTGTTCTAAAACATTAAAATTTTTAATCAAGGTGTTTATATCCACTTTAGCCTCTCCTATTTAATCTGTAAAGAATCCCTACCTTTAGATTAGCTTTTACCGTTCGCATTTTCTAATCTGTTATGGTATTCAAGCATCTTAGGCAGGGATAAGCTTTTTGTTTTTAGTAGCTTCTATAATATCCTCTATCCGTAATAATAAAGAGTTTTTTGGTGTTGAGAAAATTTTGAGAAATTTATTCTTTACAAAGGTCTAAAGTAGCATCTTAAGGAAGTTATCCGATCTAATGGTTCACAACTGTTAGATTCAAGTTAGCATTACCATCTATCAGAAAAACCAAAAAGCCTATGTCTCCTATTCACTATTCCAGAGTGTATTTATTTGTTCAACTTATTTCCTTTATGCAAAAATTGCCTTCCGATCCTCTCTCCTTCTTTGATTATATCCTCGATTTTTACTCCACCAGTTTTAACTATAAAAGAGCCAATAATTTTACCTTCTTTTCTTCTTATCTTATCCTTCATTATTTTTATTGCTTTTTTACCGCCAAAGCCCCCCATGGTGACAAATAAAACAACTTCTTTACCTTTAAAATCAACTTTTGAAATAAATGCATTGATAGCTGGGGTTGGTCTTAATGCCCAAACCGGTGTTCCCAAAAATATTAACTCGTAGTTATTCAAATTAAGGTTTAAAGGTTTTATCCTGCTACATTTTCCTTTTGCCGCACTATATCCCCCACTTATGAAACCAAAAAACCCTTTTCTATCTCTTTCTTCTTCAATTTTTCTCAAATCTCCATTTAAAATCTTAGAAATTGAGGTTGCTACAAGTTCTGTTTTCCCTCCCCAGGAATAATACACGATTAATGCTTTCATCTTTAAACCTGCGAAAAGCACCTTTACCATTAAGTTTTTCGATACTTCAAATAACAACAATCCTTGGTTTATTTTATATAAAACTTAGCTTTGTGTCAAAGTCACAACGTTCTGAAGATAAAAAAACACTTCCGCATTTGTATAGCTTTAGGGAGTGGTATTATACCAGCTCACATCCGCATGATGCCATCCTTAAAGAAAGGAGAAAAAACTATCCCAACTTCAAAAGTCCTTTAATTGACAATCAGAACCTTTTTATTAAAATGCTTCTCT
Organism: uncultured Clostridia bacterium; assembly: GCA_964422215.1. Lineage (GTDB taxonomy): Bacteria > Aerophobota > Aerophobia > Aerophobales > B3-G15 > CAYRAK01. The sequence continues at coordinate 12,140 of CAYRAK010000020.1, read as the reverse complement.
ACTGCAGGACACAAAATTATGAAAATAAAAGGTGATACCAGAATAGTTGGTCTTTTTGGATATCCTGTTACCCATACTCTCTCTCCTCTTATGCATAATGCTGCTTTTGAAGAGATGGGGCTAAATTTTGTCTACATCCCTTTCCAGGTTAAGCCTTCACAGCTTAAAGTGGCAACAGAGGCTATACGTGCACTTAACATAAGGGGAATAAATGTTACCATACCTCACAAGGAGCGTATTATAGATTATTTAGATGAAATTTCTGAAGAGGCAAAACTTATAGGAGCAGTAAATACAATTGTCAATGAAGAAGGAAGATTGATTGGGTACAATACTGATGGAGAAGGATTTGTCAAATCACTTTACAAGGAAGGTTTTTCTCTTCAAGGTAAAAGGGTTTTTCTTGTAGGAGGAGGGGGAGCAGCTTTAGCTATAGCAGTTTTTCTTATAAAAGAAAAAGTTTCTTATCTTGTTATAGCAAATAGAACTTACTCCAGAGCTGAAAAACTTTTTCGTAAATTAAAAGATATTGCTCCTTCCTCTGTTAGACTCAAGCTTTTAAAGTTTGAAGAGAGAAACTCTTTTCCCAAGAGAAAAGATATAGATCTTGTAATTAATGCAACTTCACTTGGAATGTATGAAAAAGATCCATCTCCTGTAGATGTTGAAAGTTTTCAAGCTTCTACCTATATTTATGATATTGTGTATAATAGAAAAACAAAACTTTTAGAAGAGGCAGAAAAAAGAGGTATGAAGTGTAAAGGCGGGCTTGATATGCTTATCTATCAGGGAGCTTTATCTTTTAAACTATGGACAGGTAAGGATGCCCCTGTTGAGAAAATGAAAGAAATATTAAAAAACATCATGAAAGAGTAAATATGAGCACAAATATACGTTACCTTACAGCTGGAGAATCTCATGGTCAAGCTCTTATAGTTATTATCGAAGGAATCCCCTCTCAGCTTCCCTTAAAAGAGGAGGATATTAACAGGGATTTAAAGCGGCGTCAGATAGGTTATGGAAGAGGGGAGAGAATGAAAATAGAGAAAGATAAGGTTTGTATTCTATCAGGTGTGAGATGGGGGAAGACTCTTGGGAGTCCAATTTCACTTTTAATTTCTAACCTTGACTGGGAAAACTGGAAAGAAGTTATGAGTATTGATGAGCCCAAAGAAAAAAAGAGCTCTTTTTTTACGAGACCTCGTCCTGGTCATGCTGATCTTACTGGAGGAATAAAGTATGGTTTTTCAGACCTTCGAAATGTTCTTGAGAGAGCAAGTGCAAGGGAAACAGCAGCTAGAGTTGCAGCAGGCGCAATCTGTAAAAAACTGCTTTCAGAATTTGATGTAAAAATTTTAAGCAGAGTGGTGCAAATTGGAAAAGAAAAAGATAAAAGTAGCTTTAAGGATGTTTTTGAAAAATATGATACTATTGAAAAATCTCCTCTTCGATGTTTAGACCCTGATGTAGAAAAGAAAATGATTGCCCTTATTGATAAGACAAAAAAGATGGGTGATACTTTAGGGGGAGTTTTTGAAATTATAGTAACTGGTATTCCTCCAGGAATAGGAGATTACATTCAATGGGACCTTAAGCTAGATGCGCGCCTTAGTTTCGCTCTTGCCAGTATTCAGGCTATAGTTGGTGTTGAGGTAGGACTTGGATTTGAGGCAGCAGCTCGCTTTGGTTCCGAGGTTCAGGATGAGATAGCATATGATGAGAAAAAAGGTTTTTATCGTTTAACTAACAGACTAGGAGGAATTGAGGGAGGGATGTCCACAGGAGAACCTATTATTTTGAGAGCAGCTATGAAACCTATATCTACTCTTGCAAAACCTTTGCGCTCTGTAGATATTGAGACAAAAAGAAAAGTGGATGCAGCTAAAGAACGCTCTGATGTGTGTGCTGTTCCAGCAGCCTCTGTTGTGGGGGAGGCGGTTGTTGCTATAGAGATTGCTCGGGCAATGAGAGAAAAATTTGGGGGAGATTCTCTTGAAGAAATGAAAAAAAATTACAAACTTTACAAAGCATACATAAATGAAAGATGGAGATAGCAGATGAATATTGTCCTTGTTGGATTCATGGGGACAGGTAAAAGTGCTGTGGGAAAGGAGCTTGCAAAACGTTTGGGAATGAGATACCTTGATACTGATAAGCTTGTCGAGAGAAAAGAGGGTTTATCTATTCCGGAAATTTTTTCCAAAAAAGGGGAAAAATATTTCAGGGAGCTTGAAGCGAAAATTGTAAAAGAAGTTTCTAAGCAAAAAGGGTGTATAATTTCCACAGGAGGAGGAGTTGTTCTTCGCAAGGACAATATAGAAGCTTTGCAGAAAGAAGGATGCCTTGTGTGTCTTGAGGCAAAGCCGGAGATAATTTTAAAAAGAATAGAAAATGATGGAGAGGAAAGGCCACTTCTTGAAGGAGTCTCAGATAAGATAAAAAGAGTTAAAACTCTTCTTAAAAAAAGGTGTCCATTTTACGCTCAAGCTGATATTATAATTGATACCTCCTCACTTAAGGTTTCTGAGATTGTAGACAAAATAATAAACACTCTCTCTGGAAAAAGACTTCAGGTTAAATTGGGAAAAAGAAGTTATCCTGTCTTTGTAGGCTATCCTCTTGAGAAAGTGGGAAAGATTGCAAAAGACTTTTCCTTAGGAAAAAAAATACTCATTATATCTGATAGGAAAGTATTTCCTCTTTATGGTGAAAAGGTTAAAAATTCTTTAAAGGAGGAAGGATTTAGCATATCTTCTTTAGAAATTCCGCCGGGAGAGAAATCCAAAACATTATCTAAGGTGAAAAAAATTTACAACTTCTGTCTTGAGAAAAAGCTTGATCGCCTCTCCTCAATTCTTGCTCTAGGCGGAGGAGTGGTAGGAGATATGGCAGGATTTGCTGCAGCTACATTTTTGCGAGGAATAAACTTTCTTATGGTTCCAACAACACTTCTATCTCAAGTTGACTCTGCAGTAGGAGGAAAAGTAGGAGTTAATCTGCCCCAGGGTAAAAATTTAGTAGGAGCTTTTTATCAGCCACGATTTGTCTTAATTGATCCTCTGGTTTTAAGAACTCTTTCCCCAAAAAGGATAAGGGAGGGAATGGCTGAGGTTATAAAATGTGCTATTATAAAAAATGATGGTTTTTTCTCTTATCTTGAAAATAACCTACAGAAGGTTTTCAATAAAGATTTTGAGACTTTAAAGTTTGTAATAGAAAAAGCGGTAAAGACAAAAATTGATATCGTAGAGGAGGATGAAAGAGAGGAAAGGGGCATAAGACAGATTCTTAACTTTGGACATACTATAGCTCATGCTATTGAGGCAACTGCAAAATATGGGAGATATACACATGGAGAGGCTGTTGCAGTTGGCATGATAGGGGAGGCGAAAATTGGATATAAGATGGGATGCTTCTCCCTTGAGTCTTTAAGAAGAGTGGAGGAGCTTTTAAATAGAGCAAATCTTCCCACAAAAGCAAGAGGGCTTGATCCGGAAAAAATTTTGGAAAAAATAGCTCTAGATAAGAAAGTAAAAGAAGGAAAGGTATGGTTTGTTCTACCAAAGAGGATAGGAGAGGTTTTTCTTACATCCTCTGTATCTTTAAAATTAGTTAAAGAGGTACTCAGGGAGCTTGTTGAATGATAAATATTTTGGTTATTCATGGTCCTAACCTTAATTTACTTGGAGAAAGAGAGTGTAAGTGGTACGGAGAAAAATCTCTTGATGAGATTAATAAACTCATAATTCAAAAGGCAAAGGAACTTGGCTGCAAAGTTCAAATTGAGCAATCAAATTCAGAGGGAGAGATTGTTGATATAATCCAGAAGGCAAAAGGATCAGCTCATGGAATTGTAATTAATCCTGCAGCCTATACTCATACAAGCGTTGCAATAAGAGATGCAATATCTGCTGTTAATCTACCTGCAATAGAAGTGCACATAAGCAACATATATAAAAGGGAGGAATTTAGACATAAATCTTTTATAGCTCCTGTTTGCATTGGACAAATTTCAGGACTTGGACCTTTAGGGTATGTTTTTGCTCTAGAGGCACTTTTTAATCTTTTAAAGGAGGGTGAAAATACATGATAGAAGATATAAGAAAGGAGATAGATGAGATAGATTCCCAATTGGTTGAACTTTTAAATAAAAGGGCAAAGAAAGTTTTAGAGATAGCTAAGATAAAAAGAAAAGAAGGAGAGGAAATTTATTCTCCAGGGAGAGAAAAAGCTATCATTAGAAGACTCCTTGCTCAAAATAAAGGTCCCTTACCTAACGAGCAGTTAAAAGAGATTGTAAGGTGTGTTCTTAAGAATTTTTTATCTCTTGAGAGAAAACTAAAAGTTGCCTATTTTGGACCACCTGCTACCTTTACCCATCTTGCAGCGATAAAGCAGTTTGGAAACAGTGCAGATCTTATTCCCGCAAAGAATATAAGAGAAATTTTCTCTCTAGTGGAAAAAAGACAGGTTGACTATGGTGTTGTTCCTATAGAAAACTCTACAGAGGGTGTTGTTTCCTATACTCTTGATATGTTTTTAGATTCTGATTTGAAAATATGTGCAGAGATAATTCAGGAAATAGCCCACCATCTTCTTGGAAGAGGAAAACTTAAAGATATTAAAAAGGTATACTCTCACCCTCAGGCTATAGCTCAGTGCAGGGTATGGCTTGAGGAGCATATGTCTACAGTGAAAATATGCGAGACAGAAAGTACAGCAAAAGCTGCTCAGCTTGCTGCTGAAGAAGAAGGAGCTGCTGCTATTGCTTCTGAGGTAGCTGCAGGTCTTTACGGACTTAATATCTTAGCAGCCCATATAGAAGATTCTCCCCACAATTATACTCGCTTTTTGGTTATTGGAAGAAATTATGCAGAAAGAAGTGGAGATGATAAAACCTCTATACTTTTTTCTATTAAAGATAGAGTTGGAGCTTTGTATGATATGCTTGCTCCTTTTAGGGTTCATGGTATTAATTTAACTAAAATTGAATCCCGTCCCACAAAAAGAAAAGCTTGGGAGTATGTATTTTTTGTAGATTTTGAGGGACACAAAGATGACGAGAAGGTTAAAAAAGCCTTAAATGAGTTAAGTGAAAGATGCTTGTTTTTAAAAATTTTAGGCTCCTATCCTAAAGGAGAGGAATAGGGAGAGATAGGATGGTTATCACTTTAAAACCAGGAACTACAGAGAAAGGGATTCAACATGTAGTTTCTAAGATAAAGGAACTTGGTTTCACTCCCCATATCTCTCGAGGAAAAGAGAGAGTAATAATTGGTGTAATTGGTGAAAATGCTGTTCGCACAAGACATATCTTTGAATCTATGTTTATTGTGGAATCAGTTACCCCTATATCAAAACCGTATAAGCTTGTAAGCAGAGAATTTAAACCTGAGGATACGCTTGTAAGGATAAATGAGGATATAGTTGTAGGAGGAGAAAAGATAGTACTTATGGCAGGTCCTTGTTCTGTGGAAAACAAAGATATGCTCTTTGCGACAGCTAAAGCAGTAAAAGAAGCGGGAGCAAGCATCTTGCGAGGAGGCGCTTTTAAACCTCGTACCTCTCCTTACTCTTTCCAAGGTCTTGGGGAGAAAGCTCTAAAGTACCTTGCTGAGGTTTCAAGAGCCTTTGGACTTCCTGTTGTTACTGAAGCTAGGGATACAAGACAGGTTGATCTTGTCTCCAAGTATGCGGATATTATTCAAATTGGGGCAAGAAATATGCAAAATTTTGATCTTTTAAAAGAAGTTGGAAAAAGCAAAAAACCTGTCCTTTTAAAAAGAGGGATAGCTGCTACATTAAAAGAATTTTTAATGTCTGCTGAATATATTCTCTCATCTGGTAACTACAATGTTATTCTATGTGAAAGAGGAATAAGAACATTTGAAGATTCCACTCGCTTCACCTTAGATATCTCTGCAGTAGCTTTAATTAAAAGATTATCTCACCTCCCGGTGATAGTAGATCCAAGTCATGCCTCAGGTCAAAGAGACCTTGTGATTCCCCTCTCAAGAGCAGCAATAGCTGCTGGCGCTGATGGTCTTTTAGTAGAAGTTCATCCAAAACCTGAGGAAGCACTTTCAGATGGTCCTCAATCTATTCTTCCTGAGAGTTTTAAAAAACTTGTAAATGAGGTTAAAAAAATAGCAACTTCCATAGGAAGGAAAATCTAACAGTAAATTTTGCTCCTATAAAGATGAAAGATGTACTTGTTGTAAAAAAATCTAAGGCCTTTCAGGGTGAGATAGATGTGCCTGGGGATAAATCCATATCCCACAGAGCTTTTATTTTAGCTTCCATTGCAAAAGGCACCTCTGTTATAAGAGGAGCTCAAAAGGGAAAAGACTGCCTTTCTACTTTAGGATGTATGAGAAAGCTTGGGGTTGAAATTGAGGAGGAGGATGAAAGTTTTGTTGTGAAAGGGGCAGGGTTTGGTGGTTTGAGAGAGCCTTCTGATGTGTTAGATTGTCAAAACTCAGGCACTACCATGAGGATAATTTCAGGAGTTCTAGCAGCTCAAAATTTTTACTCTGTTCTTACCGGAGATTCATCCCTTCGAAGAAGACCTATGCAGAGAATAATTGAGCCTCTTTCTCAAATGGGAGCTAAGATTTGGTCAAGAAAAGGAGGTTATCCTCCTTTGAGTATTAAGGGAGGATCTCTAAGGGGAATAAGATATATTTTGCCTGTAGCATCTGCTCAGGTAAAATCATCTATTTTGCTTGCCAGCTTGCATGCTGAAGGTGAAACAGAACTTGAGGAGCCTCATCTATCAAGAAATCACACTGAAATAATGCTCAAATACATGGGAGCAAAAATTAGGATAAAAGGAAAAAAAATCCAAATTTCAGGTCCTCAGGAACTTGAGGCAAGAGAGTTTAAAATTCCAGGTGATATCTCCTCTGCTGCCTTTTTTATAGGAGGAGCCTCTATTTTGGAAGGCTCCTGTGTGATGGTTAATAATGTAGGGGTGAATCCTACACGGGCAGCTTTTTTAAAGATTTTGCAAAAGATGGGAGCACAAATTGAGGTGAAGAACGAAAGAATAGAATGTGGAGAAAAGGTGGCTGACGTGCAAGTTCGGGGCACAGGTCATCTTAAAGGAGTGAAAATAAGTGGTGATGTTATTCCACAGGTTATCGATGAAGTTCCCATTTTAGCTGTAGTGGCCTGTTTTGCTGAAGGGGAGACCATAATTGAGGGAGCAAGGGAACTTAGAGTAAAAGAGACAGATAGAATAAAGGCTTTAGTTACAGAACTTTCCAAGATGGGAGCTTGTATAAAAGAGATGGAAGATGGAATGATTATTAAAGGTGGAGGAAAACTTAAAGGAGCAGAAGTTGAAAGTTGGGAGGATCATCGCATAGCAATGGCTCTTGCGATTGGAGGAGCTTGTGCAAAAGGAGAGACAAAAATTAAAAATGCAAGTTGTATTAATATCTCGTTTCCCGGTTTTCAAGATACATTGGAGAAAGTGGCAATCTATTAAAGGTATATTTGGTGTAATCTTTTTCCTTTTTGCACTTTTTGCAGGGAAAGTTTTTTTAGATAATTGTATTGAAGAAAAAATTTTTAAATTTTCTTTGAGGGAAGTTATAGATTGCCTTGCTCATGAGCATCCAGAGGAAGCAACAATAGTAGGTATAGCAACTTCCTTAGGATGTGAGGAGATAATTGCTGATTTTTTATTTCTTCAGGCAATACAATATTTTGGAGATTGGAAACTTAAAAAAGAAGAAAAATTTAAAAAAGTTTTTCCTGTTTTAAAAGTAATGGGCAAGCTAGCTCCTCATTTTATCCCCGGATACTCATTTGGAGCCCTTGTTTTGGATGAGCTGGGGTATGTAGATGAAGCAATTGAATTCTTAAATGAAGGTATTAAAAATAACCCAAAAGCCTTTGAGCTTTATCTTTACAGAGATTTTACTATTCGTCTTTTTAAAACAAAGGAGTATAAAAAAGCTATTGAGGGTATAAAAGCTGCTTTAAAAATAGAGGGATATCCCCCTATACTTGAGAGAATTCTTGCTTATGCTTATGAAAAAGATGGTCAAATTGATAAGGCTATATCTTGGTGGAAAAAAATATATAATTCCACAGATGATCCCCATATTAAGGAAATTTGTAAAAGACATATTGAAAGGCTTATAAGTGTAATAAATTAGACAGGCCTACCAATGGGTGAAAAATATGCTGGTCATAAAAGATATAGCTTCTATGAAAAAATGGTGTAGAAAAGCAAAAGAAGAAGGAAAAATTATTGGTTTTGTGCCTACCATGGGAGCTTTACACGAAGGACATCTTTCTTTGATTCGAAAAGCAAGAAAAGATTGTGATGTTGTGGTGGTGAGTATATTTGTTAATCCTACTCAATTTGGACCAGGGGAAGATTTTGAACGCTATCCTCGTAACCTATCTCAAGATATAATCTTGTGTGAGAAAGAAGGGGTTGATTTTGTTTTTGCTCCATCTTCTAAGGATATGTATCCAGAGGGGTACTCTACTTGGGTGGAAGTGAGTGGAAAATTGACTCAAATTCTTGAAGGAGCCCATCGTCCAGGTCATTTTCGGGGAGTAACTACTGTAGTTACCAAGCTTTTTAATATAGTGGACCCTCACTACAGTTATTTTGGAGAGAAAGATTATCAGCAGGCTCTTGTTGTGAAAAGGATGGTGGAAGATTTAAATATGGATACACAGATTGTTGTAATGCCTACAGTGAGAGAGAGAGACGGTCTTGCCTGTAGCTCAAGAAATAGCTATCTTACAGGGGAGAAAAGAGAAGCTGCCAGGATCCTTTACAAGTCTTTAGTTGAGGCAAAAAAGATGATTGAGAATGGAGAAAAAGACGCCTCTCGTATTTTATCGGCACTGGAGAACTTTATTAAAAAAGAGCCTCTTGCCAGAATTGATTATATTACCCTGGCAGACCCCAAGACCCTTGAACCTGTTAAAAAAATTGAGGGAGAAGTTGTTGTTGCTCTAGCGGTGAAGATAGGAGATGTGAGACTGATTGATAATATGCGCATCAAGCTTTAAGACCAAACTCTTCCACTATAAGTTCTGCGATTTTTCTTGCTCCTCCGGGAGGTCCCATTCTCAAGGAACCGATCTTTCCCCTTCTTTTTCTCTCCTCAGGATTTGCAAGAAGATAGGAAATTTCAGATATAACTCCCTCAGGGAAATCAGATACAAATTTTACCGCTTCTCCAAGAAGTCGTGCCTGGTCCCTCATTCTTCCAGGAGTAGTTTGGGGTCCACATCCAGCAAAGGAAATAACAGGTTTTCCAAGACCGGCAGCTTGCTCATTTGCTGTTCCTGCAAGACCGATTATGATATTTGATTTTGAGATAACATCCTCAAATCCATCTTTAACTAAAAGAATACTTTTTTCACCTTTTCTTAAAGTGTTTCCCTGCAAGTTCCAGCCCTCTTTTTTTGCAGACTCAACAATTTTTTCAACATTTAAAGAAGAAGGTATGGCACAGGCAAAACTTACCTTCTCTTTTATTTTCTCCACTACCTTGAGAATCTTTAGAAAATTTTTATATGCTTCCAATCTACTTCCAGGAAGTAGTCCTACTATGGGTGGTTCACCTAAACTTATGCCTTTAGGATGTAAATCATCCATCATGGGATTTCCTAGAAAAAGAGCATTTATACCTTTTTTGCGTAAATTTTTTGCTGTATATTCATCATGAGTTAAGACCTTGCGAGGAATCTTTCGCATAAAAAATTCTTCGATTCTGTAGTGAGGTCTTTGATAATCTGACTTTGCTGGGGCGAGAAAAATAGTTTCTTTTTTTAAGGCAAAATATCCTAAGACTAAAAGAAAAATATCTCCTACAACAACAGAAAAATCAACCTCTGTTCGCACCTTTCTTAAAATAAAATAATACCTCAATGGTATATAGAAGGTGGGAAGGTCCATCAAAAATCCTGTAAAACTTTTGGTAGGGAAACCCCCAGAGGGAGGGATTTTACTTTTAATAATAACAGGGATTTTTCTTTTTGTGTACTCCTCCCCAGAGGAAATAAGAGGAGCACCCGCAACTTTAATATCAGGTTTTAGTTTTTTAAGTTCCTTTGCAATTAAAGCAGCTGATCTATCTTCCCCATGGCAGTTACTTAAAAAAAGAATATACCTACTCATTTAAAATTATCTTTGCTATTTTCTCTGCCGCTCCTTTTTTACCTGTTATTGTCTGCAATTTATTTGCCATTTTTTCTCTTAAATTAGGATCTTTTAAAAGAAAAACAACTTTTTTTGCAACATCCTCAGCTTGAAGGATACCTCTTATCTCTGGTACAACCTCTTCTCCTGCTATTATATTGGGAAGAGATACGAATTTTAATTTTTTGCTTTTTTCAAATACAAGATGTCTTCTTACAAACCCAAAGGGAGGTATTTTTGGATTTATAAGACCAAATATTCCATCCAGAGGAATAAGTTCGGCCTTATTTAAAGGAACAACAATCAGCATGGGGGTTCCTATTTTAGCAATCTGAAGATTGTTAGTTCCTGGAATAGTAACTGCAAGGTCAGAAATTGATATTACCTCGTAGGGGTTTTCCTCTACCAAGGTGACTTCGGTTCCATGTTGAGTTTTTATCTTGAGGAATCTTTCTTTTCCAATAATTTTTGCGTCTTCTTTTTCTATAAGGTGTTTTATTTTATTTTCATCGGCAAAAGGGGAAAGAATAAAGAGAAACTGAACATTAGAAAAATTTTTCCTTATAAGGTCAACTGTTTTTATGAAAAAGGGGAGCATGAATTGAATCTCTACTGGACGACTACCTGGAAGAAAGCTTATCACAAAAGATGTAGAAGATAGTTTAAAATTTTCATAAATTTCTTTTTTATTCTTTGCAATTTCTACCGAATCAAGGGCAAGATGGCCCACTACTTCAACTTTTTCTGGTTCTACTCCTAGACAAACAAACTTTTCTTTTGTTTTTTCATCAGTTACAAGAAACTTTTTGAAATATTTTCTCCACCTTGGTCTGTTGGTATAAGCAAAAGCAGGAATCTTTAATTTTTTAGATAAAAACGCAGCATAAAAAGGATCTCCTCCTAAAAATAGAATGCAAGATTTTTCTGCGGAGTTTAAAAGTGAGGTTTTTTTTCCCAAAAAAATGTATTTTAAAAAATTTTTTGGCCCAATTACTCTGTCAATCCAGGGCCATTTTTGAGCAACCTTCACTTCCTTTCCACTTGCATACTGACAGGGTGGTATAAGGAGAGTTATTTTCACCTGGGGATTTTTTTCTTTTAGTTTCTTTCCAAAAGGCATAACCCACCCTGCTATTTCTCCGGGAGAATTTGCGGTAATAAAGATGTGCATTTTTTCCTCAAGCATTTTTTATCTTTTTTTCATAGCCCTGGAGGTAGTAGTGACAAAGAATAAGCTTGATCAATGCCGCTTTAAGCCATTCTATGTTTGTTTTTTTAGCCCAGAGGAAAAATTTTTTTCCCTCCGGACTTTGATCGAGCCACTTGCCAATAAAGGAGAAAGCAAAAAGAGGATTTCCTCTCACTGAAAGTTTTACTTTTAAACAAGGATGCTTTTTGTAGTAAATTGCTCCGCTCATCCCCCGCATAAACTCTTTTTCTTTTAAAAAAGAGATATTCTCAACATCTGCCCACTTTCTATAATGATATCCAACTGCTCTTTTATTTTTTCTGCTCTTAAGTCCCATCTTTCTCAATCTGTATCCAAGTTCAACATCTTGCCATCCATAGGGAAGAAGGTCCATATCGAATCTACCTACTTTATCTAAGTGCTCTTTTTTAACCGAGACATTTGCTGTATTAAATGAAGAAAAAGATATATCCCAGATACTTTTTCTTTTTTTTCCCACCTCATCAAGACTTGATATATAAATAAGCTGTCCATTTACTATGGAGTTTTTATAAATTTTGTGATACCTTATATGTTCTTCAACAAACTCAGGAACAACTATTATATCACTGTCTACAAATATAATGTATTCTCCTTGAGCAAGGTCAATTCCTATGTTTCTTGACCTGGGTTGACCAATTCTTTTTTCATTTTTTATATACCTTAGTCTACAAGAAGGTTTTAAGGAAAAGACCATCTTATCCGTTCCATCAGTTGATCCATCATCAACTAAAA
>CAYRAK010000019.1:0-16073 GCA_964422215.1 uncultured Clostridia bacterium | reverse complement strand
TGCAACACCTAACGCCATAATTTTTATTTTTTTCCACATAATATAAAACTCCTTTTTAAACTATATTTTCTCTTTTTCCCAGTAACTTTAAAATTTCTTTCTCTTTTCTTACCATAGTCTTTTTTCCACTATCAGTTTCGTCAGTGTATCCTAAAAGGTGAAGAGTCCCATGAATCACAAGGAGTAAAAGCTCATCTTCCAAAGAGTGTCCCCTTTCCTGAGCATTAAGAGAGGCAACATCTGGACAGATAACAATCTCTCCTAGTAGATTTTCTGTTGAGCAAAACTTATCAGTCAAAGAAAAAGCTAGAACATCAGTTGATGAATCTTTTTTCCTGTACTTTAAATTGAGCTCTCTTATCATATTCTCCGGAACAAAAGTTAAACTTACCTCTTTTTCCTCTCCTATCTCCTTTGTTAGAGTTAAAGAGACCGCCTTTTTAATATCTTTCTCCGGAATTTTCCCCTCCCACATATTGTTGATTATAATTAATTCCCTCTTCATTTTTAAGCATCTCTTCAGGATATCTTCCTCTTCTGTGAGAACGACTAGCAAGTACTCTTATAAAAGCCTCTGCTATTTTTGTAAGATCTCGTAAAGTCAAATCTACCTCATCAAGCTGATTATCCTTTAACTTGTTATTTATTACCCTGTGTACCTGCGAGGAGATTTCCTTATGACTCTTACCAGAGGCAAAACGAGAGTCAGCCTCAACTGAATCTGCCAACATAACTATAGCTGCTTCTTTACTTTGAGGCTTAGGTCCAGGATAGCGGAAAGAAGACTCATCCACATGTTCTTTTTCTCCTTTTTTCATAATAGCTTTCCTGTAAAAATAGGCAATAAGAGAGGTTCCGTGATGCTGAGCAATTATGTCCAAAACCTTTTGGGGAAGTTTATATATTCTACCAAGTTCAAGACCATCTTTTACGTGAGAGACTATTATTACAGAAGACACTCCGGGACTTACCCGAGAATGATGATCAATGACTTCACCCTCTACTCTGCTGTTTTCAAAGAAAAAGTGAGGCCGCAGAACTTTACCAATGTCGTGGTAATAAGCACCTATTCGAACCAGGAGAGGATTTACACCAACTGCCTCCGCAGCAGCAACTGCTAATGTAGCAACCATTATCGTATGATGATAAGTTCCGGGAGCCTCAATAGACAATCTACGCAAAAGAGGATGATTTAAATCAGCAAGCTCGATAAGACGAATATCTGTTGTAATTCCAAGGTAAGTCTCAAAATAGGGGAGAACTGCTGTTACCAAAATACTGGAAAAAATTCCATTTCCAACACCCCACAGTGCCAGTAAATTTATCCGCGAGAGAGAAAACCCTCTAAGAAGACCTACCCCTACCACTGAGATTAGATGAGATAACCCGATCCAGCTTCCAACTTTTGTTATATCAGTTCGTTGATGAATCTCAGTTCCACCATAGGCTCCTATTATACCGCCAAAAAGTAAAACGGGAAAAAGACTTATCTCTCCCGAAAATAAACTAAATAAACAAGAGAGCATCACCAGTACAAAAATAGAAACAGGAAGATTAAAAAATAAGGAAAAAAGAATAGATAAAAAACCAATGGGGATAAAAACGTTAGGAACCTGAGGTAAAACTATTATAATTTTACCAACAATCATTAAAGCTAATATTAAAGTTCCTGAAAAGATAAGATATTTAGTCTTTAAAAATTCTGAGTAAAAATGCAACAAAAATAAAAAAAGAATAAAAACAAAACTTGCTGCAATAATCACAATTCCAATTTTTTGATAAAAAGAAGGATTATTCCAGAGAAGATAAATTATAAAAATCCCACTTGTTATTCCCATTAGCCAAAGCCAAGCAGGAATGCAAGATTTAGCAAATAAAATTTTAATTTTAGCAAACTTAGAAAATTTAGATTCTTTGTCTTCTACTCTTCTTGGCATCTCTTATCTTGGCCTCGTATTTTTCATAGGCTTTTACTATTTCCTGAACTAATCTGTGCCTCACCACATCCTTTTGAGTAAGATAAACAGTTTTTATACCTTTTATGTCATTAAATAAAGATTGCACCTCCACAAGTCCTGAAGCTTTTGCAGGAGGTAGATCTATCTGAGTGATATCTCCAGTAATAACTACCTTTGAGCCAAATCCCAATCTAGTTAAAAACATTTTCATCTGTTCATATGTGGTATTTTGGCCTTCGTCTAAGATAATAAAAGCATCATTTAATGTTCTACCCCTCATATAAGCAAGAGGAGCAATTTCAATTATGCCCCGGTCTAAATAGGAATGAAATTTTTCTGCTGGCATCATCTCATAAAGTGCATCATAAAGAGGTCTAAGATAGGGCTCTATTTTCTCCTCTAAACGACCAGGCAAAAAACCCAACTTTTCTCCAGCCTCAACAGTTGGACGGGTCAATATTATCCTCAAAACTTCCCCTTTTTCTAAACTGGCAACAGCCATAGCTACAGCTAAGTATGTCTTACCAGTCCCAGCAGGTCCAATTCCAAAAACAACCTCATTTTCCTTCATTGCCTCAACATAAGCCTTTTGCCCTTCAGTTCTTGGTATTATCTTTTTTCCTCGAGGAGTTGTAAGAATAACCATAGAAAAATACTTATCTAGATCAGATTCCTTTCCTTCCTTTATTTTCTTTAAAGCAAACTGCACATCCTCAGCTTCAGGAGTGTATCCCTGATGAACTTGACTCATAAGTTCTCTTATAAGCTCCTTTGCTTTCTCAACAGATTCATCCTTTCCTTTGATCTTCAACGAATTATCCCTTAAAGCAAACTCTACCCCCAGTTCTCTTTCTATCAATTTTAAATTTTCATCCTTTTTTCCGCACAAAAGTGGAATTTGAGAGAAATCTTTTATATCTATTTTAGCTACCTTCATTGCCTCCTAACCCCATTAGATAGGGTTATAATTATTTATAATTAGTGCTTTCCTGTCAACATTCTTTTACACCAACTTCAGTTTATCCTTAACTTCCAGGATGTTTCCTTAACTTAAATTTTCTAAAGATTTTTTCCCGAAGATCACTTGGGATGAGATGATATGTAAAGGAAGAGTGTGAAAGGTATCTTTTCTTTACCTCTTTCCAGGAAGATTCAAGTTCTCGAAGAAAGTTAGTTGGAGATACTGGAAGTATATGCTCATCAAGTACCGTCATTCCCTGAGTATAATCAGAAGTAACAACATAAATATAACTGTATTTGAAATTTCTTTTATTCTTAGCAATGAACCTTTCTATATAAGAGTCGGCTGTCTTTCCCTTACCGGTATACACCACCCTAACCAAAGGAGAAACCTCCTCCTCAACAGTATCTGTATTTCTTCTATAGGCATCAAATACAACATATCCTCTCATATGTGTTACAGAGCAGTATCTGCAAACCATCCTCACTAACTTATCCTGCGCTCTGTACACATTTCGGGAAAGAAGCAAGCTTAAGGAGGAGCTTGAATGAATCACATTATATCCATCAACGACTACCGCTTTCATCTTCGTAAAAAATAAAAAACCCCTCCTCTCTTTAAACATTAAGAGGAGGGATACTTCAACTTCCCTCCCACTTCAAAAGAGGTGAAATAATGGGAGGTATTAGAAAATAGTTTTTTCTGTTTCTTTATCAAATATATGAGCCAGGTCCATTCTCACTGTAAACTCAGCAATGTCTCCACTCCTGAGAGTCACATGAGGATCAAGACGGGCAACCAATGTGTCATCCTCATTTTTAACATGAACAAGTTTCTCAGAACCTAATGGTTCAACTACCCAGACAGAAGCTTTGAAAGTAGTTCCTGGACCATAAGACTTAACAGTCGCTGTATCAGAGATATGCTCAGGTCTAATTCCGAGAATAACTTCTTTGTTGATATAACTTTCCACAAGTTTGGTCTTATCATCAGGTATCTTAAGGCTCATTCCTTTAGTAGTAGCATACAAGCTTCCGTCTTTCTTAACAAGGGTACAATCTATAAAGTTCATGGAAGGGGAACCTATAAAACCAGCTACATACTTGTTTACCGGGTGATCATAAACATTTTGTGGAGTATCAACCTGCTGAATTACACCCTCATTCATCACCACAATTCTATCACCCATAGTCATAGCTTCTAGTTGATCGTGTGTAACATAGATAGTGGTGGTTTTTAATCTTTGGTGGAGAGCAAGAAGCTCTGCTCTCATTGCAATACGGAGCTTTGCATCCAGATTAGACAAAGGTTCGTCAAATAGAAAAACTTTAGGGTTTCTCACAATAGCTCTTCCCAAAGCAACTCTTTGACGTTGTCCACCAGATAACTCTTTTGGTTTTCTATCAAGAAGCTCTCTAATTCCAAGCATCTCTGCGGTACGCTTCACAATTCTGTCAATCTCATCTTTAGGAACTTTTCTTAACTTCAGGCCAAAAGCCATATTTTTATATACATCCATATGAGGATATAGTGCGTAATTCTGAAAAACCATAGCGATATCTCTATCCTTGGGAGGAACATCATTTACCAACCTATCACCTATATATATCTCTCCAGAAGTTACCTCTTCTAGTCCAGCGATAGTGCGAAGAGTGGTGGTCTTTCCACATCCTGAGGGTCCTACGAGAATAATAAATTCTCCATCTTTAATATCCAACGTGAAATTCTTAACCGCTACTACTTTACCAAAAGCCTTAGTAACATTCCTCAATTTTACTTCTGCCATTTTTTTAACCTCACCTCCTAGATTTTAAACTTACAAATTTTATTATAACAGAATAAATAAAATTGCAAGCTAGGGGCAAGCCTCTCGAGAATGGCCTGCCCCTTTTATATATTTTTCTTACCTTTCAGACTCTAGAAGGAGATAGAAAGTTTACCTGACCAGGTAGTTATGGTATCTTCCGCATAACCATTATCTGTACTGGCTACTTCGAAAGATAGAGCTACCGCCTCAGCCAAAGCGTGTGAATAAACACCCTTTATCTTAGAGTACTCATGAGCACTAGGACCATACCCTGCACCGTTAAGGTTTTTATCAGATCCAGTATAACTTAGGGTGAGAGTATCTCCTCCAGGCATGGTGTATCCCATTTCAAAATAGTATCCGGAACCAGATTTCACCTCTCCTGCTCCCTCTTCCATCCATACCTCATCATCCCCTGGACTCCAGGCACCATACTCAGCAGTTAGGCTGAGGGCTTCTAGGGAGTAGCCAAGTTTCACTCCATATGAGGAACCATACCAGGCATCATCGGTAATTGGGTTACTATTGAAGGCTAAATCAAGGGATAGATCACTTATAGTTGTACTCAATCCACCACCAAAGCAAAAAGCGGCACTTTCGGAATCCTCTGGGTCCGGTTGATTATTTACCACCAAATAGAAAGAAGAGGTGTCAAAAGGAACCTCCAGTTTCAAACCAGCATTGGATGGTATATTAGGTGCACCATCAATAGCACCATCTAGACCATAGGCATATATGTCAAATATCCCGTTATCAATTCCTGTAGGATCTAAAGTCAGGGTGAAAGCTTCTCCACTGTAGGTTATGTAAGCATCACACTCAGCCAAAGCTTCTCCTCCAATATCAAACTCAGGAGATACCACCGCTGTCCATGGACCGGAAGTGAAGGAAACATTGTAGTCAACAAGAACATCTCCTGCACCAAAAAGCCCACTTGCTTGTTCTTCCTCACTTGTTCCACTAATCTTAAACTCAATGGTACCGCTGGTGCTTATCTCTGGCTCAGCAGCCATTACCCCAACGGTCAGGCCTAAAGTAAAGCAAACAGCTATTAAAGTCACTAAAACCTTTTTCATTTTTTCTTATCCTCCTCCTTGCCTTATATTATCTACTCTATTTTTTATCTACCCCTATGTTTCCCCGATAACCCATATATCCAAAACTCTTAAGTGAACCTACCTTCTTTATCACCCCCTTTCTTACAAATTTTTCAGAAACTGCCAACTCCCTTCCCTTTTCCTTTTAACTAGCTAAATCCACATAAAACAGATTATTAGCTAAGTATAGCCTTATCTCTCTTTTTTGTCAAATACCATAATTTAGTTTAAAAAATACCCAAATGAAAAAATTTGTCAACTAATCTCCTTTATATCAGCTTCTAAGGTCTCCAAGTTTACCAAACCTACAGTGCATCTACCAGTAAGCCAACCTCCACATTCCCCAGGATTAACAAATAATCTACCGTCTTCTTTTTTTACCTCCTCCTTATGAGTATGTCCATAGACGATAAGCTCGGCGTTTTGTATATCAGTTTTGCTTAATTTTGCTAAGTCATGTACAAGAAGAATCTTTTTATCATTTCGGATAAGGAAAAAAGGAGGAGTATGAATTTCCCCACCAATAGATTCTATTTTATCCTTCAATCCTTTTTTCTCACCATCATTGTTACCAAATACCCCAATAAGAGGACAGTTAAGATTTTTCAATTTCTCCACCACAAAAGGAGCTATGAAATCCCCTGCATGAAGCACAAGCTCTACTTTTAATTTGTTAAAAAGTTTTACTGCTTTTTCTATCTTCGGTAAGTTATCATGAGAATCAGACATTAACCCTATAAGCATTCTCCTCTCCTCCTTTATCCTCTTACACGTAAAAACCTTCTTTTTCCAACCTGAAGAATATGCTCCTTGTCAATAGAAAGCATAAGAGTGGGGTCTTCAATTCTTTTTCCATCCCACCGGACACCACCCTGTTTTACCAGTCTTCTTGCTTCTGAACCACTTTTAGCAAAACCTGTTGTTTTTAAAAGATCAACCACCCCTATCTTTCCTTCCTTCAATTTTTCCTTATTAACTTTATAAAAAGGTATATCTGAAGGAAGCTCTTTTTTTGAAAAAATAGCCTCAAATCTCTCACTTTCCCTTCTTGCGTCTTCTTCACTATGGTAAAATTTAACAAGCTCAAAGGCAAGTCTTTCCTTTGCTTTCTTAGGATGAAACTTCCCTTCTTTAAAATCTTTCTCCATTTTATTTATTTCATCCTCTGAAAGAAGAGTAAGTAAACGAAAATACCGGAAAATAAGCTCATCCGGGATGCTCATTACCTTTCCGTACATCTCTGAGGGAGGCTCGGTTACTCCAATGTAATTACCAAGAGACTTGCTCATCTTATCTTTTCCATCAAGACCCTCTAATATTGGCATAGTAATAATCACCTGAGAAGGCTGTCCATAAGATTTTTGTATCTGCCTTCCCAAAAGCAGGTTAAACTTCTGATCAGTTCCTCCAATTTCTACATCAGCATGCAGTGCCACAGAATCATATGCTTGCATAAGAGGATAGAGAAACTCATGTAGACCAATGGGCATTCCTTTTTTATACCGAAGTTGAAAATCATCCCTTTCCAGCATTCTTGCCACGGTATACCTAGAGGCAAGCTTCAGCACTCTGGAAAAATTCATCTTACCCAACCATTTTGAGTTATAATCAATTATAGTCTTCTCAGGATCAAGAATTTTAAAAGCTTGCTTCTGGTAAGTTTTTGCATTAATTTTAACTTCCTCCGCTGAGAGAGGTTCTCTTGCCTTGGTTCGACCACTTGGATCTCCTATTCGAGCAGTAAAATCTCCAATAAGGAGGATAACTTCATGGCCCAATTCTTGAAAAGTGCGAAGCTTCAAAAGTATCACCGAATGGCCAAGATGAATATCTGGTGTGGTAGGATCAACTCCAAATTTTATCCTGAGAGAGCCTTTACGTTTAATTTTTCTTACAAGTTCCTCTTCCCTTATTATCTCCACAGTATTTCGTTTTATAAGAGATATCTGTTCTTTCACATCAATCATTTAATCACCCTCTTTGCATCAGGTATCTTTTGTAGAAGAATTCTAACTATTTTATCTGCAACTTCTTCAGGAGAGGAATATTTTTCCCTGTCAAGCCAAATAACATCCTTTTCTTTTTTAAACCAGGTAAGCTGACGTTTGGCAAATCTGCGGGTATCTCTTTTAATTTGTCTTATTGCCTCATCAAGGGAAAGTTTCCCTTTAAGATAGTTTACTATTTGCTTGTATCCTATAGCTTGCATAGAAGGAAGATTTTCTGTATAGCCTTTATCTAACAAACCTTTCACCTCATCAACTAATCCTTTTTCCATCATATTATCCACTCTTTCTTCAATAATCCTATAAAGAGTCTCTCTCCTCCACCTAAGACCAATCTTAACCATCTTCCCCTCGCAGGGGACATTTCTTTCTTGATGAAATGATATAGGCTCTCCTGTAAGGTAGTAAACTTCCAGTGCCCTCACTATTCTTCTTTCGTCATGAGGATGAATACGTGAGGCAGATGCAGAATCCACCCTTTGAAGTTCACAGTAAAGTGATAAAAGACCCTCTTTTTTCGCTCTAAAATGAAGCTTTTTTCGAAGGCTCCAGTTTGCTCCTGGTCCTGGAAAAATCCCCTCAGTAATAGCTCTAATATAAAGCCCTGTGCCTCCTACCACAACAGGAAGTTTACCTTCAGCCTGAAGTTTTCTAATAATTTTTTCCGCTTCTCTTTTAAAATCAGCAACAGTAAAAACTTCTCCTGGATCAGCTACATCAAGAAGATGATGAGGAAAATTTTTTCTTATTTCAGAAGAAACCTTATCTGTTCCAATATCCATACCTTTATAGATTTGACGCGAGTCAGCAGAAATAATCTCCCCTTTTATTCTTTTAAGTAAACAAAGAGCAGTTTCTGTTTTTCCAGCTCCAGTAGGACCCATAATTATAAGGAGGAAATTTAACAATCTACCATCTCTCCATGTAAAGCCCAACAGCCCCCCTCTTTAATTTTCACCTGAACAAATTCTCCTATAAGTTCTTCTTTCCCAGGAAATACCACTATTTTATTGTGTCTTGTTCTTCCCTGAAGCTCTTCAGGATTTTTTTCAGAAACCCCTTCCACTAAAACTTCCACAGTTTTCCCTATCCATAACTTGTTTCTCTCCTCTGTAATTTCTCTTTGCACTTCTATCAATTTGCGAAGTCTTCTTCTTTTTACAGCCTGTGGCACCTGATCTTTAAATTGAGCTGCTTTTGTACCAGGAATTGGAGAATATTCAAAAGTAAAAGCTCCATCAAATTGAACCTTTCTTAACATATCTAAAGTTTCATTAAAATCTTGCTCAGTTTCTCCTGGAAATCCAACTATAATATCAGTAGTGATGCTAACATCTGGTATAAGGTGGCGTAACTTTAAGATAAGGTCAAGATATTTTTCTCTTGTGTAACCTCTTCCCATTCTATCTAGGATACGATTAGAACCTGCTTGTAAAGGAAGATGAAGATGCTCACAAACTTTGTCCAAACTGGCCATGGCCTGCATCAGTTTCTCGGAAAGGTCTCTGGGATGAGAAGTTGTGAATCTAATTCTTGCAATTTTTTCTATTTTATTTACCTCAGCTAAAAGATCGGCAAAATCTATTTTTTCTTTTAGGTCCTTTCCATAGGAGTTCACATTTTGACCTAAAAGAATAACTTCTTTAAATCCTCTCTCAGCAAGCTCTTTTATTTCTTGTAAAATAACATGAAGGGGCCTGCTTTTTTCTCTTCCTCTCACATAGGGTACATTACAGTAAGTGCAGAAATTATTGCAACCCCTTATAATTGGAACATATGCACTGAATTTTCCACTTCTTTTTACCGGGAGGACATCAGGTAAAAAACCTTCTTTTTTTACTTTAATAAGGGGAAATTTACCTTCTTTTGCCTCTTCCACAAGTTCAGGAAGCTCATGCAAATTCAAAGTACCCCATATAATATCAACATAAGGAGCTTTTTTTAGAACTTCCTCAGGATCTTTCTGGCTTAAGCATCCGCCCACTCCCAAAATCAGGCCAGGTTTTTTCTCTTTTAATTTTTTTAATTCTCCCAAGAAACTATATACTTTATGCTTTACCTTTTCTCGCACATAACAGGTATTAAGTAAAATAAAGTCCGCTTTTTCAAGTCTAGAGGTAATATAAAAACCTCTTTTTTCAAGAAGAGCGGCCATTACTTCTGAATCATACTCGTTCATCTGACATCCATAAGTTTTTATGTATACATACATTCTTTAGAGCTTAACTATCTTTCTTCGAAAAAAGCTTTATCTTTTCTAATACCTTATCTCTAGCTTTTTTTAACTCCCATAAAATCTCTTCTGGAACATCCACTTTTCCCATTAGTCGCTCGCCCTTGTTATCTCCATGGCAATCAGATCCACCAGTTATTATAAGGCCATATTCTTGTGCAATTTTTGTATAATGCTTCACGGTATCTAAATTATGTGTTGAATGGTACACTTCTATACCCATAAGTCCTGCCTCTACCAATTTGGGAATGAGATCATCCCTTCGAGAAAGAAAAGGATGAGCAAGAACAGGAACTCCTCCTGTTTCTAAAATAAGACTTATGATCTCGAATGGAGAAACTTTGGCACGTTCCACATGAGCTGGCCGTCCTGGATTTAACCACTCCTCAAATGCTTCGTCAATAGATTTTACATATCCTTTTTTTACCATATAACGAGCAATGTGTAACCTGCTTATCACACTCTTGGGAGCTAACTTAGCTAGTTCACCTTGATTCACTTCCATTCCTAACTCTTTTAATCGTTTAAGAAGTTTTTCATTCCTCTCTATACGAATCTGCTGGAAAAAATCAAGCTTTGATAAAAATTCTTTTCGTCGCCAGTCCAAGTAATAACCTAAGATGTGAATTTCATCCTCTCCCACATCGGTACTCATCTCTACTCCTGGAACTACCTCTATTCCTAGTTTTTTTCCTTCCTCCATAGCTTCCTCTATTCCCCTAACAGAGTCATGGTCGGTTATAGAAATAGCCACCAGATTAAGCTTTTTGGCCTGCTGAACCACTTGCTGAGGAGTAAAGGTACCATCTGAGTAAATGGTGTGGATATGTAGGTCTATTTTACCCACTTCTATTGCTCCCAAACTTTATTAATCCAAACTTCAGTAAGCAGTTGAATTGGGTAATAATATAAAACTTAAGAAAAATGTCAACCGTCTAGGCAGTTCTAATCTTTATTTGCTCTTGACGAATTTGTGAGATTGTGGTATATTCAACACTTGAGAACTAAAAGCCTTTAATCCTCTGTAGACAGCAATTTCAGAGAAAAAAGGAGGTGAAAAAATATGAACAAAGCTGAGCTTGTTGAGGAGGTGGCCAAGAAGGTGGGATTAACCAAAAAAGATGTTAACAATGTGATTGACGCAATGACCTCAGCTATTACCAATGCTCTAAGCAACAAAGAAAAGGTAACATTGGTTGGATTTGGTACCTTTTTGGTCCAGAGAAGAAAGGCTCGTCAGGGAGTAAATCCTCAAACCGGAGACAGAATAAGTATTCCTGCAAAGGATGTTCCTAAATTTCGCCCTGGTAGAGCTTTAAGAGAAGCAGTTGGATAAAAGAAAAAGGGCCAGAGTTTCTAGAATCTCTGGCCCTACAAATATTCTTTTAAATGATTTTCTTTTTTTAACCTATCTTTTCACTCACCAAGAATAAACTTCCTTAAAAGCCTCTCTTGATTTATATAAAACAAAACTTCCCAGCCTCAGGAACCAACAATTGACAATACAAGGGTTTTTGCTAATAATATTGCACCAAAAAGGGGATTTTTATGTTTCAGGATACAGAAATTAAAGCCATAAAAGAAAAAATTGATAAAGTAAGGGGGTTTCTTTGAAATAGAAAAAGTCGAAAACGAAATTAAGATTCTGGAAGAAAAGCTTTCTCAGCCTCAATTTTGGCAAAAGGAGGAACAAATAAAGATATTTAAACAGCTCAACCTGTTAAAAGAAAAAAAAGAGGAGTGGAAAAAAGTTATCGATCTTTACCAGGAGATTGTAACTTTAAATGAGCTTTTAAATGAAGAAAAAGATCCTGAACTGGAGAAAGAGTTTAACAAGAAATTTTCTTTTCTTCAAGAAAAACTAGAAATTCTTTATCTGGAATCTTTACTTACCGGATCATACAATACTGCCAATGCCATTCTATCTATACATCCGGGGGCAGGGGGAACTGACTCCTGTGACTGGGCACAGATGCTTTTGCGGATGTATACAAATTGGGCAACGAGAAAAAAATATAAAGTGAGACTAGTTGACTGGACACCTGGAGAGGAAGCAGGAATTAAAAGCGCAACATTAGTTGTAGAAGGAAAATTTGCCTACGGTTATCTTAAGGAAGAGGTAGGTATCCATAGACTGGTTCGAATTTCGCCTTTTGATGCTTCCCACCGTCGTCATACTTCCTTTGCCGCTGTTGATGTTATACCAGAAACTGAAGAGGAAGAGATTGAATTAAATGAAAATGACTTAAAAATTGAAACTTTTCGAGCTGGAGGACCTGGAGGACAACACGTCAATGTTACCGATTCAGCAGTAAGAATTACTCACATTCCAACAGGAATTACTGTTCAGTGTCAAGACCAAAGATCTCAACATAAAAATAAAGCTATGGCCTTAAGAATTTTAAAATCACGCCTTTCAAATCTCAAAGAGATGGAAAAGAAGAAGGAATTAAAAAAAAGATATGAAGAAAAAGCAAAAATTGAGTGGGGTAACCAGGTAAGATCTTATATCTTGCACCCTTATAGAATGGTCAAAGATCACCGCACCGGCTTAGAAACCTCTGATGTGGAATCAGTCCTTAATGGCGAAATTGACCAATTTATAATTGCTTCTTTAAAACAAGATATTAAGGGGGGATAGTATGGACGATATGGGAGGATATTATATAGGAAAAAACCGAAAAGTAAGAAGAGCCTATGGATTTGATGAAGTAGCTTTAGTTCCTGGAGATAAAACCATAGACCCTGAAGATGTTGATATAAGTTGGAAAATAGGAAATCTTTCTTTTGAAATACCTATTTTAGCTGCAGCTATGGATGGAGTGGTAGACGTGAATTTTGCTATTCAAATGGGAAAGTTAGGAGGACTTGCTGTTTTAAACCTTGGAGGAATTCAGACTCGCTATGAAAATCCTCGACGTGTAATTGAAGAGATAATTCACTCCTCACCAAAGGAAGCTGTTGAAATAATCCAGAGAATATATCGCGAACCTATTAAAGAAGAGCTAATTCGAAAAAGAATAAAGGAAATAAAAAAAGAAAATGTTCCTGTTGCAGTGTCCTGTATCCCTCAACAGGCAAAAAAATTTGGTCCTATTGCTGAGGAAGCTGGAGCAGATATTTTTGTAGTTCAAGCAACAGTAGCTACAACTAAGTATATATCCTCAAAACGAGAACCACTTGATTTTAAAAGTTTTCGTGAAATGATGTCTATCCCAGTTATTGCCGGTAACTGTGTAACCTATAAAGCTGCTTATGAACTTATGGAAACTGGCGTAGATGCTCTATTAGTAGGGGTTGGTCCTGGTGCAGCATGCACAACCAGAGAAGTTTTAGGAGTGGGTGTGCCCCAAATTACAGCTACAATAGATGTAGCAACTGCTCGCGATGACTATTATAAACGCTCCGGACGGTACGTATCCATTATCACTGATGGGGGAATGAGAACTGGAGGAGATATATGCAAAGCTCTAGCCGCTGGAGCTGATGCAGTGATGATTGGTTCTGCCTTTGCTCGAGCAAAAGAAGCCCCAGGAAAAGGTTACCACTGGGGTATGGCAACTTCCGATGAGAATCTACCAAGAGGAGCAAGAGTGTGGGTGGGAACTACCGGAACATTAAAAGAGATCCTTTATGGCCCAGCACGCTTAGATGATGGCTCCCAGAATCTTGTATGGGCTATAAAAACCTGTATGAGCTATCTTGGCGTCTCTAACATAAGACAAATGAGTAAAGAGGCAGAAATAGTAATTGCTCCTACTATTAAAAGTGAAGGCAAATTTTTTCAAGAAGCTCAGAGACTGAGAGAAAGACAAATTTAATTTTAATAAAGTTGCACCTTACCCGCTTTGAGACAGGATGTACACACATAAGCTCTGATAAATTTATTATTAACTTTAATTTTTTTTCTCTGAAGATTGGGTAGCCATCTTCTCTTTGTCCGACGTCCGGATTTACTTACCTTATGACCAACTGATGGGCCTTTTCCACATATATAGCAGACTCGTGCCATAGGTTGCTCCTTATTTACATTTTTTAAAAAATTAGCATACTTTTTAAAAATGGCAAGTTATTCTGGAAATTAAAATGGCTCTGTGGAGTCAAAAAATAGCTGATATAGAGATAAATGGTTTTACTATACCGGCTGTAAACTCCAGTTGGCATGATACTGGAGCTTGGGCGGTTTATGTGGAGCCGAATCCTCACAAGTTAGGAGCAAAAATTCCCAGAAATACCTTTTACAACCTTAGAGTAAATATATATTCCCCTCAGGTGAAATTTGGACTTTCTCCCGGAGAGATGGAAAAGATAGGAATTGAAATTGAGAAAACACTAGATGGCTACTCTTACGAACTTGAACGTGCCGAAATTATAGGTAAAAATTATAGAAAGATGTTCTCAGGAACTCTAATCGCTTATATAATTGCTTTAATTACAGCATATGGGTGGTGGTTTATATGGTTTAGACAACCTTTCCATGCTTTTGTGGGAATAGACAATTGGTGGAAGAACCTCCGTGCAAAAAAACTTCCTCGCTATCATGTAAGAGAAGTTGTATTTGGAAAAGACAAAAACAGAATATCAGCCATTAACGATGTTTACAGGTACTATAAAACTTTAAAGGGAAGATATCTTGAAATATGTCAAAAAATGAGAGATTACTGTAAACTGCGAAAAAAGGAAAACCCAGCATTTGGAGAAATTGAGAGGGCTTATAGAGAAATCATACTTACAGAGCTGGAAGATAGCTTCCTGGTGAAAATGGTAGCTCACACCTTACCACAAAAAGTGCTTCGTTTTTTCCTGGGAGATATGGTCCTGATACCCAAGATATCTGTGCCAAAGATTTTGGTTCCAATTAGAGATCTGGACTATGATCTGTCTCCTTATATTGATTAGATCAAATAAACAAGATGTAGGAATCTAGATGGCCAAGATAGACTTATATCAGGTTTGGCAAAAAGATGGATATACGCTTATCACTCCCTTTAATCCTGTTTTTTTCACTGACAGGTTAGCAAGAAATCAAAAAATATTAAGAAGAAGAGAAACTCTGGATATCATCCTTAATGTAGAAAAAATTGACAGGACCCTCATAGAACTAGGAGAAACATCTCCGTATCTGAAAGTAGAAGAAAAGGAAGGAAATTTGGTTATAAGTCCTCAAGAGAAAATCCCAAGTGAGCTTGAAAGAACCCTTTTGTGTGCATTCCGAGATACTATATTCCAAAATGAGGCTATAGTTAATCAGTTTCTTCTTTATAGAGATATATTTTTTTATTACGGAAGATACAGATTCGGTGGATTTTACGGAATTATCCATAGATTATTTCCTCTTGTATTTATAATGAGGGTGGTGAAAGGTTACCAACCAATGGTATGGCAAATGTTGCTGGTAGATCCGCTTTTCCTCAACCGAACAAAAGATGCACTTTTTTCTCATTATCAGGAGATAGAGGAAGGTATGAATTATGCTTTTAAGAATATTACTCTTGTACAAAAAGAAAACATTGCTCTTAGGGCATTAAACAATATAGTAAGAAAAGATGAGAAAGGTGAAGGCTTTAACCTTGCAGCTAAATTGTGTGATAGATTAGGTATGGGGTTTTTAAAAGATTTTTACTGGGTAGCGACACAGGCTACCGAAGATACAGAATGGGACATATACAAAAAACCTCCTATTCCTTTTGTTCCGTGGCCAAAGAAAAGTTAGCCTCAAATATAAGAGGTAAAAAATGGGTTTTAAAGAGTGGCTAATAAAAAGAAAAGACCAAAAAATAGATAAAATAATTAATCGCTTTAAACTGGATCTTTCAAGTTATGACAGTGGAGTTATAGACTACAGTCTAGTCAACCAACAAGAGATTGGCCAACTTAGAGGTGTAAGTTATCCTGAATTTATAGATAGACTAGCCACTATAGTGGAAAAAAGAAAACTTCCTATTAATTTTGTCAGTATTAAAGATTTTCGAAATCCAGAAAGAGAGTTTAAAACCGATCCCTTAGGATAT
>CAYRAK010000018.1:0-16453 GCA_964422215.1 uncultured Clostridia bacterium | reverse complement strand
ATTTCTCCACTTACAGGAGAAGGAACATCAAAAACTGCTTTAACCGACTCAAGAGTACAAAGGGAGTCTTTCTGTTTCATCTTTTTTCCTTCCTGAGGAAGCTCCACATACAAAATATCACCCATCTTCTCCTGTCCATACTCAGTTATCCCTACTGTACCTACATTTCCCTCTAACCTAACCCATTGATGAGAGCTAAGATATTTTAGGTTAACTGGACAGCCCACCTCTAATCTCCTTTCAAGAGATTATTAATCCGGGAAATAAGTTCTTCTGGTTCGACAGGTTTGTCAATATAGTCCTCTGCCTCAAGTTCAAGTCCTTGAGAAATGGAATAAGAGGTTTTTCCAAGTTTTTGTTTTAATGCGGTTAACATAATTACAGGAATTTTACTATATTCAAGAGAATTTTTAATCTCTTTACATACCTCAAACCCACTTTTTTCTGGCATCATAATATCAAGAATTAAAAGATCCGGACTAAAGCTACGTAGCTTATCAAGACATTCTCTTCCGCTTGTAGCAACATCTACATCAAAATTATTTTTTTCCAAAATTATTCTTGTTCCTTCCAAAAAATCTCTATCGTCATCTACAATGAGTATTCTTTTCTTCATTATTTTCTCACCCCCGTTTATTCTATCAAATTTTATTTCCTATTTAAAATTTTTTGCACTCTATAAATAAAATCTTTAGGATTAACAGGCTTTTCTACATAATCGTCTATATCCATAGAAACACCAGTTTCAAGTTCATATCTTCTCTCACTTACTTTCTTTCCAACTGCAGTAAGAACTAAAATGGGTATCTTAGAAAATTGAGGATTATTTTTAAGTTGTTTTATTACTTCAAATCCATCCATCTTAGGCATAAGAAGATCAAGCACAAGTAAATCCGGAATTCTTTCATTTATTTTCTTTATAACCTCCTCTCCATTTGTTGCAAATACAAGTTCATGAGAAGTCTCTGCAAGCATTAATCTTAAAGATTCACGAACATCAGGATCATCATCTGCTATTAGTATCAATCTTTTTTCCATATTCTCCTCCTATAGTTTAGGTCTAGGTAAAAGTTTTGCTTCTTCTACAATCTGAGGAACTACCTCTTCCCAGGCTACAGCCATAATATGAATTCCCCTAACTTCCTCAATTTGCTTCAGTTGCTTAATAATTTCTACACATATTTTTATTCCCTCTTTTTTTGGATCCTTTGCATCCTCCATTCTTTTCACAACTTCATCAGGAACAGTTACTCCAGAAACATAATCTCGCATATATCGTGCCATCCCTACCGACTTTACAGGAATAACTCCTGCAAGTATGTATACTTTTTCACTAAGACCTTCATTTTTTAATATTCTCATCCATTTTTTAAACTTTTCCACATCAAACACAGCTTGAGTTTGAATAAAATCACAACCTGCCTCTATTTTTTTAGCAAGTCTTATGGCTCTAAATTCAAAGGGATCAGCAAAGGGATTTTCCACTGCTCCAATAAAAAGTGATGGGGGGGAGGATAGTTTATCACCAGATAAAAATCGACCCTCATCCCTCATCATCTTTAAAGCAAGTATAAGTTGCACAGCATCCAGGTCATAGACGTTTTTAGCCTGAGGATGATTACCAAATCTTTGATGGTCTCCTGATAAACACAGAAAATTTCTTACTCCCAGTCCTGCAGCACCTAAAACATCACTTTGAAGAGCAAGTCGATTTCTGTCCCTAGTAACCATCTGCACAACAGGTTCAACCCCTAACTGGAGAAGAATAACACCACAGGCTATGCTTGACATTCTCGCAATAGCTGTTTGGTTATCAGTAATATTTACTGCATCTGCACATCCTTTAAGAAGTTTTGCTTTTTTCTTCACAGGAGAAGGATCTGCACTCTTGGGTGGGCCTAACTCACAAGTTACAGCAAATTTTCCCTCTTTTAAGATTTTCTCCAGTTTACTTCTAGGAGAAGAAACTATCTTCTTTTCTGTCTTAACTTCCTTTTGTCGAGGAACTTTCTCTACAGCTTTTCTAATCTGTGCTATTTTAAACTTACGCAGTCCTCCGTCTCGAGAAGTTGACCAATCCTTAGGAGGAAGTATTTTTCTCAAAACATTAAGTTCTCCTCTTTTTTCCAGCCTATCTATTATAAGTTGCCATCCACACTCTATATCTGGG
This sequence comes from uncultured Clostridia bacterium, assembly GCA_964422215.1. GTDB lineage: Bacteria > Aerophobota > Aerophobia > Aerophobales > B3-G15 > CAYRAK01. The sequence goes on along the minus strand of CAYRAK010000018.1, from coordinate 14,283 downwards.
TCTATTTCGCATTTCCCTTCTACTGATCCCCCGCAGGGTCCATTGAGAAGACTCTTGGAACATCTTGTAATGGGACAAATTCCTCCTGTCATATCTAAAAGACAGTTGCCACATAGCTGACACCTTTCCTCAAAATTTCCAAAACGAACAATCTCTCCTAAGAATAAGCTATTACATCCTGGATATACAGGCTTTTCTAAAATCTCTGCAACTGTTTGAACTCCATTACCACAGGCAAGAACAAGAAGAGTATCTGAGGCATCAATTTCCTTTTTATGCTCCCGAAAAAACTTCATATCATTTAATCTATGACAAGCAGGATCAAGAATAACCCATCCAGGAACATTTTTTCCTATTTTCTCAAGCTCTCCTTTCATATTCTTAACTTCCTCTTCTCCTCCAGTCTTACATAAGGTTGCACATTCACTACATCCACAGATAAAAACTGAACTATAAGGAGTTAAAAATTGAACAATTTCCTCTAAAGGTTTTTGCTCAGTAATAATCATTTTCTTAGCTCTGAATTTCTCTGCTCTCAATCAAATTTTTTCTTATGGTGAATATAAAATTGTTAGCTTTTTGTAGCTTCAAATCCTTAAAGGTATCCTTATCTAAATCTTTCTTCCAAAAACATTTTTTATACTCCTCTGAAATGTAGCATGGCTCAACCCAAATTTTTCCTCCATGCTTTTCCACAAGTTCTCTTGTAACATCAAGTCCGATTCCGGAGCCTTTTTCTTTCCCGCTTACGTATCTTTTAAAAATTCTTTCTCGATCTTCTTTAGAGATAATCTCCCCTGTATTTGCAACATTAAAGTAATGGTACCTGTCATCATTTAGATAGCCTAAAAATATTATTACCCTCTCTCCTCCGTATTTTACAGCATTTGTAATAAGATTATTGTATACAACCTGAATATAATCTGGATCACAAACAACTTCCAAATTCTGAGGAACATTACATAAAAAACGAACCGTTTTATCTAAAGCATATTCGGTATGGAAATCAAGAATATCTTTAATGACCTCGGTATAAAAATATACCTTCACTGGATTCATCTCAAATTCTCCTGCTTTCATTCTGGAATAAATTAAAAAATTCTCCACAGTCTTAAGTCCGTGCTGACTTCTACTAATTATTCGTTCGTATAACTCACTTCTCTTCTCAACAGGAAGCTCAACCTGTCGCAGCACACTTGCTAATTGGTTTATAGTAGCAAGAGGAGTCTTTAGTTCGTGGGAGGCATACGCTGTAAGTCTATCTGATAATTCCACTAATTTATAAAGGCGAGTGTTGTCCTGTATAACCTCAACAGCATATTCAAGTTCTCTTTGAGAAGAAGAGAGAGGGAAGGAAAATACATCTAAAAATTTCTCTTTTCCACTTTTTTTAATTATTTTCAATCCTTTAGAATTTTTCTTTGTCTTAAACGTTCTACGAACTGCACATATGTCCTCCGGACAAGGAATTTTACTATTAAAGCTTATCTCATAACATTTTTTACCAATTATAACTCCTTTAGATTCTTCTTGCAGTCTGTTATATTCATTATTGGCCCATACTATGTTAAAGTCCCTATCAATAACAGCAATGGCAAGCCCCATTGAATTTAAAATATCTACTCCGAACTTATCCCCTAGCATTTTCTCTACATTAAAACTGCCATAGTAATCTTTCATAAATTTTACCTTTTTAAAAGTTTTTTCACTTTTTCTATTAGACTCTCAGGATCAACCGGTTTATCAAGGTATTCATCTGCCTCTAAAGACTTTTCTTCTTGATGAGGGAAAATTTTACCCTCTACCTTTTTTGTAAGAGCAGTTAGAATCAAAATGGGGATGTTTTGGTATTTTGAACTACTTTTTAATGTGTGACATATAGTAGCTCCATTTTCTCCAGGAAGCAGGAGGTCCAAAATGATCAAGTCGGGATTTTCCTTCCGGATAATATTAAGTCCTTGTTTCCCATTAAAAGCTAGTTTAATGTTATAAGATTTTCCTTCTAAAATTATTCTTAAAGCTTCTGCCATATCTCTATCATCTTCTATAATTAATATTTTTGCCTGTGATGACATTTTTTTAATTCTCCAATAAAAAGATTAAAAAACAAGCTTTTTGGTAACTTTATGTTTCTATTAGGGGGCATCACAGAGGATGAAGGAACATCGGAAAGGTGACGAATATGATGGACTAGCAGGCAGGAAAACAGAAATCTTGTGGTAGTGGGAACGCTCTCTTTAAGCTAACTATCATTTTTAAAAGATCAACTTCTTTGCAAGCTAATACATTAACAACATAAAATTTAAAAACTCTAGGGGAAAAATCGGTAGCGGCGCGGGGATTCGAACCCCGGACTCCACGGGTATGAGCCGTGTGCTCTTTCCAACTGAGCTACGCCGCCATTAAAAATTGGTTGCGGGGGTCGGATTCGAACCGACGACCTCCGGGTTATGAGCCCGACGAGCTACCTGGCTGCTCCACCCCGCTATCTTCACTCGTTATTTTAAAAGGAAATCTAACAAAGTCAAGAGGCAGGCTGAGGTGGAACATTTTTCAGTAGATAGAGAGGTTTGAAGAAAAAAGTCAAAAAGGCAAATCCAAGAATTGCTACTTTAGAAGAAAAAAAAGTCACCATCTTCGTGGGCCAGAAGAAAAAAGATTCGGTAAAATTTTCTTTTTTAGTTGGCACTCTTTATATAAAATATAAAAGAAAGATAGCCTACGAGGTAGAACATTGACCCCGACCATATCATTTCTTATTTGAAGAGACCTTAGAGATGAAATTTTTTAACTCTTCCTTGAAAGGAAGAGAAGCCTGTGCTCCTAGCTTTGTAACTGAAAGAGCAGCTGCATAATTTCCGTATCTGACAGCTTCTTCTAAATCCTTGGTTTTTATAAAAGATGCTGCCAATGCTGCTACAAACGAATCTCCTGCTCCTGTTGTATCCAGAGCTTTAACTGGAATTCCGGGAAAATGACGAGTTATATCCCTGGTTACTAACATAGACCCTTCCCTTCCAAGAGTTATTACTACAGCCTTGACTCCTTTATTTAACAGTAAAGTTCCAGCTTTTTTTGCTTCTTTGAGGGAGTTAACTTTTTGGTTACTCAACACTTCTGCCTCGCCTCTGTTAGGGATAAGAATATCAGTATAAGATAAAATTTTAGAATCTAAGTTAGTAGCTGGAGCTGGGTTAAGAATGGTACAAACACCGGTTTTTTTAGCGAGTTTTAAAGTAAATTCAACAGTTTCCAAGGGAATTTCTAATTGAAGAAGAATGGCATCTGCTCCCTGGATAACTTGTTTGGCTTTCTCTATATCCTTTTTATTCAAATTGCGATTTGAACCACCAATTACCGTGATGCAATTATCACCATTCCTGTCGACCAAAATCACTGCTATCCCAGAAGGACTTTCCTCATCCTGGGAGACAAACTCAACATTTACCCCCTCATTTTTAAGCCCATTTGTAATTCTGTGAGAGAAGGGATCATTTCCTACTTTGCCCACAAAATAGACTGGAACACCTAATCTACTAACTCCTACCGCCTGGTTTGCTCCCTTACCTCCTATATTCCAGTAAAAATCATTTCCAAGAATGGTTTCACCAATCTCAGGCATTCTTGGAACCTTTAAAGAAATATCAACATTTACACTGCCAACAACCACAATATGTTTCAAATTACTCCCTCCCAAAAAATTTCTTTTACAGTTTAGTATATCCTTTTTATTGAAAAGTTTAAAGGTATATGAATAATGTAGCACAGGATGAGGTGGTAAGTCAAGAACTAGAACTGGTGTTGCCAAAAATTAAAAAATACCATATAATAATTTTTGTGCAAAAAGCATTTTTTGTAGGTAATTAATCCTAGGAGGTAAAAATATGAAAAAAGTAAAGGTAGGAGAGGAGGAAGTTGAGTTTCTGGAGGAAGGAGATATTAATTCTCTCTTTGATCAAATTCTTGATGTGGCAGGAAGAAGAGGAGTTTCAGAGAAGCTTATAAATAAGGCAAAAAAAAGTATTATCAAACAAACCAAAAAAGCACAGAAAAGTATAGATAAAGGAAAACCTAATGCTGATAAACTGAGAAGATTGCGGGATTCAACAAGACGCCTAGAAGATATAGTGAAAGATCCTTCTTCTTATACACGCGAAGTGATGCAGGAGATATTAAAATCAGTCTAATTTTACTCCTTTTCTTCTTTTTCCTTGTACCGTTCCACAGTAAACCGTTGAATATCTAATTGTTCGTTTGGTATGGTGAAAAGGCCAGCTTTTTGTTTTGCTATTTCCAGCTGGTATTCAACTGTGTCTACTCCCTCTAAATCAGGTAGAAGAAGTCCTCTTCGCCAACCTTTGCTAACTATAATACCGTATTTTTTAGGATCAAGTTCACTTAAGGAATTTACTGGTTCTGGTTCACTTAGAATATCAACAGATATCTCAATATCCTCAAGTTCACTAGCTTTAACGGGGGGAAAACGTGGATCTTTAGTTGCTGCACTTATAGCATTTTCGATAATCTCCTCAGCGATATTGGATTTTGTGGGAAGAAAAGTTCCGATACAACCTCTCAATTTACCCTTTTTGTGAAGAGAAACAAACACCCCCGCTTTTCTCTGAAATTTTTCAGGGATTTGAGCGGGGGGAGAAAGCTTCTTTCCTGTAACAAGGTATTCCTCAAGTGTTCTTCGAGCCAACTTTACTGGAAAGTTTTCTTTATTTTCTTTCAATTTGCTCTCCTTTTTTAATTTTCTTTTCCCAAAAAAACTCCTTCTTCAATATGATACCCCTTTACAAAATCGTATGCACTAATCTTTGGTTTGTTGGGTAACTGAACTTCTTTAATTAATAAAAGTCCTCTTCCTGTTTTAACCACAAATCCCTCTTCCTTCAAAATCTTAACCACCATACCTGGAGGAGAAGAACTATATCTTTTTTCGGTTTTGACATCTTTAAAGAGGATAGCTTTCCAAATTTTAATTTTTTGAATCTTTCTTTTATATATAAAAGTGGTAAAAGAACCAGGATACGGATTTAATCCCCTTATTAGATTGTAAATCTTGAAAGCGGATTTTTTCCAATCTATACCTGCAATATCCTTTGTTATTTTTGGAGCGTAACTTTCTTCACCCTCTTGAGGTCTAAATCTTACTTTTCCTTTTTTAATTAGCTGAATAGCTTCTACAAGAGCTTCACCTCCTACACGAGAAAGCTTAAAACTTAATGTGCCTGCAGTATCCTCAATACTTATAGGAACTACCTTCTGCAGAATTATTTCTCCTGAATCAACTTTCTCGCTCATTTTTTGGATGGTAACTCCTGTTTCTTTCTCTCCTCTTATCAGAACCCAAGGGATAGGAGCTGGACCTTTATATTTAGGTAAAAGCGAGGGATGAAGATTAATTGAGTAAAGTGCAGGAACATTTAATAGCTCCTGTGAAAGAAGCTGACCAAATGCTACTACTATTATTAGATCTGGATGGAGACTTGCTATTTTGTCTAAAAAAGCTTTGTCTTTTATGTTCTCAGGTTGGTAAACTGGAATACTCCTTTTCTGAGCACATATTTTTACTGGAGGTGAATGAATCCTTTTTCCTCTTCCTTTTGGTTTATCAGGCTGGGTAACTACTGCTACAACATTTTCATTCTCTATAAGCTTTTCAAGAGAAAAACAGGCAAATTCTGGAGTTCCCATAAATACAATGGAAAATCTTTCTTTGTTTAAAACCCTACCCCTTTTATGAGAGGAAAACTTTTGAGTCTCATCTTCATAGGGGAACCTTCCTGGATACTTTGAGTTCTTCCTCTCAGAGAAAGAGCTCGCCATACCCAGAGCTTGGTTCCCGAAAGCCCGCTGTTGGCTCAAAGTTCCCTCTCATATAAAATGGGGTAGGGCTAATATCTTCTAAGTCTTTCTAACTTTCGCATCTTCCTTCTCTGTCTCCGAATAGCCTTCAGTCTCTTTTTCCTTCTCCTCTCAGTTGGCTTCTCATATTCCTGATGCCTCTTTATCTCTGAAGTTAACCCTGACTGCTGGCATTCAATTTTAAATTTCTTTAGTGCTTGAGAAAAGGAATTATAATCATCAACTTTTATATCAACCAAGTTTATATTGCACCTCCTTGAATTTTGAATTCATAAAGAGTTTAATCATTTTTTCCGCTTAGTCAATATTTCCATGCTCCTTTTTGCTCCTCTTCTCTCACTCTCTTTTTGCTCAAGTTTATCCTACCCATCTGGTCAATATTGATTATCTTAACCAAAATCTCATCTCCTGGCTTAATCACATCGGCAACTTTTTTTACATATTTATCACTAAGTTCTGAAATATGAACCAAACCTTCCTTGCCAGGAAATATTTCAACAAATGCTCCAAAATCAGTTATTCTCTTAACTTTTCCTAAATAAACTTCTCCAACCCTTATACCAACAATATCTTTTATCATTTTTGCTGCCTTTTTTGCCGATTCCTCATCCATAGAAGAAATTGTAACCTTACCCACTGTATCTTCTATATCAATTTTTACACCAGTTTCTTGAATTATTTTCTTTATCATCCTACCACCTGGCCCAATAATTTCTCCAATTTTCTCAGTAGGAACAGATAATGTAACTATGCGAGGAGCATATTTAGATATACTCTTGCGAGGTTTTGCAATAACTTTATTCATCTTTTCCAAAATCAGCATTCGTGCAATCTTTGCCTTTTTTAAGGCTTCTTCCAAAATGTTAAATTCCACCTTCTCGATCTTTATATCCAGCTGAAGAGCAGTTATACCATTTTTTGTTCCAGCGATCTTAAAATCCATATCTCCTAAATGGTCTTCTATACCTTGGATATCAGTAAGGATGATATTTTTATCATTTTCGCTAATAAGTCCCATGCCAACCCCAGCCACAGCTTCAGAGATAGGTACACCTGCATCCATAAGACACAAACTTCCACCGCATACAGATGCCATAGAGGAAGAGCCATTAGATTGCAAAATATCAGAAACTAATCTTATCGTATAGGGAAAAGTATCTTCATCAGGAAGTACAGCTAAAAGGGCTCTTTCAGCCAAAAATCCATGCCCAATTTCTCTTCTTCCCGGAGCACTTAGACGACGCACTTCCCCGGTAGAGAAAGGAGGAAAATTGTAATGGAACATAAATCTTTTTGTTGTCTCTTCTCTTTGGAGTCCATCAATAATTTGTTCATCAGCTGATGTTCCTAAAGTAGCAACTACAAGAGACTGCGTTCCCCCTCTTGTAAAGAGAGCAGAACCATGCACTCTGGGCAAAACACCTACCTCACAGCTTATGGGTCTTATATCATCTATTCCTCTCCCATCCCATCTTTTTCCATGAGAAATAATCATTTCCCTCAGTTTCTTTTTCTTAAGTTCCTCTAGCACAGCTAAAAGGTCGTATTCCTTGTCTGGGTATTGAGGCAAAAATTCTTCTAAAAGCTCCTCTTTCACTTTCTCTAAATAATCATCTTTCTCCTCACTTGTCCAATCCGGCGCAATTTTATCAATTTTAGAAGCAAGAAATTTTGCGACTTTCTCCTTTAAACTCTTATCAATTTCATAAAGAGATACGGGCACCTCTTTTGATGGAACAGAGGAGAGAAACTCTTCCTCAATTTGAATAAGTTCTTTTATAGCAGAATGTGCTTTTTTTAAAGCTTCCAGAACAACCACCTCTGGAAGCTTTTTTATCTGACCTTCTACCATTGTGATTCCATTTTTAGTCCCTGAAACAACTATATCCATATCGCTTTCTTCAAGTTGTTTGTCAGTAGGATTAACAACAAACTCCCCTTTAACTTTTGCTATCCTTACTCCAGCAACCAACTTAGTTATGGACCTGTTAGCAATTGCAAGTCCCAGGGAAGCTCCTATAATACCTAAAACCGGTGGACGATTAGGTTCACTAGCTGACAAAACTATAGCAATTATTTGAGTCTCATTTCTATAGCCATCTGGGAAAAGAGGACGAACAGATCTATCAATCAACCTACTAGAGAGGATTTCTTCATCAGAGGGTTTTCCTTCTCTTTTTAAAAATCCTCCAGGTATTTTACCTGCTGCATAAGCTTTTTCTCTATAGTCAACTGTTAGAGGAACAAAACCCATCTCTTCCTTTATAGTAGGAGAAATAACCGCCGTTGTTAAGACTATATCCTCTCCATGTTGAATCCACACTGCACCGGAACTATTACCTGCTACTTTTCCGGTTTCTAATACCAGCTTTTCTCCAGCAAATTCTTTTTCTATTCTATACATAAAGCACCTACCCTCTCAAACCCAGTCTTTCTATAATCTCTCTATATTTTTTAACATCTTTCTTTTTTAGATAATCTAATAATTTTCTTCTTCTGGATACCATTTCCTGCAAACCTTTCTTTGAACCGTGATCCTTTTTATTATACTTCAGATGTTCGGTTAATCTGCTTATTTTCTCGGAGAGAATAGCAATCTGCACCTCAGGAGAACCGGTATCCTTAGGATGCCGTCCAAACTTCTCTTGCAATTCTTTTTTCTTTTCTGTCTTTACACCCAATTTATTTAACTCCTTTTTTGTAAATAAGAATAGCACATTTCCTATTATTGTAAAGTGGTGGGTGTTTTTTATGGTTATTTTGAATGATTTAATGAGATACAGGGATACTTATAACTGTAGAAAAAGTAAGTGGCATTACACTCTCACCTTTTACAACAATCTCCACACGAATTGCCTGAGGAAGAATAAAATCCTTTTTTGATCTGTCTTTTTTAGAATCCCAAGTTTTTTGCCAATTTTTCCCATTGTGATAGGAAAACTTAAGCTCAGCTATATTGCTGGCTAAAATAGAAATTCTTCCCAAATTTGATTTTTTATCAAACACACTTTTTACTCTTCTTTTAAGCTGGTTACCCGATAACCTGTACTCTACCTCTTTCAAGTCATACTCTCCCTTTCGATTAGGCACATTCGTGGAGCACATAAATAAAATTTCATGTTCATTTCCTCTAAATACAATATTTTTATTACTCGAGCTTATAAATACACTTTTTATTTCTCGATTTAAAATATTAAGAAACTCCCGAGCCTTTTGATATTGCTCTAAACGAGCATTTCCCTTTTCCCAACCAGAATGACTTTTATCAAATATAAAATATAAACCCATTATTAAGAATGCAAAAATAAATGTAGCAACCAATATTTCGATTAATGTAAACGCATTTTTCTTCATCTGATCTTTTTACCAAATTACCAAAACACTTGAATTATTCTCTATTGGCAAGATAGGTTATCACCTTAATCTCTGAAGGAGTGCCTTCTTTCTCAGTTTTCCCATATACTCTAACTTTTACCTTTCTTAAATTAGGAATTTCTGTCTGCCACCATTCTACCTGCCAGGAGAATCTTGGATGTTCATCAAATATACCCTCTTTTCTTCCATAACCAGGAGAAACCTCTGGATACTTTTTCTGAAGTCCCCTGTATCCTTCTTTTTTAATCTCCTCCAAAATTTTTTGTACTAAAACGCCCATTATAGAGTAATCTTCTGCTTTATGTTTGGCTTCAAATCCTAAAGGAAACACCTTGGCTAATAATAAAAGAGCGGTGCAAAGAAGGCCAATTATAATTACAACCTCTATAAGAGTAAATGCCTTAATGTTTCCCCTCATATACCTTTATACTCCCTGTAAGAGGATTTACAGTAAGTGTATACCATTTTTCATTTCTCTTATCCTTAAGATAAATGGAGCCTCCTTCTGCTGTACCTTGAGGGTAAAAAGAAAGAGCACCATCTGAAATTCCCGACTCTATTATCCCCTCCTCCACTCCTGATTTCCAAATCTCCGGATTAGCAAACACAACCCCTTCTTTAAGGTAATTTAAACCTTCCACACAATTACCTTCCTTATCCTCAATCCAATATCTTCTTCTTTTAGACTGAAATACAACCTTATGAATCTCTCGCTTGGTAATTGCAAGACTCCTTGCCCATCTTAGGGTGCTCACAAGTTCTCGAACAGAAGCTTTCAATAATGTCTCTGAGAGATGAGAATGAAAAGAGATATAGCCAAGCGTAACTGTAGAGGAGATTACTCCCAAAACAACTAAAAGTTCCAGAAGAGAAAATCCAGAATAGAAGAGAAAGTTTTTTATCCTTTTTCTACCAATTGTTAATATCATCCTCCATATATCCGTTTCCATCTTCTTTTGGTGTAAGCTCGTCAATAACTCCATCCCTATCGTCATCTATGCCATTTTGACAATAGTTGCCATCATCAGGTTCGTTAGCTTCTTTCTCATCGGTTCCAGTTTTTCCATCTGGTCCTTTTGAGTAAATGTCAAAACTTGTGGTGTTATGGTAAGGTGGGCAAGTAAAAGGGTCATCATCCAGATTAGCCTTATACACATATACATGAGTAGTATCGTATTTTCCTCTGTGCCAAGGGTCAACAAGCTGTCCAAATATATTCACCTCAGAGCTTTTAAACTCAAGATAAGGACCTCTCCAGCCAGGGGTCTCTCTTATTGGATCACCTTCTTCTGGATCAAGTGCCCGACGGAGGGAGGCTGAACCTTTATCGTCGGGTGGGTAGGATCCTGTATCTATTCTGTACATAGATATGGCAAGTTCAAGTTTTTCAATAAAAGCTTTTGCTTCCGAACTTTTTGCCTTATTCATCACGTTTACAACATTAATAGCTATAATCCCTGAGAGAATAGAAATTAGTGAAATTACAATAAGTAGTTCAACGAGTGTAAAGGCAGCTTTATGATTAATTTTTACCACTTTATTTTTTTTAAATTCAAAAGTATATCTATAACCTTAGCCCAACCTAATCCCATAGCCTCATCTAGAATAAATATATTATCGGAATTTTCTGCTATATCTTTAATACGAGGCTCATTTTCCACCCCATTTTTTACCACAAAGTAGGCTCCAACCTCTGGTGCAATTTCTATATCCCCAATTGACTCACCAATCCCGACAATTTCTTCCCGGTGTAAACCTCTAATCTTTTTATCTTTTCTAACAGCTGATCCTTTCCCTGAAAATCTTGGCATTAAATGATAACAGTGAGGACAAGAAAAATCTGGCTCCGGGGGTACCTTTCCATTATCGCTTATACGAAGGCAAGAGAGTTTATTTTCTTTCAAAATTTTATTTGCTTTTTCAACATCAATATTCCCAACCAGTAAAATATTGACATCGTGATACTCTGACCAGGGTGTGTAGTATCTTATTTTTCCGGAAAATTCTGAGAAAAGTAGCTTTACTGCTCCCATCCCCTTTATTATGTCAATCGGCTTTTTGCCTTCCTCTAGCTTTATATTTCCAATGTTATAGATAACTTTTTCACCCAAATTGTATACAATCTCGCATCCAAGTTCAGCAATATAATTTTTAAATCCAAGTAGCCTAGCATTTTCCTTAAGCTGATATTGACTTCTACCTGAGACAATAACAACATCAACTCCTGCCTTAAGTGTCTCAAAGATTGCTCTAGCTACTAGGAAGGTAAGCTTTCCATAAGGTGAGGTAAAAAGTGATCCATCCGGTCCTACTAATGTTCCATCCATATCAGTGTAAATTACCTTCACTTTACTTAAATTTTTATCAATCCACTCAAGTTCTTTTTTAGTAAGGAACCTTTTATGACGAGATAAGTTTAATAAACTCCTTTTCATTAATTGTTTTCACCCCATACTTTCTTGCCCTCTCCAGTTTTGAACCAGGATTTTTCCCTACAACAACGTAATCTGTTCTCTTACTTACATTTGAGGTTGCCTTTCCTCCCATCTCCTCAACCAACCTTTGAGCCTCATCCCGTGTAAATTTCTCAAGCTCTCCTGTAAATACGAAAGTTAAACCTTTCAATTTACCTTCAACAGGCCTTTTTCTCCTTTCGTATCTTACTCCAAGTTCTTCAAGTTCCTCAATTACCTTAAGATTCTCCTTTCGAGTGAAAAAGTCTCTTATACTTGCTGCTACCTCCGGTCCTATTTCTGGAATTTGCAAAAGTTCCTCCTCAGAAGCTTTACTTAAAGACTCAATATCAAAATAACGCTCGGCAAGAACCTTTGCCAGGTGCTCACCTACATGGCGAATTCCAAGTCCATAAAGAAGCCTATCGAAAGTTGTTTTTTTACTTTTTTCAATGGCATTGATCATATTTTGAGATGATTTTTCAGCAAATCCTTCTAATTTAAGAAAATCCTCCTTTTTAAGACGATAAAGATCAGAAATACTTTTGACCATACCTTTATCAACAAGAGCATCCACTATTTTATCTCCAAGACCCTCAATATCCAGTGCTCGTTTGGAAGCAAAATGTTTGATACTTTCCTTAAGTCTAGCTGGGCAAGATATATTGGGACAGCGAGCCACAACTTCACCTGAGGGTTTGCTCACTTTTGTTCCGCATACTGGGCAGTGGGGAGGGAATTGAAATTTTCTTTCTTTTCCTGTTCTCCTCTCTTTGATCACCTTTACTACTTCAGGAATTACATCGCCTGCTCTTTGTACAAGAACAGTATCTCCTATCCTCACATCTTTTCTTTCTATCTCATCCTGATTGTGGAGCGTAGCTCGAGAAACTGTCGCACCCCCTACATCAACGGGTTCTAAAATAGCAACTGGAGTTAAAGCTCCGGTGCGTCCCACCTGAACTTTTATATCTACTACTTTGGTCGTTGCTTGAACAGAAGGAAATTTATAAGCCAATGCCCAGCGAGGACTACGTGATATTTCTCCTAATCTGCGTTGATATTCAAACTGATCCACTTTAAATACAACACCGTCTATCTCATAGTCCAAATCTTCTCTTATCTCTTTTAAATTATTATAATACTCGATACACTCTTCTATACTCTGACAGAGTTTAACGTGAGGGTTTATCGTAAATCCCCATTTAGGTAAGGTTTGGAGTACCTCCCAGTGAGTTTTAAATTTTTTTCCCTCTATCCTTCCTATTCCATAGAAGAATACTCTTAAAGGACGAGAAGCAGTTATCTTAGGATCAAGCTGACGTAAAGAACCTGCAGCAGCATTTCTAGGATTGGCAAAAAGTGATTCTCCTCTTTTTTCTCTCTCCTGGTTTAGTCTTCTAAAATCCTCTTTACTCATATAAACTTCTCCCCGCACCTCTAAGAGTTCTGGTGCCGGAAATTCCTCTTCTCTTAATCGAAGAGGAACAGACTTTATAGTCTTTAAGTTATCGGTTACATCCTCCCCTATTGTCCCGTCTCCTCTTGTTGATCCTACTTTTATTACCCCTCGCTCATAAACTATCTCTACAGCAAGACCATCTATCTTTGGTTCTGCAACGTATCGAGGTTCTCCTCCATCAAGACCTTTTCTTACTCTTCGATCAAAATCATATACTTCACCCTCTTCAAAAGCGTTTGCAAGGCTAAGCATAGGTATGGAATGTGTTACTGTACCAAACTCTTCTCTAGGAGGAGCTCCTACTCTCTGGGTAGGTGAGTCAGGGGTTACAAGGTCTGGGAACTTTTCCTCAAGCTCTTGAAGGCGACGCATTAGCCTATCATATTCAGCATCAGAAATTACTGGCTCATTAAGTACATAATAACGATAATCATGATAACGAATTTCTTCTCTTAATTTTTCTATCTCTTTTTTAGCTTCTTCTTTGCTTATATCCATGAGAATAGATCACCTCCTTGAAACCAGTTTTTAGTTTTGGTTTTTATTATGTCCGTTTTTTCTGTAAACTATTCCTTGAGCTTGAGCTATAAGCTGGTTAGAGGAAGTTTTTACGTTTATCTGGTAAAGACCAATTTTTGATGTAAGGTACTCCTCCCTTGCCTCAGCAATTAAGGTATCTCCCACTAAGGGTGCCTTTACATAACTTATACTCATCTGTAGAGCAAGAGAGAGCTTTTCTTTTGAATTTGACGCAGCAGCAAAAGCCTGGTCCGCAAGAGAAAAAATAAGTCCACCATGAATGTAACCTAAAAAGTTACAAAAATTCTCGGTCAAGGTTATACTTACTCTCGCATATCCTTCTTTAACCTCCTCCAGTTTAATTCCCAGAAAATTCCCATAGGGGTCTTTTTTTACTCTCTCTTCAAAAAGACTAAGAGCAGATTTTCTCTTCATTTTATTTCTCACCTTACATTTTTTTTATTCATATCTCCAAATTTAAATTTAAGTTTCATTGGAAAAAATGTCAAATAAAATGTCTCCTGAGATTAGTCTTTTTTATCTTTTTTCATTAAGGCTTTGGTATCCCGCGGAAGACGACCTTGCAAAAATTTTATCTTACCT
>CAYRAK010000017.1:0-16493 GCA_964422215.1 uncultured Clostridia bacterium | reverse complement strand
TTGCCGGAGCAAACCGGCTCTTTATTCTTCTTGCGCCTTTTACTACTACTTTAATTAAACCAGATTTTAGACTATAAAAAACAACTATCTTATCCTGTTCGGATAATTCATAATCCCTCAAAACGACTGCTGGCGTTCTCAAAAAGGTCATTTAAACACCTAAGAAAGTTACTTAAATATAACAGAAATAGGCTTTAAGGTCAAGGTGATGGGTACAAATACCTTTGGTTGTTAGTTGCTAGTTCTTGGTTTATATATATTTTCGGTAACCAAAAACCAGGAATAACAACCAAAATTCCAGAGAAGATTTTTACTTAAGTGTCACTTCTCAATTCGATACAAATAAACAGAAAGGAGGGGATCAACTTTAATTGTCTTCCAACCATCAAAAGTCCAATAGTAAGAAATTATTCTAGTTCCCACATCTAGCTCTCTTTCAAGCTTCTCTTTTAATTTGTTGTTTGCCTTAGATGAGAGAAAAACAGTTATCACTGTAGCCTCACTTAAATTATGATTAAAGAAGTTTCCCCATATTATCTTAGCTTTTTCCCCAAGTCCAGATAGTTTTATCCTCATATAGGACCATAAAAAACGCAGAGGATCAGCCTCTATTCCTACTGCCCGTGCACCAAATTCTTTTACTGCTATAACAACTATCCTACCATCTCCACATCCAAGGTCGTATACAACATCATCTGGTCCAACTTCTGCAAGAGAAAGCATCTTTCTCACATTTTCTACAGGAGTTGGACTCCATCCTGCACCAATAATCTCTGGCCAGTAAATCCATAAACCAAAACCCACCAAAACTCCCAATCCCACAAGCAGTACTATTAGCACCTCATACACTCCCTTTAGTTATTATAATATTTACCTTCCTTTTGCCAACCACTTTCTGAGGTCGGGATACTTTTTCATCTTCAACTTCAGAGTTTTTAATTTGACTGGAGCAAAATATATGGTATATTTTTTACCTGTTAATAATTCTAGAAAGGGGGGAGATAAAATTCCTGAGATAAAAAGAGCAATTATAAGTGTGTGGGATAAAACGGGAGTAGTTGATTTTGCAAGAGAACTTTCTCGTTTAGGTGTAGAAATTATATCTACTGGAGGAACAGCTAAACTCCTAAGAGAGGCAAAAATTCCAGTGAGAGAGGTTTCTCTTTATACAGGAGCACCAGAGATGTTGGGAGGTAGGGTTAAAACTCTACATCCTAAAATTCACGCTGGTATACTAGCTCTAAGAGAGGATCCTCAGCAAATGGAAGAGATAAAAAAACAAGAGATTGAACTTATCGATATGGTTGTAGTAAATCTTTACCCCTTTGCCGAAGTGGTAAAGAATATGAATGTTCCTCTTGAGAAAGCTTTAGAAAACATAGATATAGGAGGCCCCACCATGATTAGGGCAGGGGCTAAGAATTTCAAAAATGTGGCTGTAATATCAAGTCCCAAACAATATACCTCTATTTTAAAAGAACTCAAGCAAAACAATGGAAAATTAAGCGAAAAAACTTGTTACAGGCTCGCTCTTGAGGCTTTCCAAATTACAAGTTCTTACGATAGCATAGTTGCAGAGTATCTTAGAAAAAAAGAGGGGATAAAATTTCCCTCTATTCTTAATTTAACTTTCCAGAAAATTGCAAATTTGCGCTATGGTGAAAATCCTCATCAGGAGGCTGCCTTTTATCGCGAATGGAACCCTGCAAAAGGAACCCTTCCTTTTGCTGAAAAATTATGGGGAAAGGAGCTTTCTTTCAACAACATTCTAGATTTTCAGGCTGCTTTAAACATTTTAAACGAAATTGAGGCTCCTTTTGCAGTAGTAATAAAACATAACAATCCCTGTGGAGCTGCAGAAGGAAAAAATTTAACAGAGGCCTGTAAGAAAGCTTTTGAAGGAGACCCTCTATCTGCTTTTGGTAGTATTGTAGGAGTAAACAGAACAGTGGATGCTGAAGTAGCAAACTATCTTACAAGTTCAGACAAATTTATTGAAGGTATAGTTGCTCCAGAATACAGTAAAGAAGCTCTTGAAATTTTAAAAAATAAAAAACCTTGGGGGAAAAAAGTTCTGCTTTTAAAAATCCAGCCTTTTGTTAAAAAAGGAATACAAGATATGAGAAAAATTAAGGGAGGAATCTTGATACAAGATGAGGACGAGATAAGTTATTGGGAAGATAAGTTAAAATTTGTTACTCAGAGACACCCCACAAAAAAAGAAATGGAGGATTTAAAATTTGCCTGGATTATATGCAAACATACCAAATCTAACGCCATTGTAATAGCTAAAGACAAAATGGTAGTAGGAGTAGGAGCTGGGCAGATGAGCAGGGTAGACTCTACCATTATAGCTATTAAAAAGGCAAAAGAAAGATGTAAAAATGCTGTGCTAGCCTCTGATGCTTTTTTCCCTTTTCCTGATGCAATCGAAGAAGCAGCTAATGCAGGTATAACAGCTATTATACAGCCTGGAGGTGCTATACGAGATGAGAAAGTTATAGAAGTAGCTAATCGTTACAAAATGGCTATGGTTTTCACAGGTATTAGGCATTTTCGCCATTAAATTGAAAAAAATCGGAAGCTAAGTTGCTCTTAATTGAAAGAAAAGATGAAGTTAAAATCATTGTTCCAAAACGACCCAGAGATAGGAAAGTTAATTCAAAAGGAAATTATCCGTCAACAAAATACTTTAATCCTTATCCCTTCGGAAAATTATCCCAGTCTTAGTGTTTTAGAGGCTCAAGCCTCTGTTTTTACAAACAAATATGCCGAGGGTTATCCTGGAAAAAGATATTACCAAGGCTGCAGATGGGTAGATGAAATTGAGTCCATTGCTATAGAAAGAGCTAAAAAACTTTTTGGTGCAGAACATGCTAATGTGCAGGTACACTCCGGAACCGGAGCTAACATAGCTGTTTATGAGGCTCTTTTAAAACCAGGTGATAAAATTCTTTCTCTCAATTTAAGTCATGGAGGTCATCTCTCTCATGGAGTAGAAGGATCAATCTCCTTTAGACATTATAAAATTGTAAATTATGGTGTGGATAAAGAATCAGAACAGTTTAATATGGAAGAGGTTAAAAAAGTAGCAAAGCGAGAAAAACCCACTTTAATAATTGTAGGAGCTAGTGCTTATCCTCGAAAGATAGAGTTCAAACCTTGGCGAGAGATCGCTGATGAAGTAGGAGCATATCTTCTGGTTGATGCTGCCCACATTATGGGTCTTATCGCAGCTAAAGTTCATCCTGATCCGGTTCCCTACGCTGATGTAGTAACTGCTACTACTCAAAAAACTCTTCGTGGCCCAAGGGGTGGGCTTATTCTTTCCAAAAAGAAATTTGCCAATATTATTGATAAAGCTGTATTTCCTGGAACACAGGGAGGACCATTCATGCATATTGTGGCAGCAAAGGCAGTCTGTTTTAAAGAGGCAATGAAACCTTCCTTTAAAGAATATGGAAAACAGATAATTCTAAATTCTAAATCTTTGGCAGACACTCTAAAAGAGGAGGGATTCAGATTAGTAACCGGAGGAACGGATAATCACCTGCTTTTGCTAGATTTATCACCTTTGGGTCTTACTGGTAAAAAAGCGGCTTCATTGCTGGAAGAGGCTGGAATAATAGTAAATAAAAACTGCATTCCCTTTGACCCTCTTCCTCCTTCTATTACCTCGGGAATCCGTTTGGGAACTCCTGCTTTGACTACAAGAGGAATGAAACAAGAAGAGATGAAATTAATTGGTAGATGGATAAGTATTATTTTGCATGCTCCTGAAGACAAATTAAAAAGAAAAAAAATTAAAGCTGAAGTAGAGGAACTTTGTCAAAGCTTTCCTATTTATAGAGAACTTTTATGAAAGTCTTCAAAAAATTATAAATTTTAACCAAATAAGCTAATAACCAAGAATCTCATCATGTTCTCTTATAAAGAAGCTGTAGATTATCTTAATTCATTAATAAATTACGAGAAAAAGTCCCATATTCCTTACAATCGCAGATCTTTTAATTTGGAGAGAATGAGGGTAATTCTTTCCAAATTAGGCAATCCTCACAAATCTTTAAAGTGTATCCATATTGCAGGAACAAAGGGAAAAGGATCAACTGCTGCAATGGTTACTTCTATATTGAGCGCTGAGGGATATAAAGTTGGTCTTTATACTTCTCCTCATCTTATCTCACCAAGAGAAAGAGTAAGAATTGGATCTCGTCTCATCAGCGAGGAGGAGTTTGCCTCATGTATGAGCCTTGTAAAATCTGCTGTGGAAGAACTCAGCTGTAAAGGATATATTAAACCCACATTTTTTGAAGCATATACAAGCCTTGCTTTTGCTTATTTTTACCAAAAGAAGGTTGATTTTGCCATAGTTGAGGTAGGTCTTGGAGGAAGACTAGATGCAACCAATGTAATTGAACCATTGGTAGGAATAATAACACCTATAAGCCTTGATCATACAAATATACTGGGTAATGACATAATCTCCATAGCCAAAGAAAAAGCAGGAATAATAAAATCTGGCTCAAAAATTATAATCTCTCCCCAAGAAAATTCTGCTTTCTTTGTACTTAAAAAGATTTGCGAAGAAAAAGGCGCGACATTTTACCAAGTAGGAAAAGATATCAAATTTAAGATACTTCAGGCTACATCTCGATATTTTATATTTCAACTTCAAGGACTTTCCTCTTTTTACCCTTCTCTTTTCCTTCCTTTGGCTGGAGAACATCAACTTTTAAATGCAGCAACAGCTGTAGGAGCAGTTGAACTACTGAAAGATTTTGGATTTAAAATCTCAAAAAGAGCAATTGAAAGAGGTCTAAGGAGAGTAAAGTGGCCAGGAAGAATGCAGGTACTTAAGTATAGACCCACTATTTTAGTAGACTGTGCACATAACGGTGCATCCGCAAACTATCTAGCTGAATTTTTGAAGAAATTTTTCCTTAAAAAAAGAAAAAATCTCATTCTTATTTTGGCTATACTTAAAAACAAAGATGTTGAAGGTATAGCTAAGCCTCTTTGTCCTCTAGCTAGCAAGATCATCATTACTCGTGCAAATAGTCCCCGGGCCTTGCCACAAGAAGAAATTTTGTCTAAAATTAAAGTATATTGCCCTTCTAAACCCATGATAGAAGAGAACATAAACTTAGCCCTAAAAAGAGCGAGACAGATAGCAAGGAAAAAAGATGTTATCTGCATAACAGGATCAATTTACATAGTGGGAGAGGTTTTTAATTTACCCGAATATAAAAGAAAAATTTTTCTTTAATTTAACCAGGAGATAAATTATAAAATGCCCAGAGGAATTGCTGCCTCTCCAGGTATAGCAATTGGAAAAGCTTATATTCTGGAGAAAGAAAACTTCTGCATATTAGAATACAAAGTAAAAGAGGAAGAGGTAGAAAAAGAGATAAAAAGATTTAAAGAAGCAGTTGAGGTAACAAAAAAACAGATCCGGCAACTTAAAAAATTGGTGAGTAAAAAAATTGGAGAGCGTGAAGCTTATATCTTTCAAGCTTATTTTCATATACTTAATGACCCTCTTATTATCGATGAGACTATTAAAAAAATAAAAAAAGATAAACTTAACGCAGAAACAGCTCTCAGGCAGACATATAAAGATCTTCCAAAAAAATTCAGGATTATCCGATCATCAGAATTTATAGAGGAACGTTTCAAAGATGTGGAAGATGTTGGTGAGAGAATCCTGCAAAATCTTTTAAAGCAGCCTACCCAAAGTTTATCTCATCTTGAGGAAAAAGTAATTATTATAGCACCTGATCTTTCTCCTTCAGATACAGTAAGTATGGATAAGGAAAAGGTTCTGGGATTTGCCACTGACATTGGAGGAAGAACGTCCCACACAGCAATAATGGCAAGATCTCTTGAAATCCCCGCCGTAGTTGGATTAGGAGACATAACAAAAAAAGTTGAACCTGGTTCAACAATCATTCTTGATGGGATAAAAGGCCTTGTAATTGTAAACCCTACCTCCGAACAAATAAAAAGATACGAAAAGGAGAGAAAAAAATTCTTAGTTTATAAGAAAAATCTTGAAATTTTAAAATCTTTACCTAACCAAACCTTAGATGGAAGGGAAATTGAACTATCAGCAAATATAGCTGATCCCAGAGAAGTGAACCTTGCAATAAAAGAAGGAGCTGAAGGTATAGGACTTTACCGGACAGAATATCTTTACATGAACAGAAATACTTTACCCAGTGAAGAGGAACAACTTGAGGCCTACAGCAGTATAGCTCAGAAAGTAGCTCCTCACTCTGTTATTATACGAACTTTAGATATTGGAGGGGATAAATTCTTGTCTCAATTTCCTGTGCCTAAAGAAATAAATCCATTTATGGGATGGAGAGCAATTAGATTATCCTTAGAACTTGTGGATATTTTTAAGACCCAGCTTCGTGCTATCTTAAGAGCTGGATTAAAGGGAAAAGTTAAGGTAATGTATCCTATGATATCATCATTGGAAGAGGTGAGAAAAGCTAATAAAATATTATCTGAGGTGAAAGAAGAACTTAGAAGGGAGAAAATCCCTTTTTCTGAAGATGTAGAGGTAGGTATTATGATTGAAGTTCCCTCGGCTGCTATAATGGCTGATATTTTAGCAAAAGAGGTTAGTTTTTTTAGCCTGGGAACAAATGACTTGATTCAGTATACATTGGCTGTAGATAGAGTAAATGAGAAGGTGGCTTACCTCTATCAACCTCTTCATCCTACTATTTTACGTCTCATTGATTATGTAGTAAAAGCTGCTCATAGAGAAGGCATATGGGTTGGAGCCTGTGGAGAGATGGCAAGTGACCCTTTATGCATGCCTGTACTTTTAGGACTGGGGATAGATGAGATAAGTGTTGCCCCCACAAGTATTTTGGAGGTAAAAAAGATTATAAGAAATATTAGCTGGGAAGAAACCCAAAAAATAGTCTCTCATCTTCTTACTCTTAGTACTTCACAAGAGGCAAAAAGATATCTTCAAAAAAAATTAGGAAAAAAAATTAGGAAAATACTCAAGGGAGAACAAGATGCTTGATGATATGAACTATATAATAAAGGTAGACCAATACGAAATGAGAAATATTCTCCAAGAATTTCCTGATCAATGCAAAGAGGCAATAAAGATAGGAGAGGAGGTTGGTATATCCTCTCATCTTAGAGAAAAAGAAGTTAAAAAGGTATTGGTATGTGGACTTGGAGGTTCAGCAATTGGGGGAGAGATTTTAAAAAATCTTTTCTCTAAAACAAAAATCCTCTTTATAATAAACAGAGATTATCATCTCCCTTCCTCTATAGATAAGGAAACTGTCACATTTATTGTTAGCTATTCTGGAAATACTGAAGAGACAATTTCAGCCTTTGAAGAAGCTCTAAAGATAGGATGTCCTATATTTTCCATAAGCAGTGGAGGAAAGTTACAAAAGCTTTCCGAGGAATATAAAGTACCCCATATAAAAGTTCCAGGAGGAATGCCTCCCCGATGTGCTGTTGGATACTTAACCTTACCAATGGTTCGTATACTAGAGAAAATTCTGGGAGAGAATCTTTTTGATTATAAGGAACTGGAGAAAATTCTTTCTGAGATATCCAAAAGTTACCTTCCTGATAAAAAAACAGCCAAGAATCTGGCCAAACAGACAGCTAACGAACTTTTAGGAAAAATACCCTTAATTTATGGAGTGAATAACCTTACCGACGTTGTAGCTCATAGATTAAAAACTCAATTCAATGAGAACTCAAAAGTGTTTGCTTTTTGGGATGTTGTTCCTGAGCTAAATCATAACGAAGTTGTACCTTGGTTAGGAGAAGGGAAAGTTGATCTTAAAATTTTTTATCCTATTTTTATAAGAGATAGAGAAGAGGGTAAAAAAATTAGCCGAAGAATGGAAGTCACACAGGAGCTTATCAAAAAAAATAAAATTGGATACTCGGAAATATGGACAGAAGGAAAGTGTATCCTTAGTAGAATTTTCTCCTCCATCTACATTGGTGATTGGATAAGCTTCTACCTTGCTATACTTCAAGAAGTAGATCCAACACCAGTAAGAGCAATTGATTTTTTAAAAAAGGAACTTAGTAAAGTATAATAAAAAATTATGAATGACTTATTCGATAAAAGATTAGAGACAGAAGTTAAAAAAGAGGCTCCACTTGCTGATCGCATGAGACCCGAAAATCTGGAGGATTTTGTAGGCCAGGAAGAGGTAATTGGACCTGGAACTCCTCTCAGAAGAGCAATTGAAGAAGATAGGCTCGTTTCTATAATTTTATGGGGACCACCTGGTTCAGGTAAAACTACTCTTGCCAGGATCATAGCTAAAATGACAAGATCCCACTTTGTATCTCTCAGTGCAGTTACCTCAGGTATTCCCACCTTAAAAAAAATTATTCAAGAAGCAAAACAGAGAAGAAAATACCATCTTCAGCGAACTATACTTTTTGTCGATGAGATACATCGTTTTAACAAAACTCAACAAGATGCTTTTCTTCCTTATGTGGAAGATGGTACTATCATACTCATCGGAGCAACTACCGAAAACCCATCTTTTGAGGTCAACTCTCCTCTTCTTTCCCGATCAACAGTTTATGTACTCAAACCTCTTTCTCCTGATAACTTAAAAAAGATAATAAAAAGAGCACTGGAGGACAAGGAAAAAGGATTGGGCAGGTATAAAATAACTCTTGAACCTAAAGCTTTAGATTATATAGTAGAGATGGCAAATGGAGATGCACGGGTAGCTTTAAACATTCTGGAGCTTTCCTTTATAAGTACAAAAAAGAAAGATAGAGCTCACATCAAAGCTGAGGATATAACAAAGGTAATTCAAAAAAGGGTATTAAGATATGATAAGAGTGGAGAGGAACATTATAATTTAATCTCCGCCTTACATAAAAGCATGAGAGACTCTGATCCTGATGCCTCTATTTATTGGCTTGTCAGGATGCTTGAGGCAGGAGAAGACCCACTTTACATAGCCAGGCGAATGATTAGGTTTGCCTCTGAGGATATAGGAAATGCTGATCCTCAAGCATTGCAGGTTGCAGTAGCTGCCATGCAAGCAGTTCAATTTGTCGGAATGCCTGAGGCAAATCTTGCCCTTTGTCAAGCAGCAACTTATCTTGCATGTGCACCAAAAAGCAATGCTCTTTATCGTGCATATGCAAAGGCCCAAGAGGATGTCAAAAAAACAGGAAATCTTTCTGTACCTCTTATTATAAGGAATGCCCCTACTAATTTAATGAAAAAATTGGGTTACGGTAGGGGGTACAAGTACGCACACGACTTCCCCCAGGGCTATGTACAACAACCCCATCTCCCGCCTGAACTTGAGGGAAAAGTTTACTACGAACCCACTGAACGAGGATACGAAAAAGAGATAAAAAAAAGAATAGAAAACTTGAGAAGAGACTACAAGGAGCCTTAAGCTCTGGAAATAACTTTAATATCCTCTGGCATACTTTGTGACTGGGTCTTATCTATCTTCCCTCTCGTGAACACAGTGGTGGAGGTTTTCTTCGGATTAAAAAATTTAACAATCTTTTTGTAAACAGAAAAACAACTATCTGAAGAACCACAACTGTAGATATCCAAAGAAACATATCCATACTCAGGCCAGGTATGAATCGCTAAATGAGAACTGGAAAGAAGAGTAATACCTGTTACTCCATAAGGTTCAAATTGATGAAAATGAGATTTTATCTTAACTAATCCTGAATCTTCTATCGCTTTTTCTATAAATTGTTTTATCCTATCTTTTTCCATCAATCGTTCAGGGTCGCATCCATGAAGATCAGAGATTATATGTGTTCCAAAATTATCACGTCTTTCCATTTCTCCCTCCTTATACAATGTATTTCTGCACTTAAGCAAGATTAGAGTTTCTTAATTTCCTCTACTTTCCTATCTCTGAGTTGGTCTATAGCTTCCATGTACTCATCGGTCAGAGATTGAATTTCTTTCTCAGCTCTTCTCTTTTCATCTTCTGAAATTTCTTTATTCTCCTCCATTTTCGCTATCTCATCTCGAACTTCACGACGTATGTTTCTAATAGCAATTTTGACCTCTTCGGCCCATTGCCTTATTATTTTTGCAATCTCTTCTCTCCGCTCTTCAGTAAGAGGAGGAAGAGGGACACGGATCAAATTACCATCATTGCTTGGATTTACACCTAAATCGGAAGAAAGTAGAGCTTTCTCTATATTCTTAATAATAGATTTATCCCAAGGCTCTATTACAATCAAACGTGGCTCTGGTGCAGAGATATTTGCAAGTTGAGCAAGGGGCATTTGGGAGCCATAACATTCAACTTTGATACCACTTACCATATCAGGTGTTGCTCTCCCTCCCCTCATGGTAGAATACTTTTTCATAAGAGCCTGTTTAGACTGCTCCATTTTTTTCTTAGCCTCTTTGTAGATTTTATCTAAGGGTAACATCTCTTCCTCCTGAGAGGAACTTAAGCTTCAACTATAGTCCCAACTTTTTCACCTAAGACTATCCTTCTAATAGAATCTTCTGCGTCTAAATTAAACACAACAATGGGTAAGTTATTCTCCATACAAAGTGTCACTGCTGTGGAATCCATAACTTGGAGTCCCCTTTGTAAAAATTCTTTATAACAGATACGGTCAAATTTTTTAGCATTTTTGTCCTTAAAAGGATCAGAAGAGTAAATACCTTCAACCTTGGTAGCTTTCAATATAACCTCTGCACAAATCTCCAAAGCTCGAAGAGCAGCAGCTGTATCAGTTGTAAAGTAGGGATTACCTGTTCCTCCAGCAAAAATGACCACTCTTCCTTTCTCAAGATGACGAAGAGCTTTTCTGCGAATGTAAGGCTCGGCTATCTCTCTCATTTCAATGGATGTTTGTACCCTAGTGATAATTCCTCTTTTTTCAAGTACTTCCTGCAAAGCTAAGGCATTTATTATAGTAGCAAGCATTCCCATATAATCTGCAGTACTTCTTTCCATTCCTTCCTTAGCAGCCTGCTCTCCTCTCCAAATATTTCCACCTCCTACCATAATTCCTAAAGTTACTCCCAATTCTTTCACCTTCTCTATTTGCTCGGAAATCCAGCTTAGTCGAGAAAAGGAAATGCCAAAACCTCCCTCTTTGGAAAATGCCTCTCCTCCAATTTTAAGCAACACCCTTTTCCATCTCGGCTTCGGCTGTCCCATAGTACCTCTTTTTGCTTAATTACTCCTCATCTGTACCCAGCTCAAATCTTACAAAACGATATATTTTAATATTTTCTCCAAATTTGGCTATCATATCCTGAAGATAATCCCTAACTGTTTTCTCCTCATCTTTAATATAAGGCTGGTTGAGTAAACACACCCTTTCAAAGAATTTATTTAATCTTCCTTGAACTATCTTCTCTACAATATGCTCTGGCTTACCTTCTTTCTCTGCCTGTTCTTTTAATATCTGTTTTTCCTCTTCCAGCACCTTTTTAGGGACATCTTCTGGAGAAATCCACTTTGGGTTAGATGCGGCTATCTGCATTGCTATATCCTTCGCAAATTGCTGAAATTCAGAATTTCTAGCTACAAAATCGGACTGACAGTGAATTTCTGCTAATACTCCAACTTGTCCATTATGATGAATATAAGAGGTTACAATTCCATTAGGGGTTGCCTTATCACTTTTCTCTTTGGCCAACTTTATGCCTTTTCTCTTCAAGATCTTTTTAGCCTTTTCTAAATCTCCATTACTTTCCTCTAATGCTCTTTTGCAATCACTAATCCCAGCTAAAGTTTCTGCTCTAAGTTTTTTTACTTTATCTAAAGATACACCCATTTAGTCTCCTCCCTCATTATTTGAAATTTTATTACTGCTGGCATTTTTGTCATTTTGCTCTACAGCAACCTTCTCTATCTCAGCAGCTTCCTTTACCTCCTTTTCTTTTTCCTCTTTTTGTTCAATTAATTTTTTCTTCTCAAAAATTTCTCTCCCCTCTATTATAGCATCTGCTATCTTACTAGTGATCAGTTTAATACTCTTAATAGCATCATCATTGGCAGGTATGGGATAATCTACTAAAGTAGGATCTACATTGGAATCGATTATAGCTACTATAGGGATACCTAACTTTCTTGCCTCTTTAACAGCTGTCTCTTCAACTCTTATATCTGCTATATATATCGCATCAGGAAGATTCTCCATTCCTTTAACTCCACCCAGGTTTCTCTTCAACTTATCCAGTTCCTTCCTTAACCTAGTCTCCTCTTTTCTAGGCAGTCTCTCCCATAAACCCTCTTTTTCCTCTCTCTCTAATTGAGAAAGCCTCTCTATTCTCCTTTTTATAGTAGAAAAATTGGTCAAAAATCCTCCAAGCCATCTATTATTAATATAGGGAGAATTGCACCTTATTGCTTCACTCTCAATACATTCTTTAGCCTGTTGCTTTGTTCCTACAAATAAAACGTTCCCTCCCGCAGCAGCAACATCTCTTACAAAACTGTAGGCCTCATCCAAAAGCTTCACCGTTTTAGTCAAATCTATAATATGCATCTTGTCCCGTTCTTGATAAATATAAGGTTTCATCTTTGGATTCCAGGCACTCTTTCTATGACCAAAATGAGCCCCCGCTTCTAAAAGCTCCTTCATGCTAACTACCGGCACTTTAGTAGCCTCCTCCTTAAATTATTTTTTAGATTCATTAAAAAATTCCCTCCTCTACTCTAATTAAAAACGGCTCTCCCTTAACTACAGGAAGAGTACTTATCTTACATAAAGCTTTTTGAACATTCTCTTCTCTGGAAGGATGAGTCAACATTATAATGGGAACTAACCCGTTATCTTCCTTTCCCTTTTGAATTACTGATTCAATACTAATATCACAGTTACCTAATACATTAGCTATTTTTGCAAGAACACCGGCTTTGTCAATAACATGAAATTTCAAGTAATACTTGGTCTCAATATCTTTCATTGGTTTTAATCGAAAGGAAGGTAGCTTATTAGGTAAAAATAATTTATTTCCTCGGGCAATACAGATTAAATCCTCTATAATCGCTGTAGCTGTAGGATACTTTCCTGCTCCTGGAGCTTGCATTCCTATCTCTAATCCCATCTCGTCTCTAATTTCAACTTCATTTTCAATTCCTTCCAAACGAGCCAACCCTCTATCTTTAGGAACAAGAGCTGGATGAACCCTCGCCTCTAAAATATCTTCGTCTCTTTGGGCTATAGCAAGTAATTTTATTTTATAGCCAAGTTCTCTGGCAAAAAGAATATCCTGACCTGTTATGCTGTCAATTCCTTCAATATAGATGGATTCTAAAGCAGGAAAATAGCCTAAAGTAAGTCCTAATAAAACAATTAACTTATGTGCGGTATCGCGACCACTTATATCTTCACTTGGATCTGCCTCTGCATAACCTAGCTTTTGTGCTCTCTTCAAAGCTTCGGTTAAACTCTCTCCTCTCTTTTCCATTTCAGTTAGAATATAGTTACATGTTCCATTAAAGACTCCCACCAGTTTTTCTATCCGAGAAGGAGAGTTACTTAAGCTCTCAATAAGCCTATACGCAGCTATATTGGAGGCTCTTACCCCAAGATAACATTTGTTCTCAATAGCTTTTTTAAAAACAAAACTTCCTGAAGTAGCAAGAAGCAATTTATTTGCAGTTACGACATTTTTACCTTTTTCCAAAGCTTCAAGAACAATTTCACGAGCAGGATGAATGCCTCCTATCACTTCAATAACTGTATCAATAGCAGGATTATCTAGGATCTCACGAGGATCGGAGGATAAAAGGTGAGAAGAAAGATTTACGCTTCTTTTTTTTGCAATATCTCTAACTACTACTTTCTCTAAAATAAATTTACAGTCAATAAAATGTTGTCTTTTTTTCTCAAGAAGCTCAACTACTCCGCTACCTACCGTTCCCAAACCGAAAAGTCCAATGTGCAAGGTTTTTTCTGCCATCTCCATCTTTTAGGATCTTAATCTAGCTTTTATCAGTAATTTTCTTCTCTAGCTCCTCTATCTTTCTCTCCAGTTTTAAAATATCCTCTTTTGTAACAAGGCTTGTTTGTTTAATAATCTCCTTAACTTTTTCTCCTATTCTCTGCTCTAGTTCGTTTCTTGTTTCTTCTCCCTTTTTAATCAGTTGTGATAAAAGCTCCTCTATTGTTACTTTTTCCGGAGCTTTGCTCAGCTCATTAAGAAAATTCTCAATTTTTTCCCTTGTGAGTACTGCAGCTCCCATTCCTATAAGTAAGGCCTTTTTTAAAAGTTGCTCCATTAAACTCCCCCTTTTTAGCATCGTCTCAATATTATAATAGAAACTGAGGAAAGGTCAAAAGTTAAAACTCAAAAAAGTTTAATAATCAGCATCTTCTATTTGAGCTCTCAGTGTGTCTAAAAGCTCAAGGTAATCTTTAAGGTCCTTCTTCTCTGCTGAAACTCTTAGTTTTTCAAGAGCTCTTTCTTGAATTTGTCTAATTCTCTCTCTGCTAACACCATATTTTTTGCCTATCTCTCTTAAAGAACAAATTCTTCCACCTTCTAAGCCAAATCTAAGTTTTAAAATATCCATTTCACGCTCATCTTTAACAACTTGAGACAAAAGTTCTCTCACCTCTTTTTTTAGCATTTCTAAAGTTAGTTTGTAAACTGGTGAAGGAATACTAGAGTCAGCAATAAAGTCAATTACTGTACTATCTCCATCCTCACCTATCGGTGTATCAAAGGATATAGAATCATGACTTAATTTGAGAACCTGTTTTGTCTTTTCTAAAGATACTTCTACATTATCGGCAATTTCCTCGGGAGTTGGTTCTCTTTGGAACTCTTGTTCCAACTTTCGAGAAACATAAGAGAGTTTTTTCAAAAGATGAGCAATATGAACCGGTAGGCGAATAGTCCGGGCCTGATCTGTTATTGCCCGAGTCAAAGCCTGTTTTATCCACCAACTTGCATAGGTACTGAAACGGTTCCCTATATCTGGATCAAACTTATCCACAGCATGAGAGAGTCCTATATTTCCTTCTTGAATTAAATCCGGAAGAGAAACACCTTTATGAGCGTACTTTTTAGCAAAACTTACCACTAATCTAAGATTTGCCTTCATCATTTCTCTTTTGTACTGTTCATATATATCTTTAACTCTTCTTAGACGAGCAATATTTTCCTTAACTTTTTCTCTAGAGAAAGAACCTAACAATTCCAGAATCTTATTTTCATTTCGAAGGATAAAATCTACAATTTCCCTCACTTTATCCATATTGTTATCTTTTTTAAAATTCAGCACATCCTCCCGCCTGTAGCCTTCCTTTAAGAAGAAGTTTAAAAATCGAAGGTTGGTATCTGCTAATTTGGTTATATCATTTAAAATCTGAATTAACTGCTCTCTTTTTTCTTTTATTTTTTGAGAGAGCTCTTTTTCCTCTTTCTTAGACAAAAGAGGGGTTTTACCAATTCCCTTAAAATATTGATCAAGAGAGGAATCAAAATTGGTATCTTGAGTTTGTAAAGTATTCACTTCTCTCACCTCTTTATTACTTTTTACAAATTATAAAATAAATAAAAACAAAGAAGTATTACCTTCTACGCACATTCCCACTCACCAAATTAGTTACAACAGCAGGTAGGTTTTATCCGGAAGGCAATCCGCAATCCCACCACTAGATTAATATAATAATAATCAAAACCCCCCTTTTGTCAACCCCCTCTTAAAAAATTTTGAAATAGAGGCCTTCTAAGAAGAATCACCAAATTTACTAACAAAAGGTGCTTTTATTCTAGATACTCTCTCTATACAAAAATTTAACTCTCTCCCACCTCCCTTCTTCCCTTAAGAGCATGAATGAGAGTTATCTCATCAGCAAATTCTAAATCTCCTCCTGCAGGAAGTCCATGGGCCAAACGAGTAATTTTAATCTTTAGAGGATGAATCAGTTTGTAGATATAAATAGCAGTAGCTTCTCCTTCTGTATTAGGATCAGTTGCTAAAATTATTTCCTTAATATTACCATTTTTCACTCTCCGAAGAAGCGCATCTATAGTAAGATCTTCTGGATTTATTCCTTTTAAAGGAGAAATAGCTCCTCCCAAGACATGATACAAACCTTGATATTCTCCTGTTTTCTCAAATATAAGAACATCCTGAGGTTCCTCTACCACACAGATGGTAGTTTTATCTCTTCTCTCGTCTGTGCATATATGACAAGGATCAACTTCAGAAAAATTATTACATATAGAACATCTTTTCACCCTCTCCTTTACCCCTCTAATGGCTTCTATTAATTCATAAACCTCCTTTTTAGACTGTTTTAAAATATAAAAAGCAAGCCTCCTTGCACTTCTATCTCCGATTCCAGGAAGCTTTGTAAGATGATTAATAAGATTATCTAAAGCTTTTACAGAATACATAACATAATTTACTGATTTTGATCAAATATCTCAGAAGAGCCTAAATCAGCAAAACCCATTCCAGCTCCTATTTCTCCAAATTTCTCTTTTATTCTTTCTT
>CAYRAK010000016.1:0-16650 GCA_964422215.1 uncultured Clostridia bacterium | reverse complement strand
CAGGTTGCACCAATAACTCCAGAGGTGACAAAGGAAGTTATTTTAAAACATGCTAAAATTCAAAGCATTATAATGAGTATATCGCCAGGGACATTATATGGAAGAACTGCGGAGGTTGTGCTTAATCCCTCCATAAGGGCACTGGGTCCTGGTCTTCCTGAAATGGTGGAAGGACTTATTCTCACCCCACTACCTTTATCTCAAAGTATTCTTATTATCCTTCCTCAACTTATAACTCTTTTTCTTTTGATGATTATATGTTTTGGGATCTCATATATTGTATTTATGAAACAGGAAATAAGGTCTACTTGAGTTGTTTAGAGTTTTAAGTGAAAGAAGTCATTAAACTCATTCCAGTTTCTCAATATCAGCTTCTACATTAAAAGTTTTTACTTACATCTCATTCAGTTGATTTTTTTATCTAGAAGGATAAAATGAGAGAGGAGTTAGGCTAATGGATGTTGTAGGTCTTGGTGCTTTAAATCTTGATCTTATATACAAAGTCAATTTTGACAAATTAAAGGGAGTAAAAAGAGGTTTGGAGAGAAAAGTTAACTTTGAAGAATTTGAACGGATAAAAAAACTTTTAGAAAGTGAGGGAGAATTTGTTACCAAAAGTGGAGGGGGTTCGGCAGCGAACACTATATATGCACTTTCTAAAATGGGATTTTCCTGTGGATTTATAGGTAAGGCTGGAGAAGATGAGGAAGGAGATTTTTTAATTGAAGACTTATCTCAAGCAGGAGTGGACACAAGTAGAATCAAAAGAGAAGGAAAAAGTGGTATTTGTCTTGTCTTAGTTGATGATGAAGGAGAAAGAAGTATATTTGTTCTTCCCAATATTAACAATGATCTTTCTTTGAAAGATATTGATTTATCTTACATTGAAAGAGCAAAATTTTTCCATAACACATCTTTCTTGGGAGAAAAACCTTTTCATGCTCAAAGAGAGAGTATTCTTAAAACAAGTACTCTTGTAAGTTTTGACCCAGGTGAGCCTTATATAAGACAGGGATGGAATACTCTTTTTCCTCTTTTAAAGAAAACTTACGTGCTTTTTTTGACAAAAAGAGAAATTGAAATTTTAACTGGTATAGATTTTAAGAGAGGAGCTCAAGAGATACTTAAGTGGGGAGTGAAAGTAGTAGTATGTAAACTTGGACAGCAAGGCTCCTGGATAGCTTCTCATGAAGGAGAGTGGTTTATATCTGCTCGGAAGACGGAAGCTTTGGATACAACAGGTGCAGGTGATGTGTATGCCGCTGGTTTTCTTGCGGGGCTTTTAAAGAGTATGCCTCTTTTCGAATGTGCAAAAATAGGAACAGAAGCTGCTGCAGAAAGTGTTACTGGATTTGGCAGATTTAATTATCCTGAAAGAGATTTTTTGTCTAAATTTTTAACAAAAAAGGAGACAAAAAGTGAGTTTTAAGATCGGCTGGTTTTCTACAGGAAAAGATAAGCAAGCCCAAGATCTTCTCCAGAAGACCTGGAGAGCAGTGAAAGAAGGCAGAATAGGTCCTGTTGAGATTTCTTATGTGTTTAGTAATAGAGAATGGGCGGAAAAAAAAGAAAGTGATGAATTTATTAAATTATGCAGGCAACTTAAAATACCCCTTATTTGTCTTTCTTCTTCTAAGTTTTATCCAGAGTTAAGGAGAAAAGGTCTGAAGGAGGAAAAAAAGGGAAATCCTGGCTTAATTAACCAATGGAGGATGCTTTATGATGAGAAGGTAATAGAAATGATAGGGAAATGTCCTGTTGATATCATTTTTCTTGCTGGCTACATGCTCATTCTCGGAGAGGAGTTTTGCAAAAAATTTTACATACTTAATCTTCATCCTGCAGCTCCTGGAGGTCCAAAAGGAACCTGGCAGGAAGTGATATGGCAGCTAATAGAAAAAAGAATGAAAGATACAGGAATAATGATTCATAAAGTTACTCCGGAGCTTGATGCAGGACCTTCTATAACCTATTGCAAATTTTCCCTGCGAGGAGAAAAATTTGACCCCCTCTGGAAAAAAATAGAGGAGAAGTTAAAAAATAAAAGTTTAAAAGAAATTAAAAGAGAGGAGGGAGAAAAAGAGCCACTTTTTGCTGCGATTAGGGAGGAACAGAAAAAAAGAGAAATTCCCTTTATTTTAAACACACTTAAACTACTTGCTGAAAGAAAAATAGATGTGTACAAAATTAAAAATCCTGTTTTAATTGATAATCTAGAGGTATAAATGAAACTTCTCTGTATAGATTGTGAGGGACCTGTAACCCTTAATGATAATGCCTTTGAGATATGTCAGCATTTTCTCCCTCAAGGGGGAAAATTTTTTACCTTGATTAGCAGATATGATGATTATCTTGCCGATGTAATAAGGAGGGAAGGGTATGTTGCAGGTAATACCTTAAAGCTTATTGTACCCTTTTTTAAAGCATATGGACTTACTAATAAACAAGTTGAAGATTTCTGCAAGGAAAGTATAAGGTTTGTCCCAAATGCGAAAAATATGCTAAGAGAAACCCGATTAAGAATAAAAACGTTCATCATAAGTACAAGTTATACTCCTTATATACATGCTCTTTGCAAGATAACCGGTTTTCCTCTAGAGAATACAGTTTCTACCTTTTTAGATCTTGATAGGCACCCTATTTCTAATGAAGAAAAGAAAAAATTAATCAAATTCTACAAGGATATTATAAACCTTTCTTTAAGTCCTCTCAAAGAAAGAAAAAAGGATATATCTCCTTTAGATAAAAAAACTTTATCAAGGCTTGATGAGATATTTTTTACAGAGATACCTTCTATGCAGTGTAGATACCTTATGGATAAGGTTAATCCAATAGGAGGAGAAGAGAAAACAAAAGCGGTAAAAAAGGTGGTTTCTCAAACAAGATGCGAAATAAAAGACACAATGTATGTGGGAGATAGTATAACTGATGCAGATGCCTTAAGGGTTGTGCGCAAAAATGGAGGGGTGTCTATTTCTTTTAATGGAAATATCTATGCACTAAAGGAAGCTGAATTTGCTTGCATATCCTCACACGCCTATCCTATTTTGGTAGCTGTTGATAAATTTCAAAAAGAAGGTAAGTTAGGAGTGGAAAGAATGGCTCAGTTTTTATCTCAGGAATCTTCCTATATTTTTGCTCCTGTTACCAAGGATAATTTTTCCTATCTTGTTGAGATGAGCGAGAAAATGAGAAAGAAAGTAAGAGGAGAAAAGGTGGGAAGTCTAGGATGAGGGGCACTTATGCTCTTTTAATTGAGGTAAAAAATAAAACAAATGTGCAAATTGGAAAGTTAGGGGAGTTTTATTTTCCTCGGGGTTTTTATATTTATGTGGGTTCTGGACAAAATAACTTGGAAAAAAGAATTAAAAGACACCTTAGAGAAAATAAAAAGATTTTTTGGCATATCGACTATCTATTAAAAAACCCCAAGGTTGAAATAAGAGAGGTATGGGTTAAAAAGGGGATAAGGTGGGAGTGTCAACTTGCGAGGAAGATTGCTGCCAGTAGTCAGTTTAAAACAATAATCTCTGGATTTGGCTCAAGTGACTGCAAGTGTGAAAGTCACCTTTTTTTCGTTTTAAAACCCGGGATAGAAAAAGATTTTTTCTCCAGGTATAACTTTATTAAATATTCCTCATAACATAATAAAGAAAGTAAACAAACAAATTATTAATCTACCAATCCTTTTGCTTTTTTTGGGTGAGTAATTATATTATTCTTCTTGTTTTCAGACATATTTTAACATTTCATTAATTGCTTTCTTAGCTCTTATACGAATGACATCCTCTATTTCAACCTTGTATCTTTCCTCTTTTAATGATAAATAGACATCTTCAAGAGTTATCAATTTCATATTGATACATATACGGGCGGGGCCGGCACTAAAAAACTCCTTTTCTGGGTTTTCTTTTTTTAATCTGTAAATTAATCCCTCCTCAGTGCCAATAATGAACCTTTTTGCTTTTGATAATTGTGCAAGTTTTACCATTCCTCCGGTACTTGCTACCTCATCAGCTAAATCAATAACTTCAGGACGACACTCAGGGTGGACGAAAACTTTTGCTTCAGGGTAAATTCTTTTTGCCGTTTTTATGTCTTCTGCACGAAATTTTTCATGTACATAACAATAACCATCATAGGGGATAATTTCTTTATCAGTAAATCTGGATACATAACTTGCTAGATTTCGATCAGGGACAAATATAATTTTTTTTGCATCTATGTTTTGGACAACTTTTAAGGCGTTAGAGGATGTGCAACAAACATCACTTTCTGCTTTTACCTCCGCAGTTGTGTTGACATAGGAGACAACTTTAGCTTCAGGATATTTTGCTTTAAGTTCTAGCAATTTTTCTCTTGTAATCATACCTGCCATAGGGCAGCTAGCTTCTTTTCTGGGTAGGAGAACAATTTTTTCGGGAGAGAGTATCTTTGCTGTCTCTGCCATAAAATCAACTCCACAAAAAACAATAATTTTACAAGAAAGTTTTGCTGCTTCCTTGCTTAATCCAAGAGAGTCTCCAACAAAATCTGCTATATCTTGAATTTCGCCTCTTTGGTAATTATGAGCAAGGATAACAGCATCTTTCTCTTTTCTAAGGCGGGTAATTTCTCTTATCAGTTCATTATTGTTCATTTTTTTCACTTAAGATGTATTACCTATCAATTATATTTACGAAAGATATTTAATCAAGTAACAAATCAAGGTAAAGAATCTTAAGGTTGAAGCAGTTTTTCTCTCCATCTTGTGGCTTGGGTATTATGTAGAGCGGAAGATAATCTCGCTAACTATATTAGCTACTTGGGTTTTTAGGATTTTCGAGAAGAATTAGAATCATCAACGCGGATAGAGGCACTGGTGATTACATCAAATCCTTCAGAGTAAGAGGGTTTTTCTTTTAATATCACTTGTTTAAAAGTTTTCCCTACCGAGGATACCACTTTAACAGCCTCTATAGGAAATCTGGTAAAAACACAAAGAACCAGGAATCCTACTACAGCTACTACTGTAAAAAGATATTTTTTGAATTTTCTCATGAGTTTACCTCCGATTTTAATTTTTGCTAAACTTATGTCTCATCATTAAATATTACTTTCACTTCTTTCACATCCCCCAATAGCTCAAGTCTTTCTTTTATATGTTCTCTAATAACATCTGCAAATTGATAAGTGCTATTAAGATTTACATCTCCTTTCTCGCTTTTTATTATTGCCTCTCTTGTTTTAATAAGAGGCATTGGACAGTTGTCCCCGATACAATCAATTACTTTAAAAATTTTGTCTTCCATTATAGCCTTCAATTAATATTACCATTTTAATCATGTATATTTATAAAAAAATGTCAATCGATTTTATTTTAATTATCAATACAGTAATTCCAAGATTAAATTCCTGAAGTTCCCGAGGAAAAATTTTTAAGATCAAATTTGACATTTAAAAATGAGAAAAATATATTAATTTAAAACTCAATTTTGAAAAGATGGAGATAATCTATCATGACTGACATTGATGTACTCATAGTTGGGGCAGGTGTTGTGGGATTAGCCGTTGCAAGTGAACTTTCTAAAAAATATAGTGTTGTTATAGTAGAACGCCACAGTAGTTTTGGACAAGAAACCAGTAGTAGAAACAGTGAAGTTATCCATGCTGGCATACATTACCCTCCCGGTTCTTTAAAGGCTAAACTCTGCGTTGAAGGTAATAGAATGCTTTACAATATTTGTAAAAAGAACAATATTGGTTTTAAAAAATTGGGCAAATTTATTGTAGCTACAAATGATGAAGAAATCAAGATGCTGGAAGTTTTAAAAGAAAGAGGCGAGAGAAACGGTGTTGAAGGTCTCAAATTCTATGAAAGAAAGGATATTAAAAAAATAGAGCCCTATGTAGATGCTAAATTAGCGATATATTCTCCCTCTTCAGGAATATTGGACTCCCATGGATTAATGAAGCATTTTGCCAGTGTAGCAGAGTCAAATGGTGCTCTTTTTGCGTATCATTCTGAGGTTATTAATATTGAGAAGGTAAGGGATGGATTTAAAATCAAAGTAAAAAATTCAGGAATAGAAGAGGTCACTGCTAGAATTCTTGTCAATTCAGCAGGTTTAAGTTCAGATAAAATAGCACAAATGGTGGGAATAGATATAGATAAAGCAGGTTATAGGTTACATTTCTGTAAAGGAGACTATTTTTCCTGGAACAAAAGATTATTGAACCATCTAATTTACCCAATACCGGGGAAATTTTCTATTGGCATACATGCCGGTCTAGATTTAACTGGGAGTATTAAATTTGGTCCTAATGCTTATTTTGTAGATGAGATTAATTATAATATAGAATCAAAAAAGAAAGAATTTTACAATTCTATAAGGAAATATCTTCCCAGTGTAAAGTTAGACGAGCTCTCACCTGCTATGTCTGGAATAAGACCCAAACTACAAAGACCAGATGAGGATTTTCGAGATTTTGTAATCTCTCATGAGTCTGAAAAAGGTCTACCTGGTTTAATAAATCTCATAGGTATAGAATCTCCAGGTCTTACAGCGTCTCCTGCTATAGCAAAATGTGTTTCGAAAATGGTAGATGAGATTAGCTAATAGGTAGTAATTACCTCGATTTTCTCAGTTAGGACAAGTTCATCTCTGTATAATTTTTTACTCTTTCTTTAAATCTACAGAAAGTGCAAAGCTTATCGGCTGTGGTTGGTTGACCACAAGAGGAACATGGTCTAAGCTGAGGAGTGATTTTTTTTGAAAGGAGTGGGTGAAGTTTTTTCTGAAAATTAAAATAAAAACGAAGTTTTGTTCCTGGAGATCTTTCTTCGATTTCA
Organism: uncultured Clostridia bacterium; assembly: GCA_964422215.1. Lineage (GTDB taxonomy): Bacteria > Aerophobota > Aerophobia > Aerophobales > B3-G15 > CAYRAK01. The sequence continues at coordinate 9,818 of CAYRAK010000016.1, read as the reverse complement.
TTTAATATCCTTTTATAAAAGAGCGTACTGGCACCAACTGAGAGAGGGCATTCATCAGCAATGTAATCAATTCCTCTGAGAAGACAATAAAGAGCATTTTCTTTTTCCGTAAATCCAACAAGGGGTTTTACTTTCCGAGCAAGACCTTGTTTTTCAGACAAGACAGGAGCTTGTCGAGCTAAATAACCTGTCTCCCAGGATAATGTATTAGAAAGAAGAGTAGCTACCTCATCATCTAAGTTATGACCAGTGACTACACAATAGTAACCATTCTCTAGAGTGATCTTATTAGTAAAATACCGCTTTATTAGCCCACAGATAGAACAAGGAGGTTGTTTTGTTAATTTATTTAACTCGATAATGCCTTTTCCGAAATATTTTTTTATGTCAATTACATGTAAGGGCCTTTTTATTTTACGACTTAAAGCCTCTGATTTTTTGTATGAATTAGGGGAATACCCCCCTTCATCTATTCCTAGATTAATGTGCATTCCATCTGCTTTATACCCTAACTTGTTTAATGCATACCAGGCAGCTAAACTATCCTTGCCTCCAGATACTGCCACAAGAATTTTATCTTTTTTAGTGAACATCTTCATTTTTTTAATCATTCGCTCAAGCTGTTTCTCATACCAGTCAATAAAGCAGTTTTTACAAAGAGCAAGATTGTGGTGAGGTAAAAAGATAACAGCTTTCTCTATTTTTCCCTTATCTTTACACCTGCGACATTTCATCCATTATCCCCCCGAAATGGTATTGATGATTTCAACCTCATCATCTTCTTCTATGAACTCGTCTTCGGTTATAACATCTCCATTTCGGATAACGATGCTACTTTGTGGTTGAAGATTTAATTTCTGGAGTAGCTCTTTTGCTCTCAGTTTAAAATGAAAATGATAGACTTTGTCTCTCACTTTTACTCTCATTGTTACATCACCTCATCTTTAACTTTTGATTTATAACAATTATTTATTTAAAGAAAGGTATGTCAAGGAAATAATAACTTTTGTGACAAAAAATTAATAAACTTTTTTCTTGACAAGTGCATTTTTTTATTTTTATTTGATATATAACAATGCTGGAAGGAGGAAAGAAATGGACCATATACATAAATATCCTCAGGATATTGTAAAAAGATTTGAAGGAAATCCTATTATTGATCGGGATGATATTCCTTTTACATGTAACACTGTGTTTAATGCAGGAGCTGTAAAATATAATGGTCAGTATCTTTTGCTTTTAAGGGTTGAAACTCTTGAGGGATGGTCTTGTCTACTTCTAGCAAAAAGCTTAAACGGTTATGATTTTGAGATAGAAAAAGAGCCTTTTATGAAACCTGCTGAAGAGGAGCCTTTTGCCACTTATGAGAAAAGAGGAGTAGAAGATCCACGAATCACTTTTTTTGAAGACAATAAATACTACATATTTTATACTGCTTACTCCAAGTATGGACCGAGAGTTGCCCTTGCAGAAACAACCGATTTTAAGAGTGTTAGGCGTCTTGGTCTTGTATCTGAGCCGGGAAATAAAGATGCAGCTTTATTTCCTAAAAAAATAAATAACTTATATGTTCGCTTTGATAGACCTCACATAGGGCAGGTAGCAGATATGTGGATATCTTATTCATCTGATCTGATCTACTGGGGAAGGTCTAAAGTTGTTATGGAAGTGCGTCCCGGATTTTGGGATGCAGATAAAATAGGAGCGGGGGCTGCTCCTATTGAAACAAAGGAAGGATGGTTAGAAATTTATCATGGAGTAAAAGGTACAGGAGCTGGCAAGATATATCGTTTAGGATGTGCTCTTTTTGATCTGGAGGATCCTTCTAAATTAATAGGAAGATCACGGATCCCAATTATTTCTCCAAGAGAAATGTATGAGAGAACTGGTGATGTTCCCAATGTAATATTTACCTGTGGGGCAATTGTGGAGGATAATGAGGAAGTAAAAATTTACTATGGTGCTGCGGATACCTGTATCTGTGTAGCGACTTGTAAACTGAATGATCTGATAGAAAGTTGTCGCTCCTCTTAAAACTATCCTCTTGAGGAAATTAATTTTTTAAATAAATCAAGGTATTTCTTTGCTATGTTCTCTCCGGAGTGTTTTTCCACAAAATGGAAAGCAGCCTCTCTTAGTTTTTTAGATTTCTCTTTGTTATTAAGAACCTCAATTAAATTAGATTTGAGCTCTTCTCTATCCACATATTTTAAAACTTCCTCTTCAGAAAATGGTCGGAAAAAATCCGAGTGTCTTGGAGCAAAAATGGGGCATCCTGTTCCAAGGGCTTGAAAAGCTGTACTCGAGACAACAGCTTCGTATTTTGCCTGAAATTTATGAAGCACCAGTGCATCACAGGCAAAAAGGTAAAGATCAAATCTTTCCTTAGTGAGCACCTTCTCTTCTTTTATAATAGTGTCAGGATCAGGGGAAAATTTTTCCACAATATCTATTTTTGAGGGCATATTTATTGACTGGGAAAGATCTTATGCATATAATTGATGCGAAAAATTGAGAAAATAAAGAAGGAGATTAGTATGCTTACTCCAAAGGTTCAAAAGGACTCTCTTATAAGGTTAAAACGTATTGAAGGCCAGATAAAAGGAATACAGCGAATGGTCGAGGAGAAAAAATATTGCGTTGATATTTTACTCCAAATTTCTGCTGTTTATGGTGCCTTGAGAAAGGTTGGTCACATTATATTGAAAAATCATGTTGAAACCTGTGTAGCTGAGGCTATAGATTCTTCTGATGAAAAAGAGAAAAACAAAAAAATAGAAGAACTCATGGAAGTTTTTGATCGATTTGTGGAGTATAAAAGATAAAATATTTCATCCTCCGATTTGACACATGAATTTGTCTGTTTTACATAATTTTCTGTATTTTCTAGACTTATTTTTTATTGCCCAATCAAAGAGGTGTTTGATATAGACTTCATCATTTCTACGGAGTGCTTTTTTTAAGTCTACAGCAAAGTTTTCAAGAAGGCAAGGATAGAGTTTTCCCTCAGCAGTAAGACGCAGACGATTACAAGAAGAGCAAAACGGGCTACTTACAGGGCTTATAAATCCTAAAAGAACATTGCTATCTTTAGGTTTGAAGTACCTTGCCGAGCTGGAATCAAGAGAAGAGACAGGTTCTAAGGGTCCCCAGTGTTTCTCTATTATTTGCTTAACAACAAAATTTGGTAGGTATAAATTATTAGGATAGCTCTGATTAATTTGCATATACTCAATAAAACGTATTATAAGCTTTTTTTCACTACCAAATCTGACAAAATCAAGAATTTCATCTTCGTTTATTCCCTTTAAAACCACCACGTTAATCTTTATTGGATGGAGGTTATTTTCTTTTGCTGCCTCTATTCCTCTTAACACATCTATTAGTTTGTCTTTTCCTGTAATTTGGACAAATTTTTTTCTGTTTAAGCTGTCCAGGCTTATATTTACGCGTGATAAGCCTGCTTTTTTTAATTCTGAAGCAAATTTTTCAAGTTCCACTCCATTAGTGGTCATGACTAATTCTTTTATTCCTTTTATGTTACTTAGCATCCTAACTAAGCTGACAATACCTCTTCTCCTTAAAGGCTCACCCCCGGTGATTCTTATCTTATTTATACCCCACGAAACCATCAATTTAATAAGATACCTTATTTCCTCAAATCGGAGCAATTCCTCCCTATTAAGGTGTTTTATCGGTTTGGGTTGACAATATATACAACTTAAATTACAAAAATCAGTAACAGAAAGACGAAGATAATTAACTTTCATTTTATATAAAATCTTCCCAACCAAAGTACTTTTTATCTACCTCTTTGCAAAGTTTATCTTTCAGTGCCTCAATTTGTCCAGTTTCCTCTGACATCTATTCTTCCTCAGTTGCAATTTTTAACAAAATAAAGTTGACTATGAATAAATATATTTAAGACAAATTTTGTCAAGTACCTAATAAGATTAGTTATTAATTATGCATAAACTTGAAACATTGAATTTTTAATCGAAGCCTTAGTAAATCCGCAATTTTTCTGGAATAATACAAAGATGTGGAGAGGCTTTTAATAATTTTCTCCTTTGAATCTAATAGACGGTTATGTATAACTTTTACTTCTTTCTCTTTTGCTTTACTGTATCTTACTGTAAAAGAGGCAGTTAACTTAATCTCTTTTTGTATAGCTTCTCCTCATTTCTACCCACCACCACTTTGAAGCAAGTTGTTTTCTTAAAAGATTATTAAATTCATAATCTATTTTTGCGAAATATTATAGATATTGTATCTTTTTTGTAAAATAAACTTTTCAAAAAATATATTTAATATTATTTTTTTGTCAACTATGCGAAAAATTGACGGAGTTAAATTAAATGCGTATAATTAAAACACAATACCATATATGGAGAGCAACCAATGCCAAAGATATATGATGATATTACTCAGACTATTGGTAAAACTCCTATGGTAAGGCTCAGTCGTATAGCGAAGGGAGTGAAAGCTGAGATTATAGCAAAACTTGAGTTTTTTAATCCTTGTGGAAGTGTGAAAGATAGAATTGGTGTAGCAATGCTGGAGGCTGCAGAAAAAGGGGGATTCATAAATCCTCGTACTTCTATAATAGTTGAACCTACCTCTGGAAATACAGGTTGTGCCCTTGCATTTGTCTGTGCAGTAAAAGGCTACAAACTTATCTTAGTAATGCCTGAGGATGCAAGTGAGGAAAGAAGAGCCATATTTGAAGCTTTTGGAGCAGATTTGATTTTAACCCCTACAGAAGAAGGTATGAGAGGAGCGGTTAAAAAAGCTGAAGAGATGGCTATGCAGGATCCAAGAGTTTTTGTTCCTCAACAGTTTCGCAATCCAGCAAACCCTGCAATCCATAGAAAAACTACAGGTAAAGAGATATGGGATGATACAGATGGAAAAGTTGATATTATAGTTGCTGGAATAGGTACTGGAGGAACTATTACTGGAGTTGCCCAATATATCAAAGAGAAAAAACCTTCGTTGTATGTGGTTGGAGTAGAGCCTGCTGAGTCTCCCATTCTCTCGGGAGGATCTCCCGGTCCTCACAAAATTCAAGGTATAGGAGCGGGATTCATACCACAGGTACTTGATCTGAAATTGATTGATGAGATTATAACAGTAAGCTATTCAGAGTCTGTGGAAATGACTCGAAAATTGGCTAGAATAGAAGGAGTTCTGGCAGGAATATCAAGTGGTGCAGCTCTCTATGCTGCTTTACAGGTGGGCGCAAGAGAGGAAAATAAAGGTAAGGTTGTTGTAGTTATTCTTCCCGACACAGGGGAAAGGTACATTTCAACCGGGATTTTTAAAGCAAGGGAGAAAGAAAAATAATCGTGGGTATAGAAGGGGAATTTTTCTTTTTGCTGATTTGATAAGAATCTCTGAGCTCACTCTTCCACTCAATACGAGAGCTTTGTCTTGCGTGTGGAGTTTTTTGATAAAACATTCTTCAAAGATTTTATCTACCGTGTTATGTTCCAAATCTTACATACCAGTCCTTATCATTTAAAGTCACTTTTTTATATCTTTTTCTTCTTTAATAAAACCTTGAAAAAGCAAAAATCCAATGGTTAAATATTCCAGCTTATCAGGGCTACATTGAATGGTTACAAATTCTTTTCCATTTATAAATATGACCAAGAGAATTTCACGGACTATTCTGTCTTCTAATTTCTCTCTCTTTCGAAAAATTAGCTTGGTTATCTTTACTTTCCTACTTAATTTGTTTTTTTTGCTTTTTTCCATTATAGATATCGATCTTAATCTTTCTACAATCTGAGGCAAAACTTGAATTACACGATTAATATCTTCTTCTGTGGTATATTTTCCTAAACTAAATCTTATTGATCCTTGAGAAACTTCTGGTTCTTCAGGTCTTTATATAGTCTATCTTTTAGAACTTTGACTCTTTTCTCTTCGTTTGTCATTTCTCTTTTTGCATTGATAAGGTTTGCCACCCTTTCTCTTGTTTCCTCAATTGCTCCTTTTGCCTTTTGAGCTAATCGATAAATAGAAGAAGAATTTCCATAAATTTTGTCAAAGAAAGGCTCCTCTATTACTTCAAGATAAGTGGGAGTGGTAGCAGCATAATCCAGATATACATGCCTCATTTTATTGTCTCCTATTATTTTTCTGCACTATTCTTATAGCAATTGTATATTTGTCAAATACTTTTCACTCTTGACCTCTATATAAAATCTGTTACATTTACAGAAAAAAGGAGGCGATTATACCTAGAATAAAGATAGATGCTGAAAGATGTAAAGGATGTGCATTTTGTGTTCAATTTTGTCCCCACAATTTGATACATCTTAGTTCTGAGTTTAACCGTAAAGGCTATCATACTGCTACTTTTAATGGAAGTGATAAGTGCACAGGCTGTGGTATTTGTAGTTTAGTTTGTCCTGATTTAGCTATAACAGTTTACAGAGAGAGTAAAAAGTGAGATGGTTTATTACGTAGAGGGGATTCTCAAGGAAAAAAAACCTTCTTGGATAGTTGTAGATGTGCATGGAGTGGGATATGAGATAAATATACCTTTTTCTATTTTTGAACATTTGCCTGCCTTGGAAGAAAAAGTAAAGATATATACCTATCTTGAGTTTAAAGAAAACAAAATGGCCTTTTATGGATTTCTAAATCCAGATGATAGAGAGTTTTTTCTTAACCTGATTTCTATTTCAAAAATTGGTCCTCGTAGTGCGTTGAGAATGTTTACCAGAGTATCTCCTTCACAGCTGAAAAAAATTATTACAGAAGGAAATCTATCGGAACTTATGAATATGCCCGGAATTGGAAGAAAAACTGCTCAACGTCTAATTTTAGAACTAAGAGAAAGTTTGGAGAGAAAGCCTGCTTTTATTGAAAAGGAAGGTTTAGCTGAAGATGGTGTTGCTGCTCTTATTTCCCTTGGTTACACAAAGACTGAGGCCCAAAAGGCAATTGCTAAAGTTCTTCATGAAAAAAAAGAAACCGTGAATGATTTAACCAATCTCATTAAGGAGGCTTTAAAGTATGTTTAATGAAAGGGAAGAGGAAAATCTTACTACTCCAAAGTTACAAAAGGAAGATAAAGGAATTGAACTCACTCTTCGTCCGACAAGAATGGTTGATTTTGTTGGGCAGAAGAAATTAAAAGAAAAACTTGAAATATTTATAAAAGCTGCTTATGAGAGAGGTGATCCCCTGGACCACACACTCTTATATGGTCCTCCTGGTCTTGGTAAAACTACTTTAGCCTATATCATTGCCCGAGAGATGGGGAAAAGTATTTATTCTACAAGTGGTTCGGCTATTGACAAGCCTGGTGATCTTGCCAAAATTCTCACCAACAGCCAACTTCAAGATGGAGATATTTTGTTTATTGATGAGATTCATCGTCTTCCTCCTCAGGTTGAGGAAATACTTTACTCAGCTATGGAGGATTTTAAAGTAGATATAGTTTTAGGGAAAGGCACAAGCACCCGCTCGGTGAAAATCCCACTTCCTCGTTTTACTTTAGTAGGAGCAACAACCAGGGCAGGACTTCTTACCTCTCCGTTGCGTAATAGATTTGGAGTTATAAGCCACCTAGATTTTTATGAGATTGATGAGCTTTTCGCTATAGTGATGCGTTCTGCTCGAATACTTAATATCAAAATAGAAGAGGGAGGAGCAAGAGAAATAGCCAAAAGATCAAGAGGGACTCCCCGCATTGCCAACAGACTTTTACGCCGAAGCAGAGATTATGCTCAAATAAAGGGAAAAGGAATAATTACAGAGGATGTCGCTCGAGAAGCTCTTGCTATGTTAGAAATTGATAATAGAGGACTTGACCCTATGGATAGAAAAATTCTCCACGCAATTTTGTATAAGTTTGGAGGTGGGCCTGTAGGGTTGAAGACTTTAGCTATGGCAGTTAATGAGGAACCAGACACTATAGAAGAGGTATATGAGCCTTATCTTATTAGAGAAGGCCTGATAAATCGCACCCCAAAGGGTCGAGTTGCAACACACCTTTTGTATGAATATTTAAATGAAAATCCTCCTTCCTCTTTGCAGCAAAAGTTATCCTTTTGAGGAAGAACGAGCAGTCCTGTGAAAGGCTTTACGTATAAAGGGGAAAATAAGCAAAAATATTCCATAGCTTGAAAATGCCATAATAGTTGCCAGAATGATACTTCCTACCAGAAGTGATCTACTTAGAAGAAGAAGATATTTTATATTGAATATTTGCCAACTAAAATGAAATTTGCCTATTTTTAAAATAAAATTACCTATTTGAGTGGCCCATAAGATATAAAAGGGGATGGTAAAGGGATTAGATACAAAAGTTCCTACAATAGCTGTAAGTCTGTTTGCCTTAAGAAGGATTGCTGTAGGTAGGGAAAAAAGTGCTGCGAGACCAAAAGTAGGAAGTACTCCCCAGAATACACCTATAGCAAAACCTCGAGCAAGTTTTTCTGGAGAGTCATTTGTCAAAAGGGCTTTTTTTAGAAGTATTCTAAATTTTCTTATAAATGATTTTCCTTTACGTCTTTCTTTATAGGACCCCTTCTCAATAGCCATTAAATTACCCTCTTTTTTCCTATTTTACTATTGATGAAGAAAAAAGCAAGGTTTTGTTCATTGCTTGACTTTTACCTTCTCTGCTTATATTATAATTCACGAACATTGATATAGATAAAGATACAATGGATGAAAAACTTTCTAAGATAAAGATTCAGGTGGTTCAAGGAAACAAAGAGAAAAAGTTAACCTTTCAGGAGATTATACAGAGACTACAAAAATTTTGGCAGAAACAAGGATGTCTTATCTGGCAACCCTATGATGTAGAAAAGGGTGCCGGAACATTTAATCCTATAACTTTTTTTAGAGTGCTTGATCCTGAATCTTGGCGAGTTGCCTATGTAGAGCCTTCTCGTAGACCTACTGATGGTCGGTATGGACAAAATCCGAATCGTCTTCGACTACACTATCAATATCAGGTTATATTAAAGCCCCCCCCTGATAATATACAGCAAATTTATCTTGATAGTTTAAGAGAAATTGGCATAAATCTTCTCAACCATGATATTAAGTTCCTTGAGGATGACTGGGAATCTCCCACTTTAGGGGCATGGGGACTCGGTTGGGAGGTAAGAGTTGATGGTATGGAGATTACCCAGTTTACCTACTTTCAACAAGCAGGAGGGGTAAATCTTAACCCTGTTTCTGTAGAACTTACCTATGGACTTGAAAGAATAGCAATGTGTATTCAGGAAGTTGATAATGTATTTGATATAATATGGAGTGAAAAAATAAAATATAAAGATTTGCACTTTGACAGTGAAGTTCAATTTTCCCGTTACAACTTTGAAGTTGTGGATCCTGTTATTCAAAGAAAACTTTTTCAAACATACGAAGAGGAAGCTAAAAAGCTCTTAGAAAAAGGACTTTTTCTTCCAGCCTATGATTATGTTCTCAAATGTTCTCATACTTTTAACCTGCTTGATGCTCGAGGAGCTCTGGGAGTTAATGAGAGGGAAAGATATATAAAAAGAGTAAGAGATTTAGCTAAAGGATGTGCAAAAACTTATCTGCAACATTGGAAAAAGAAATATCAAAAGAGAGTCTAACTTAGAAGGGGTGACATAATGGAACTTGCGGCTGTTTTAGAAATTGGAGTAGAGGATCTACCGCCCTTAATGACAAAGGATGTTTTAGCTCAGTTTAAGGAAAAAGGAGAGATTTTTTTAAGAGAGGAGAGAATAAAGTATAAGAAAATTACAACTTGGGGAAGTTCTCAAAGACTTATCTTATATATAGAGGGAATAGCCTCTTCT
>CAYRAK010000015.1:0-17643 GCA_964422215.1 uncultured Clostridia bacterium | reverse complement strand
TTCCCATATGTGAAAGATTGTAAAATCTTACCGGGATAAAAAGGGAAGATCAAGACAAAAGATAGTTGCTAGCTTAGGTCAGGTAGAGAAGTTAGGTGATGAGCTTGATAGGTTAGTGGAGAAACTTAGATGTTACTGCAAGAAAAATTTCTTCCTCCCGAGAAGATAAGGGCAGAGGCAACAGCTATCTTAAGGACTGGAAAGAAGCTTTCCTTCTGGGGAACTATTGATGAGCAGTATACTCTTCCCTTTGGGACAAGAGAAGAGGTAAAAAGAGAGGTATTAGAAAGAATAAAAACAATGGCACCTGGTGGAGGATTCATTATATCCCCCACCCATCATGTACAGCTTGATACTCCTCTGGAAAATTTTCTTACCTTTCTGAATACTGCAAAAGAATTTGGAAGGTATCCAATTAAAGTTTAATCCTTATTTTTCTTCCTTCGTTGAGCCATATAATGAAGGAGTCTGGAATAGCTATCATCTCTTTCTGTTCTTGATTTTAATGCTTGGGAAAGTTTTTTTCTTTGAATCTCTTTATTTTCTCTTATAACCTTTTCATAATCCTCTAAAGATTCCCCTCCGGAATAAAAAACAGCTTCAAGTTTTTCTTTTACTATTAAGCGAAATTTTTTTACCAGTAATTTCCAAATATGAGAAGAGACTGTTCTAACACCAACATCTGCAAGAAAAAGGAAAGAAGCAAAAAGCACCAAGAAAGACCAGATATCTTTTGGCTCAGAGAGAGAAATTTTTCGTCTTGGAAAAAAATCTTCGGTTGATTTTAGAATCTTGCCTCCAGTCTGAGAGACTAACTGATACAAAAGATCCTTTCTAATGATAAGTTTTCTATACTCAGACGAGTAAGGAACAACTGTTCCTGTAATTTGAGGAGAAAATAATTTATTCTCATCAAAAACACTAATCATATATGAGCCCACCTCATCAGCGGAAAAAAAACCTTCATATCTTCCAGGAGCGGTTTGTTTTAGAGAGATAGTTTGCACCTCACCCTGAGGATTTACAACTTGAGCTTTTAAAGAAAGAAAGTTAATAAATTCCCCTTCTTTGCTAATTGCATCAACAAGAAGATGACCTTTTTCTTCTTCAACCTCAGCTAAAGGAAAAAGAGTACCCTCACTTCGTGGTAAAATCCAGTTTATAAGGTTTGCAAAAATCTCAGAATATCCTGACCATCTCTGCCAGTCTCTTGACCAAGGTCCATTTAAATCAAATGTTAAAGCAGCCGCTTTTCCTAATCCGTAACGCCAGGTGACAATAAGAGGATCCTTTCTAGGAGAATACATATGAACATAAGAAACACTTTTTGGTGTTGTGACAAGATAACCTTTTAAAGGAGGAATATTTTTCTTGTCCTCACTGGAAAGAATGGGACTATCTTCATTTATCAAAGGAATAAAGGGCTCCTCTACTGTAAGGGAACGGCTCACTCTTAAAACTTCGGTGGTAAAAATGCGGGGAAGAGAATGTATGTCAGAGGTGAAATAAAATTTTCCCTTTCCCCATTGAGCAATATTTTTCATAAGTTCTATGTCTGCATCATTACCAATAGCTACAGTACTCACTGTAATTTTTGCCTCTGCCATTTTTTTCACTATTTTCTCAAACTCACCTTTCTCAGAAAGACCATCAGATAGAACAATGATGTGTTTCACTATGCTATTTTCTTTTCTTAGCTTCTCAAAAGCCTCCTTTAGTGCTGGAAAAAGAGATGTACCTCCGCCAGCTACAAGAGAACTTAACTGCTCAGCTATACGTGATCTATCAGCTACTGATTGAATAGGAACTGTCCACCGAGGAGTAGTATCAAAACTTAAAACTCCTATATTCTCATATCCTGTTAAAAGATCAACAACAGCCATGGCCGCCTTTTTAGCCAAAAGAAGCTTACTTTCAGAAGAAGATGCGGCATCTCCTCTATTACCTACATTTCCACCCATACTCCCCGATTTATCAATCACTAAAACAACAGTCACATTGGGAAAAACTAACCTCTCCTGGGCACCAGCGTAAACAGGTAAAGCCTCCTCTAATGATGTACCCTGATAGCCTCCTAAACCAAAACTTTCTTTTCCTCCAATAGCAAGAAGTCCTCCTCCTAAGTCTTTGACATAACTTTCCAAAATCTTTAACTGATGAGAAGAAAGTTTAAATGCGGAAACATCATCAAGAATAATTGCATCATAGTTTTTAAGCTCGCTGAGCGAGGAGGGAGCATCGAGGATAGATTTAATTTCCAATTGGAATTTTTCTCTATTAAAAGATTTTAAAAACTGAGGAATAAGATTGGGTTTCTCTGTCAAAAGAAGAAGTTTAGGTTCGCCCTCAACAACTGTATAACCATAAACTCTATTATTTTCTGGAATTGTATCTCTCCATGTTTCTAAAACCGCCTCGTAAGTGTAAAATCCTTTACTTTTAAGACTCTGAGAGAATAAAAACACATTTTGACCTTCTTTTAAATTAACTTTCTCTTTGCGTAAAAGTTCACCGTTTCTATAAAGTTTTAATATTGCTTCAACTCCCTGAAAACTGTAACCTATTAATTTAATTTTAAACTTCTCACCTTTTTTTACTTTCTCAGGTATTATTATTTTTTCTAAAAGAACTTCTCCTTCTCTTCCTGTCACCAGGGGAAGAACATCAACCCTTATGTTTTTTTTCTTTAAAGAATCTATTACCTTATCTGCATCTCCTACAGTCTCGTTGCCATCGGTTAAAAGAACAATTCTTTTTTGCCCTCCTTTAGGAAAGTTGGCAACTGCTAGCCGCAAAGCATCCTCTATGTTAGTCTGATGAGGATTAACTCTGGTATGAAAATGAGAGAAATTAAGCCCCTTTTTAGGGAGAAATTCAATAAGAGCTTCCTTTCCAAAGAGAACAATGCCTACCTTGTCATCCTTCCCTATATTTTTAAGTGATTTTTTAACATACTCTTGAGCAAATTCTTTATTGGCTGAAGTTATACTATCTGAGGCATCAACAAGAAAAAAAACACTTTCAGCTGTTGTGGGAAGGCAAATTTGAGTCCTTGCCAAGCTTAAAATAAGAAGGGCAAATAAAGCAAAGCGCAAAAAAAGAGCAATTCTTTTTCTAAGTGGAGAAAGTACTGCATGTCCCTTAGAAGAGATATACCAAATTAAAGGGAAAAGAAGTCCTAAAAGGAGAAACCAGGGATGAGAAAATTGAATAAACACTTTACCTTTGCCTCCTTACAGGAAAATGATAAAGATACCACTCAACAAGTAAAAAGAGACAAAAAATTAAAAGAAAAAGAAAAGAAAAAGAAAACTCATCAGTTATCATCTTATCTTGAATTGGACTCCTTTTCCTAGCACTTTTATTCAAGAGAGAAGAAGGCAAACGAAGGAAAAGATTTGACTCCTCTGAGCTTGTAAGGTTTGCTGCAAAAGCTGTCCTTTCATCCAACCTATATATTCCCACAGTCTCAAACATTTTCCCTGTTTTCACCTGATAATAGTCTGGATCGAAAACCTCAGGATGAAACCACTGGAGGAGATTAAAAATAAAGATAGGAAAACTCATCTGTAGAGGAAAATTGGAACAGTAAAGATCAAAGGAAATAAAAACTAACTTAAAGTTATCCTTTTGTAAGGTCTGTAAAATTGGATATTCTCCAGATTTTACAATTACTTTGCCTCCAGGAAGAACTGGAACCTGTAAAATATATTTTATGCTTGTATCAGTTAAATTAACAAACCGCAAGAGAGGATGGCCGGCTTTCCATTCGGTCAATACAGGGTCTGCAATTAAGTTAGGCTCCTCTGGAAGATAATCTAGGGGAAGTGTGCCAATACAAACTATATTTCCCTGCGAAAAAGAGGGAGGAAGAATTCCATCAAAGATAACAAGATCATAATCAGATAGTCTCTCATTAGAAAAAATTTTATTTTTTACCTGAAGATTGATGCAAGAGTATGAGCTTAAAGCCCTCTCTAAGAACAAATTTCCTGGACTTACAAGAAGAACGTTTAAATTTTTGGAAGGCCCAAAAACACAATAAGCAACATTATCAGCTAGAAGATCATCCCGTGAGTAGGGAATAACTTCGACTTTTAAAATTCCCTTTTCTTTTATTTTCACCGGATATATGTATCTTTCCTCTCTCTGAGGAGGAAGCTTCATCTTATTTTCAAAAAGAACTCTTTCTTTCAGCCATAACTTTAAAAGAAAAGTTTTCTCCTCAAAAGAAAAATTTCCTACCTTTACCATCACTTCATAATTTCTTCTACCAATTATTCGTGGTCTTACTTTTAAAGAAGTTATTCCGATATTGGAAGGTCTACCTGAGTTAAAAATTACAAACTCTACTTCCTCGGAAAGAAGTTTTGAGCTTACATTGAAAGCTCCGTCTGTAAAAAATACAATTTTTTTTCTTACTCCAAGAGGGAAAAGCGAATTCGCCAATTTTAAAGTTTTCTCCACATCACCTTCTACATCCTTTGCTTCTAGCTCCTCAAGTTTTTGTAAAAGGGTAGCCCTATCATCAGAAAAATTTGCAAGAAGATGAGGGATATTATCCATTTGAATGAGAGCAACTTTTTTTCCTTGAGGTAAATTTTTGACAAATTCTTTAGCCTTCCTCTTTGCTACATCAAAACGAGAAGAACTAACATCTTTTGCTTTCATACTTGCAGTAGTATCTATAACAGCTACCAAATATTCTTTTTTCTCCCCTCTTATAGGTAGAACAATTTGAGCTAAGGCGAAAATAAGAAGAGTAAGAAGAGCAATTTGAAGAAAAAGGAGAAGTTCGGGTGGAAGACGCCAGCGAAAATTCTGAGAAGTAAGGGTTTGGGGAATTTTTCGCCAAAAAAGAATACTAGATACATTAATTTCCCTTGGCCTTCCTTTAAGAAGATAGAAAAACAAAATCAACCCTAAGAGTGGTAAAAGATAAAAAGCATAGGGGTTAAGAACATTCATTTTAAAATTTTTATCTTTCTTAATTTCTGAAAAATTAGCTTACGAAACGGAAATGAAGTTAAAATTCTTAAATATCTTATTTTGTACTGTTTGCAAAATGATTCAACATCTTGGAGAAACTCTTCCATCTGTTTTTTGTAAAGTTCTAGGACTGAAGCATCAACAATAGTTTCAATTCTCTGGTGAGTTTCTTTATCAACTAATACCACCTCACCTTCTTCCTTTGGATAAAGTTCATTTTCTTCCAAAATGTGAAAAAGAATAACTTCCCAACCCCTTAATTTCAAGTCAAAAAGACCTTCCTTATATCCTGCAAGATCAAGTAAATCACTAAAGACTGCTACAAGGCCCACCTTTTTCTTTCGTCTGGCAAATTCCTTTAGGGAAAAATTAAATCCAGTTTTTCCTTCTGGATTTACTGTTTTAAAAAAATCAAGAAGGTGGAAAATATGAGATCTTCCACGGCTGGGGGGCAAAAAATTTTTTATACCTGAGGAAAAGGTAACCACTTCAACTTCATCTAAGTTAGTAAGAGCAATATAGCCCAGTATTGCTGCTAAGCTACAAGCATAGTCTATCTTTGAAGGATAACCAGTAGACATTGATGCGCTTTGGTCAATAAGGAGAGAAACTTTAAGACTTTCCTCTTCAATAAAAAGCTTTGTAAAAAGTTCTCCTAACCGAGAGAAAAGGTTCCAATCAATATAGCGGTAATCATCGCCTATCTGATACTGCTGATAGTCAATAAATTCCAGTCCACTTCCTGCTCTTTTATCTTTTCTCTCACCTTGAAAGTAATTTTTTTTAGCCCCTCCACTAACAAGCTTTAACGAATCAAGCTGGCGCAAAAAATTTGTATTAAATATTATATTTGCCATCTTTATGTCCTTTCCGGAGTTGAGTTAACCACATCATTAACAAGTTCATCTGAATCAATTTCCTCTGCCTCTCCCTCAAAATTCAACAAAATACGATGACGAAGACTAGGCAAAGCAACCTCTCGCACCTCATCAAAACTTACATTGAACCTCCCCTTTCTAAAAGCTTTAACCTTGGCAGCTGCAATTAAAGTTTGAACTCCTCGTGGACTTGATCCATAGCGAACGTATTT
Organism: uncultured Clostridia bacterium; assembly: GCA_964422215.1. GTDB lineage: Bacteria > Aerophobota > Aerophobia > Aerophobales > B3-G15 > CAYRAK01. The sequence goes on along the minus strand of CAYRAK010000015.1, from coordinate 11,564 downwards.
TTTAATCTTCTCTGTAGCAAAGGGAGATTGAGGTTGAGTTGCTAAGATGAGGCGAACAGCGTAATCCACGACATGGGAGGCAACGGGCATTTTTCTTATTAAAAGTTGAACTCTCCTAAGCTCATCCCCGTCAATTACCTTAGAGGGAGTAGGAAGCTCTTTTACAGTAGTTCGATCCACAATTTCTCGAAGATCTGAAGGTGTTGGATATCCAACTTTTAATTTAAAGAAAAATCTATCTACTTGAGCCTCAGGTAGAGGATAAGTTCCCTCCATCTCTATAGGATTTTGTGTAGCCAAGACGAAGAAGGGAAGTTTTAGATTATATGATACACCAGCTACTGTAACTTTTTGTTCCTGCATTGCTTCAAGGAGAGCTGATTGGGTTTTAGGAGTTGCCCTATTTATCTCATCAGCAAGAATAATCTGAGCAAAAATTGGCCCTTCCTGAAATTTAAAAAATCGTCTCCCATCCTCCCCTTCCATAATTATATTTGTACCTATAATATCAGCAGGCATAAGATCAGGAGTAAACTGAATACGCGAGTATTTCAAGTCAAGAATCTGGGATAAAGATTTTACAAGAAGTGTCTTACCCAAACCAGGAAGTCCTTCCAAAAGAACATGTCCATTACAAAGAATAGCTGTAATAACTCCTTCAATAACCTCCTGCTGTCCCACAATTATTTTTCTTATTTCGGTTATAATTTTTTCTATCTTTTCCTGGGATTCTTCTATTTTTTTTAAGTCAGACATTTTTCATCCTTTCATTACTCTTCATTGTTATTTGGCTCAAGAGAAGAAAAATATTTTTTTACCTGCTCCTTATAAGAGAGAGGAACTCTCTCCTCAGACAACTTGCTTATTATAAAACTTCTATAAGATATAAAAGCCTCTCCCAGTGAGGATCCGGACTCTTCTTTAGAGGTTGAGATGCCCTTTAAAAGACTCTTTAAAAAATAGCCTCTATCAAATTGACTTCTAAGTTTAATAAAAATTCCCTCCTCCTCCACTTTTATTTTATCTTTTTCTTGCATCTCAAAAGAAGAACCGTAACCAGGGAGAGGGGAGTATCCTTTAGCTAAGTTTTTATTTACTGAGAAATCCTCATTATCAATTTTTCCGTATCCCTCACCACCTTCCTTCTTTCTAGATTCAGGATAAACTTTCCTCTCATCTAAGACTTTTCCCGTATTTTCTTTTTTAAGATCTTTCTTCCTGGAAGAAACTTTTGTTGCACGGACTTTTTCGATTTCCTCAAATTCGGAATACTTCTTTTGTTCATCTGAAGGTGAAGCTATCTTCTTGTTTGTCTTAGATTCAAAAAGCTTCTCCGTAAACTGTGGATAGCTTTCTTCCATTTTCCTTCCAAGCTCTTTTTCCACACCTTCCCTGAAATTTAAGAAAAAAGAATCCTCGTTTTCTCTTATATACTTTCCTTGTATGTAATTTTCCCTCTTAAAAGAAAATCTTTCCTGGGGGAAAAGTCCTTTTTCTGAAAAATTTTGTATTCCTCTAAGTAGCTCAGATTTACTCATCACATCAGAGGATTGTATCCTTTTTTGTTCAAAAAATTTATGCTCTTTATAAGTTCTTTCTCTTTCCCATCTCTCCTGGTAAAATTTCTCTCTTGATTTTCTCATTTGAAGAGTTACTCTTTTTACTTTTTCAATCTTGGGAGGTTCCTTCTTTGTAAACTTGTCTGATAGCTCTGTTATAAGCCTCTCCTTTCCAGGAAAAGAGGGAAGAAGGTTCGGATTTTTCAACAAAGAGGAAAAATAACTACTTAAAGAGATAAGGTAAATACCTATCAAAAGATAAACTAAATATTTACTTTTTTTAAGCCATCTTGCATGCGAAAAAACTTTTTTACCTTTAACTCCTTCCAGAGAGAGCACAGCATCTTTTATCAAAAGAGGTACAAATTCATTTGCTCTTTGGTTTTTGTACTCCCAGGCTGTACTTATTTTCTCTTTCAATGCTAATCTCTCATCTATCTTGCGTGCTATTGAAGAAAGAGAAATAGTCTCTCTTTTGCCTATTATAAGGCCCAGTATCCCACATACCGCACAAATAAAAATAAAAACTGCCTGCCAATTTAGGGAAAGATGAAAAAACTTATCTACAACACAAAGAACAAGATAAATAAAAAAACCGACACAAAGAAAGCTGACAACTATCTCCAGGATGCGAATAGCTTGGTAACGCTTGCTAAAATTAACCAGTTTCTTCTTTAATATTTCTTCTATTTTCATGGATTTGACTCTTCTTTCTTCATATTTTTTAATTTTTTAAGGTATATAAAAAGAGTGGAAAGTGAGACAGCAAAAACAAGTAAAAAGAATAAAGGATTAAGATAAAAAAACTTTTCTTTAGATGTTCTGGTGAGAAAAAGACCCAATCCAAAGAGAAAAACAATTCCTGTTAAAATAAAAGATGAAAAATCAACCTGTATAAACTGCAAAGAAAGTCCAAAGTTAATAAAAGAGACAGTGGAAATCAGCATGAGAGAATACAAAATTGCTATTGAATCAAAATACACCCCTCCTATATAGTAAGAAAGAAAGCAAAGGGGTAAGGAAAGGAAAAGAATAATTAAAGTAAACAAGAAAATTCCCGCAATTTTACCGATAACTATCTGTATAGGAGTTAAAGGAGTATATTTTAGCCAATCTTTAAGACTAATTTCATCATTTAAAAAAGATTCTATTGCCAGTCTTCCACCAATGTAGGCAAGAAAAATCATCTGCACATAAACTAAAGCCATGGATACCTGTGGCTTCCGAAAACTGGGGTAATCTCCTCCAGGCCAGCTAACAATGAGTATAAGGGAAACAATTGCAAGATAAGGTAAAAAAAGCTTTATAAATAGTGCATTTTTCATTTGAAATTTTAGTTCGTTCATCAAAAAAACTTTAATTTTTCTCATAACCTATCCTCCTGCTTCAAATTGGAAAATTTTAAAGGTAATATTAGAAGACCGGTGAAGTTATGATTTACTTTAAAATTAGAAGCCACTATAATTTCCTCAGGAGGCTTATTAAACCAGACAAGAAGAACAGGAAACTTTGTAGAAAGCTCCTTCAAGGGACCTTCAAATTCCCATAAATATCTAAATATCCTTTCTCTCAATTTCACCTTCTGTTTTTCTCTTCTAAACGCAATCTCCTGTATGTATTTACCAGAATTAAAAGAGATATTTTCTTTTTGCAAATCTAAGACTAAATCACTCTCTTTAAGAGGAGGTAGATCCTTTAGGAAAAAACTATAATTTTTATAAAGAAGCAAAAGATCCTGTAAAGAAAATGAATTTAAATTCTTCACCTTTACTTTTATATAATCTTTTTTTCTTTCTAATTTTGTCTGTAGAAAAATAGGATAAACTGTCTCAATACGAAAAAAATAAAATGACCAAGGTAGAGTAGAGGAAAGATTCCAACTAATTTCCCTTTTATCAAGTTGAACCCTAAGATTTGTAAAAAGTTTTCCATTCTGCCTTGATGGAAGTATAGCAGATACAAAGCCTTTTTCATTAAAAACAAATCTTATGTGTCGAGAACAGGGAGAAAAGAGAGAAAAATAACTCTCAGCTTTGGCAAAGGAGACATTTTCTTTACCATAACATATACTCACCTCTTTTACAGAGGTATTCTTTTCTTGCATTTTTATTCCTAAAGAATACGAAATAATAAGAAAAACAACACCAGTAAAAATTAAAAGACTAATATTTAGGAAAAAGGCTTCTTTTTTTACTGCCCACAGACAAAAAAGCCCAACAAAGGAGACAAAATAAAAAAGTAGGAAAAGAGCAATTTTTCCCCGTCCTGGATAAAGCTTTTCCTGCCAGGGGACACTTGTTATGATAGAATCAAGGAAACCTCGAGGGAAAACATAGAATGTATCTTCTCTTTTTAATATCTCAGTCCACATCTTATACAATCCCTCCCATTTCCTAAAGGGAGGTTGAAAAAAATCAAAACCAAGGAAAAATACATCTCCCTGACCTGCATCCACTTTTACAAGAAGAGGAACATTTTTTTCACTTATTAAAATATGAGCTTTTTCCCACCTGGTGTTCCAAACTTCAATCATATCAAAATTTTTCCCATCTTCTTTAAAAGGTCCGTATTTTTTCTGTAAGGACTCAGGTGGAAAGGGAAGTTTTGTTCTTTCCAGATACCGAATAGGAAGTACGTTTTGAACAAAAGAAGATTTAAATTTTCCATACCCACCTCGTGCGGTAATGATTAACATCCCACCAAGAAAAAGCCACTTTTTAAGAGCCTCCTTTTGAGGTAAAGTAAGTTCAAGTGAGGATATATCATCTAAAATTATTGCCTGGACTGCATCATATCCTATCCATTTATCCGGTAGCTCATCAAGATCAGGATACAGTACTTGTCTTACAATTTTTGCACCTGTAGGATTTAAAAAATCAAATCCAGAACGAGTTTTATTAATTACTAAAATAAACTTATTCCTTTGATAGAAAGGTTCAATGTTAATTTTCTCTTCAAGAAAAGTTTTTCCATTGGATTCGATTAAAATTTGTAGAGACTGAACATTTGGTTCTAAAAGTACGTTGACCTGATAAACTTTTCTAGAGGAAGGAGGAAGGGAAACAGGAAGAGAATATACTACTTCAACAGAATTTTTTTCTAAAATATCTTTTTTTACAACCTTTATTCTTAAGTATCCCTCAAAAGAAAAGTTTTCATTTTCAAGAAGAACTCGAAGAGGAGTCCAGCTGCCAATTATATACCTTCCTTTAAAACCCAGCTCTGACTTCATTTGAAGACAAAGAGCTTGTCTTGGAGAAAGAGAAAATAAAAAACAAGCCATCAGCAGTATAATGTAGCTAATAATAAACCAACAATCCAAGAAAGAACCAAACTTAATTTTTCGCAATTTTTGTTCTTTTATATGAAAATTTTCTCTCTTTGAGATTTAGAAGAATTCTTCTTAAATCTATCAATTGATAAGGAAGATACATCAATAAAAGGCTCTTTCTCTGAAATAAGCTGGGCCATCACTTTTCCTACTGCAGGTGAATGCATAAAACCGTGACCGCTAAATCCACAGGCAAGATACACACCCTCCATTCCTGGCACCTCTCCTAAAATAGCCTGAAAGTCAGGTGTATCTGCATGAAGTCCTGCCCAAGCATTCTGAATACCTAAATCTGCGAAGGGGGGAAATCTTTGAATTGCTACATAAGCTAGAGTATCTGTCAAAAAATCCCAATCTACAGATGTGTCAAAGCCTTCCTTCTCCTTTGGATTTCGCATACCAAATATAAAACCTGAGCCTTCTTTTCTAAACCAAAAACCTGTATGAAAATCAATAACCATAGGAAATTTACTTTCAGCCATATCATAAGGTTCTGTAAAGAAAATGTGACGTCTCAATGGATGAACGGGAATATAAAGTCCCATCATATTTCCAACTTCACCTGCATAAGGACCTGCAGCATTCACCAGTTTGGGTGTTTCAATATCTCCTCTGGTTGTATGAATCTTTTTTATTCTTCCTTCTTGAATAAACTCTATTCCTACAGCTTTTGTTTCTTCATATATTTTTACACCATATCTTCTAGCACAGGATGCAAATCCTTGAATGACTGAGGAAGGATCGGCAAATCCATCAGTAGGACAGTAAGTTGCACCAAAAACATCTTCAATTGCAAGATGGGGAATGATTTCTTTTATCTCTTTTGATGAGAGAAGGTAAACTTTGAGTCCTAATTTGTGTTGAAGTTCCAAATTTTTGCGGAGACAGTTAAACTCATTTTCATTTATTGCAAGAAGAAGATAACCATTTTGATGAAAATCAGCTGAAATGCCTGTTATTTTCTCAAAATTTTCAAAGAACTTCACGCTCTCCATAGAGAGTTTAATGTTAAGCTCTGTCGAAAATTGCTGTCTTATTCCTCCCGCACACTTACCGGTTGAGCCAAATCCAATATGATCCTTTTCCAAAACCACAACATCCCCATATCCCATCTCTCCTAAATGATAAGCAATACTAAGACCTACCACTCCTCCACCAATAATGACAACTTCTGCACAGTTTTTCATTAGCCTTTAAGTTTCTAAGGCATAATCCAATTGCTATCTTATCGGTGATTAAAAATAAAAATTTAAGAAACAACACGCTCTTTTCTAAATTCTTCCCAAAAAGCTATGTTCTTTTTAAGAAGTCTTGGTATATCCAGGTTATATGGACACTTTTCTATGCACTGCTCACACTCTGTGCATTCCTTTGCTTTCTCTATCGCGGGTCCAACAAAACTTTCAGCTCTATCAAAGGGCATGCGCTTTGCCACACTTTTTGCAACAAGAACTACACTTATAGGAATGTTTTGGGGACAGGGTTGACAGTAGTCACAGCGATGACACCACTCTTTTCCCAAATCTTTTTTAATTTTTTCTATAGCCTTTTTTTCTTCCTCAGTAAGAGGACGGGGATCTTGAATAATTTTTATAATCTCTTCCATCTCCTCCGCTTTTTCGATTCCTGGGTCGGGAATAATTCCATCAAACTGCATTAAATAGCGAAAGGCAAGATTAGCATCCTCTAAAAGACCTCCTCCCATAGGTTTCATAGCAATAAATCCCATGTTTAAATCTTTTGCCAGGGGAATAATCTCTTTTTTTGCTTCATCATCTACAAAATTAAAGGGAATTTGAGTAACCTGAAATTTTTTTGATAAAATGAGTTTTTTTGCTATAGAAAGACTGTGAGAACTAAAGGCGGCATAACGGACCTTTCCCTTATCTATTGCCTCCATTAAACCTTCAAAAGCTCCTCCTTTTCCCATTACTTGGTTTAACTTTTCTTCAGAATTAACCCCATGTAAATGATAAATGTCAATATAATCTGTTTTTAACCTTTGTAAACTTGTATCAACATGTTCAAGAAATGTTTTTTTATCCGGTGCAGGAGATTTGGAAGAAATAACAAGCCCTTCCCTAGTTCTTCCCCGAATAGCTTCGCCAATTTTCTCCTCGCTATCTCCGTAACCATGAGCTGTATCTATAAAGTTGATTCCCATATCTAAAACTTCCTTAACTACCCTAACTCCCTCATTTTTATTTAGCCGCATGATGGGAATCCCTCCAAAGGCTACCCTGCTTACTTTAAGATTTGTGCTTCCAAATGTCACTTTTTCCATTCTCCTCTCCTTTTCTTTTTCTAGCTACTTTCTAATTTTAAACTCCTCTTCAATTAGTCAAGGGCTGAGGTTGGACAGGTTTTTACTTCTTTAAATTGTCAATATCAGAACGCGGTACCTTCATTTTTTTCTATTATGTGGTAAAATAAGCAACAAGATATTTATTTATAAAATATTTTAATTTTCTCCCATCAAGAAAAAGGAGAGAAACCATGACCAGTAGAGAAAGAGTTTTAAAAACCTTAAATCATCAGGAACCGGATAGAGTGCCTATAGATATAGGTGGTATGAGATCAACTGGAATAGGAGCACTTGCTTACAAGAAGTTGAGGAAATATTTAGATTTAGATGATCGTCCTATAAAGCTTTATGACGTGTGGCAGCAACTTGCCTGGATTGATGATGATGTATTGGAGTATTTTCACGCTGATGTGCGTTCTATTGAAAGGTTACATTCTGTGTGGTGGGACCCTGATATAAGATTGGATAAGTGGAAAGAGGGGAAGCTAACAGATGGTACAAAAGTGCTTGTTCCTGAGGGATTTAATCCTGTAAAAGAGGGCAAATTTTTTGTCTTGAGGAATAAGAAAGGACAGATAGTTGCAAAAAGAAGTGAAGATGGCCTTTATTACGACCATGTTGGTATATATCATCCTCTAAGAGAAGCAAAAGACAAAATTGAGCTAAAAAAAATGTATAAAGATCTTTTTCCAGATGGACAAAATATTACATCTGAGGAACAGATTTATTTAAGAAATGAAGCAAAAAAACTTCGTGAAACTACAGATTATGCTCTTTTGGCATGGTTTGGAGGAAGTCTCTATGAGATGGGTCAGTATCTTAGAGGATATGAGCAGTGGTTTGTTGATATAGCAGAAGATGAGGATAAAAAAATAGCTTCCTCTCTTCTTGATCTTCTACTAGAGGATTACCTCAAAGCTCTGGACACTTTTATAAATACAATTGGAGATAATGCAGATATAATTGGATTCGGTGGCGATGACCTTGGGATGCAAACAGGTCCTCAAATATCACCTGTAACCTACAGAAAACTTTTTAAACCCAGACACAAAGAGATGTGGGATTTTGTGAAACAAAAAAGTAATTATAAAATTTTCCTTCACAGCTGTGGCTCAATAACAAAGCTTTTACCCGATATTATCGAAGCAGGAGCTGATATAATAAACCCTGTACACATCAATGCGAAGGATATGGAACCTGAAAAACTAAAAAAAGAATTTGGCAGAAACGTAGTTTTCTGGGGAGGAGGATGCGATACCCAAAAAATACTGCCCCAAGGAAATTTAAAAGATATAGAAGAGGATGTAAAGAAGAATATCTTTATATTTGCTCCAGAAGGAGGATTTGTCTTTGCACCGGTGCACAATATCCAACCCGATATTCCTCCAGAAAAGATTGTAAAAATTTATGAAAGTGCCTACAAATACGGAAAACAAATTTATCCAACCTAGGGTAGAAAAAATTTTTTCAATTGAGTAAGGTCATACAATGCGAAAAAATCTTTCTAACTTAGCAAATGTTATAAACAAGAAGGTGGAAGAAAAAAAAGAAGAGATTGTCGAATTTTGCCGTGCTCTCATAAAAATTCCAAGTGTTACAGGAGAAGAAGGAAAGATTCAGAAGTTTGTAGCAGAACACCTTAAGAAGATGGGGCTTGAGGTAAAAATGTGGGACCTGGATATATCTAAAATAAAAACTCATCCAGGATACGTAGATACTGGAAAAAGATACAAGGGAAGACCTAATGTAGTAGGTATATGTAAGGGAGAAGGAAAAGGAAGGTCTTTGATCCTCAACGGACATACAGATGTTGTGACACCTGAGCCTGTAAGAAAATGGTCTCATGATCCTTGGGGAGCAGAGGTTTTAAAGGGTAAAATCTACGGAAGAGGTGCCTGTGATATGAAGGGAGGAGTTACTGGCATAATTAAAGCACTTCAGATACTTCTTGAACTAGACCTTGAACTCTCCGGAGATGTAATATTGGAAATAGTTGTGGACGAGGAAGAAAGTGGCAACGGAACTTTAGCATCTCTTCTAGAGGGTTATAATGCAGATGCAGCTATATTTGCGGAGCCAACCGAGTGTAAAATCATGACCGCGCACAGAGGAGCTTCTTTTTGGAAAATATACATTAAGGGAAAAGGAGCTCACGCTGGAGTTATGCATAAGGGAATAAGCGCAATTGAAAAAGCTATACTCATCTATAAGGCTATCGAAGATCTAAAAAGGGTTCGAAATGAAAGAGGAAAAAGCCATCCTCTTTATAGAAACTATCCTGTTTCAGCTCCTCTTTGCATTGGAAAACTTAATGGTGGAGAGTGGCCATCTGCTGTGCCTGAAGAATGTAAAATAGAAGGAACTGTAGAATTTTTACCTGGTGAAAAACTGGAACAAGTAAGAGAGGAATTTGAAAAAACAATTAAAGATGCTGCTAAAAAAGACCCCTGGCTGAAAGAGCATCCCCCTAGAGTGGAATGGTCTGGACTCCACCTTCAAGCATCTCAAACTCCCTCCAACCATCCCCTGGTGGAAACTTTTAAAAAAGCCTGGACAGTAATTAGTAGAGAAAAGCAGGAAGTGGTGGGATTTCCTGCAGGATGTGATATGCGAATTAGGGTATTATATGGTAACACCCCAAGTATTATATTTGGGCCAGGAAATTTAAGTTTAGCTCACAGGATAGATGAGTTTATCTTTATAGATGAGCTTCTTTCCTTTACCAAAGCCCTTGCTCTTGGGATATTTCTCTGGACCAACACCTAACTAAAAACCTCTAATAAACTATCCCTCGGCATTAAAAAGAAATACGGGAGGAAAATATCTCAACTTTACGGTTGAACATTTGACTATAATTCAATAAAAAGTATTATAGCTATCTAATATTTCCTTTTGGGAGGGCACAATGGATGAGAAACTAAAAATTAAATTACTTGAAAAGGCCTTTGATGAGGGAGAGGGAATACTAAGGCTTGCTCCAACTTGGGTACCTCGCTCTTTTCTTTCTCCTGGAGGTCGACTCAAATTGGACCCTCGTGATCTTTATGCTCTGGGTGCAGAAAGGGGCGGTATATGTGAAAGATGGCTTGCATCAACTACCAATGCTGATAATGGCCCTGGAACTCCTCCGGATGAAGGCTTAAGCTATATAGTAATTCAGGATAAAACCTCGGTAAAAAAGGTACTTCTTAAGGAAGCAGTAGAACTTATGGGGGATAAACTTTTGGGAAAGGATGTAATGGACAGGTACGGAGGGTGGATGGTTCTTTGCAAATTTTTTGATAATAAAGGGCCTATCCCGCATCATATGCATCACTCTGATGAGCATGCAGCAAGGGTAGGAAGATTAGGAAAACCTGAGGCTTATTACTTTCCACCCCAGCTTAATTTTATCCAGGGAAGCTTTCCCTACACTTTCTTTGGTTTAAATCCAGGAACCACCCGGGAGGATATCATTGCTTGTCTTAAAAGGTGGAACGAGGGAGATAACGGCATTCTTTACCATTCAAGGGCTTATAAATTAAAGCCAGGAACCGGATGGAATGTTCCTCCAGGAATTTTGCATGCCCCAGGGACACTTGTGACCTATGAACCCCAAAGAGCAAGTGATGTTTTTGCTATGTTCCAATCTATGGTGGAAGGAAGACCAATTCCTTGGGAACTTCTTGTAAAGGATGTTCCAGAAGAGTATCATCACGACCTTGACTACATTGTGGAAATGCTTGATTGGGAAGCAAACCTTGATCCAGAATTTGCAAAAAATCACTATGTTGAGCCAAAACCAGTAAAACCGGTAGAGGAAATGAAAGATATGGGATATAGCGAAAAATGGATTGCCTATCATTCTTCTTATTTTAGCGCTAAAGAACTTACAGTTTTTCCAAAAAAGACGGTAACTATAAAAGATAGTGTAGCCTATGGTCTCATTGTTGTTCAAGGCAGAGGCAAAATAGGAAAATTTGAAGTAGAAAGTCCTACTCTCATACGTTTTGGAGAGCTAACAAATGATGAGTTTTTTGTAACAAAAGAAGCTGCAAAAGAAATAAAGATTACTAACTTAAGCGATAAGGAAAATCTTGTTATGCTCAAGCATTTTGGACCAGGAAACCCTGATCTACCACCAATTAATAACTAAGTTTTTAAATAATACAAGTTAATAAATTGGCACCAAAAGTAGCTTATATATATCCTTGTTTTTTTGAATTATCCACAATTATATTTACCGCTTTTTCTGGATCATCGAGTATATGGAAAAGCTCAAGATCCTTCTCACTTATACAATCTTCTTTGAGCATTGAGTTTTGCATCCATTTAAGAAGATCTTTCCAATAAGAGGAACCAAAAAGGATAATAGGAAAATGTTCTATTT
>CAYRAK010000014.1:0-18254 GCA_964422215.1 uncultured Clostridia bacterium | reverse complement strand
AAAGAAAAGAAACGGATCTTATGTATTCTCTAATAAGAAAGGAGAGCCCTACGGAGACATTAAACGCAGTTTTAGTACTGCTCTTAAACGTGCAGGGATTGAAAACTTTAGATTCCACGATCTAAGGCACACATTTGCCTCGCATCTTGTTATGAGTGGAGTGGATTTGAAGACGGTGCAGGAGCTTATGGGGCACAAAACCATTGATATGACCTTAAGATATGCACACCTGTCACCTGATCACAAGAGAAAGGCTGTGGAGAATCTGGGTAGTGAGATGCAAAAACTAGTCACAATTTGGTCACAAGAGCCATCAAGCCAAAATCTATGCGGTCGTGAGGTTCTTATCTAATCAAGCTTTGAGCCGGTAGCTCAGTAGGTAGAGCATCGGCCTTTTAAGCCGAGGGTCGCAGGTTCGATTCCTGCACGGCTCACCAGAGGTCCCCATAGTCTAACGGATAGGACACCGGGTTTTCATCCCGGCGATGGGGGTTCGACTCCCCCTGGGGGCACTATTGTTAATGCGGGGTTAGCTCAGTGGGAGAGCGCTTGCCTTACAAGCAAGAGGTCGTTGGTTCGAATCCAGCACCCCGCACCATTTAAATTTACTGAGAGAAAAATGAAGGAACTTGAATTTTTAATTCAATTGCAAGATGTCGATCTTAAGATCGAGAAAGCTGAAAAAGAGAAAAAAATTCTCCAGTCCCGTTTAAAGGAACTGCAGGAAAAACTAGAAACTTTAGAGAAAGATCTTCTTGAAAAAAAACAAAGATTAAAGGATTTGCGAAAAGAAAAAATGGAAAAGGAGCTTCAAATTAAGGAGATTGAGGAAAGATTGCAAAAGCATGAAGAAGAAAAATATAAAGTGAAATCACAAGACGAATTTGAAGCAGTAGAGAGAGAAATAGCAATTCTGGAGAAAAACAAAGATAAAGAAGAAGACTTTCTCCTTGAACTTATGGAAGAAGAAGATAATCTTTTAAATATTCTTCCTTCTGCAGAGAAAGAGTTTCAAGAGAATAAAGAGAAACTTCTAAGGGAGAAGGAAAGTTTAACCAACAAAATAGTTGAACTTGAAAAAAATAAAAAAAGCTTGATGGAAAAAAGGGAAAAACTCTCTCCCCAAATAAATAAAGTTTATTACAACCAATATGAACAACTCCGTAAAACAAAGAATGGACTTGCAGTTGTAGCAGTTAAAGATGGAACATGTAGCGGATGCAATATGAGAGTTCCTCCCTCTTTAATTGGACAAATGAGACGTAATCAAATCGTGTATTGTGAAAGTTGTAATCGAATTATATACCTAGGTAATAGGAGTGGGGGTTAAATCTTCGAAGAGGATACTTTGCCTAGATATAGGCGACAAAAGTATAGGAATAGCTGTTTCCGATTCCTCCCGTACTATAGCACAGGGAGTTTGCTCCATTAGATTCCCTTCTTCCTCACCTGAGGAAAAAATTGATCGTATAAAAAAAATAGTTAATGCATATAGTATAGGCAAAATAGTGGTAGGAATGCCTCTTGATCTTAAAGGAAGAGAAGGGAAACAAGCAAAGAAAATAAAAGAATTCGTAGAGATTTTAAAAAAAAAGGTAAATGTACCCATTGTTTTTTCTGATGAGAGATTTACCAGTTTAGCAGCAGACCGATTTTTAAAGGAAGGAGGCTTAAGCGGTAAGAAAAGAAGAATACTTAGAGATAAAGTAGCAGCTACTATATTACTCCAGAATTATCTTGATGCTATGAAAAAAGAGTAAATAATGCAAGATGAATTTGTGAGAAGAATTGGAAAAGTAGGGGTTCTTTTTTTAATATTTTTGATAATTTCTTATCTTTTTATACCTTCTTTTAGTCAGAAAAAAGTGATAGTGAAAATTCCAAAAGGTGCAAGTTCAAAAGAAATTTCTCATATATTATGGGAAAGGAAAATTATAACAAATCCTTATTTTTTCTCCTTAATTGTTAAAATTTTAAACTTTGAAACTACTCTTAAAGCAGGAACGTATGAATTTACTTCTCCTACATTACTCTCAGTTATAAAAAAACTCCGAGAAGGAAAAGTTAAGCTTTATAAGGTAACTTTTCCTGAGGGACTTCCAAGATGGGAGGTAGCAGCTATTCTTGCTGAAAGGGGCATAGTAGATAAAAAAAAGTTTCTTCAGGTGGTGGAAAAAGCCGAGTATTTTTACGATGATTTTCCATGGCTTAAGGGTGTAAAAAGTCTTGAAGGATATCTTTTTCCTGATACTTATTATTTTACTTTAGAGGAAGATCCAGTAAAAGTGGCAGAAAGGTTTTTATCTAAATTTGAGAAAATTGTGTTACCTTTGTACCAGAAAAATACTAAAAAAACCAAGCTTTCCTTGCATGAAGCTGTTACTTTAGCATCTATTGTTGAAAAAGAGGCGAAATTTAATTTTGAAAAATCAGTCATAGCAGGGGTTTTCTACAACAGACTAAATAAAGGAATGAAGCTTATGGCCGATCCTACCGTTAAGTACGCTCTAGGAGACTTTAGCAAAAAGTTAAGCAAAGAACTTCTTACTTATCCTTCTTCTTATAATACCTATCTTCACTCAGGTCTTCCTCCTGGTCCTATATGTAGTCCCGGTATAGAGAGCATTAAAGCAGTTATTCATCCAGCCCAAGTTGAATATCTTTATTTTGTAGCCCGGGGAGATGGAACTCACAAGTTTAGTACTACATACGAAGAACACTTAAAAGCAATTAAAACGTATCAAAGAGGGTAAAATGATTCAGGCACCAAAAGGAGTTGAAGATATACTAGCTCCCAAGGCCTTATATTATAACTACATTGAAAGAAAAGCAGGTGATTTTTTTTCTTCCTATGGGTATGTACCAATAAGAACTCCTACATTTGAGAGGACAGAACTTTTTCTGCGGAGTGTAGGTCAAGAGACAGATGTTGGAAAGCAGATGTATACCTTTAAGGATAAAGCAGGAAGGAGTATCTCCTTGCGACCAGAAGGAACTGCTGGAATTGTAAGGGCATATATAGAGCATAAAATTTATGGTAAAAGGAAAGAATGGAGGGTTTATTATTCAGGACCTATGTTTAGATACGAAAAGCCTCAGGCAGGACGTTTGCGAGAGTTTTATCAAATTGGTGTAGAATGCTTTGGAGAAAAGAGTTTTTGGATTGATATTGAAATAGTAGAGATGGCATATCGTTTCTTAAAGAAAATAGGAGCAGAAAATATAGAAATTCAGATAAACAGTATAGGATGTAAAAATTGTAAAGGTATATATGTAGATAAGCTTAGGTCCTTTTTAAAAGATTACACAAAAGATCTTTGTTCAACCTGCAAGAGGCGTCTTCTTTATAATCCATTGCGTGTTTTGGACTGCAAAAATATAAACTGCAGGGCTATTTTGGAAAAAGCTCCCAAGATTGAGAATTTTCTTTGCTCCTCTTGCAAAGAACACTTTGAGAATGTTAAGAAGGGACTTGATCAATTGAATATCTCTTATAAAGTGAATCCTTATTTAGTGAGGGGTCTTGACTATTATACACGTACCATTTTTGAAATAGTATCTCCCTCTCTAGGTGCTCAGAATACTGTATGCGCTGGAGGTAGATATGATGATCTTATAGAAGAGTTGGGAGGTCCTTCAACTCCTGCCATTGGTTTTGCAATCGGGGTGGAACGCTTATTTTTAACTCTTGAAAAATCTGGAGTAAAAATACAGCTTTTTCCTCTAACAAGTATTTTCATTGCTACCATTGGTCAAAATTCTGTGGAAAAGGGAATGCAATTTGCCAACATAATTCGTTCTCAGGGAATAAGGGTAAAAGTAAATTTTACAGATAAAAGTCTTTCCTCTCAGCTAAAGCAGGCTCACAAAGAAGGCTTTCCCTGGGTACTTATAGTAGGGGAGGAGGAGATACAAAAGGGAAAGTATATTTTAAAACATATGGAATCTGGTAAACAAATATTTATAAATGCTCAAGATTTTCAAACATTTAATAAAATTTTGAAAACCGGGGTTTAGTAAATTATGATAATGAAAAGAGATCATTTTTGTGGAACACTAAGAAAAGAGGATGTAGGAAAAAGAGTTGTTGTTGCAGGTTGGGTCAAAAGAAAAAGAGATCACGGAGGACTTATATTTGTTGATCTCACAGATAAGTCTGGAGAAGTACAGCTTACCTTTGATCCTCAGATTGGAGAAGAGGCTCATAAGGTCGCTCGTCGTCTAAAGGAAGGATGGGTAATTGCAGCTACAGGAAAGATTTATCTTCGTCCTGCTGAATCAGTGAATCCCAAAATATCAACAGGTGAAATCGAAATAAAAGTAGAAGGGATTGATATGTTAAATACTTCTTTACCTCTTCCTTTTCCACCTGAGGATAGGCTAGAGGTGAATGAGGAACTTAGACTTAGATATCGTTATCTTGATCTTAGACGTCCTGTTATGCAGAAAAATATACAACTTAGATACGAGATTACAAAGAAAGTCCGGGAATATCTAGATAAAAGAGGATTCATAGAGATAGAAACTCCTTTTCTGACAAAGAGTACCCCTGAGGGTGCAAGGGATTATCTTGTACCTTCCAGACTGAATCCAGGGGAATTTTACGCTCTTCCCCAGTCACCGCAGCTTTTTAAACAAATAATTATGGTAGCTGGATTCGAACGATACTTTCAGATTGCAAGATGCTTTAGAGACGAGGATTTAAGAGCCGATCGACAACCAGAGTTTACTCAAATTGATATTGAACTTTCTTTCATTGACGAGAAGGACATATTTGAATTAGTAGAGGGAATGTTAAAATACGTTTTTGAAAGTGTAAAAGGAATAACACTTTCCACTCCCTTTCCTCGATTGACTTATAAGGAGGCTATTGAAAGATTTGGATCTGATAAGCCAGACACACGTTTTAGTATGGAACTTAAGGATCTTTCTTTCTTAGGAGAGGAAGGGAAGTTTCATATTTTTCAAGAGATCGTAAAAAATGGGGGATGTGTGAAAGGAATCTGTTTTAAGGGAGGAGCAAGGCTTTCTCGAAAAGATCTTGAGGAGCTAAGATTGTGGACCATTAACCAAGGTGTTGAGGGTCTTGCTTGGATTATTTTTGATGATACGATAAGATCACCTCTTGCCAAATTCTACCTTCCATCCACAATGGATAGGGTAGGAGAAGTAATAGGAGCGAAAAAGGGGGATATTGTATTTTTAGTCGCTGGTGAAAATGACACAACTTGCAAAGTTTTGGGACAGTTACGGATCCACCTTGCCAAAAAATTCAATCTTATCCCTCAAGATAAGTTTAACTTTTTGTGGATAGTAGATTTTCCCCTTTTTGAGAGAAATGAGGAAGGAAGGCTTTCCTCTGTTAATCATCCCTTCACAAGTCCAAAGGAGGAGGACATTCCTCTTTTAGATACTGATCCAGAAAAGGTAAGATCACGAGCATATGATATTGTTCTTAACGGAGAGGAGATTGGAGGAGGCAGCATAAGGATACATAAAAGAGATCTCCAGGAAAAAGTGTTTGAAATTTTAGGTATTGATGAGATAGAAAGGAGAGATAAATTTGGTTTTCTGTTGGATGCTCTCTCTTTTGGAGCTCCTCCTCATGGAGGAATAGCCTTCGGTCTTGATAGACTTGTAATGATCTTAGCTGGTGAAAAATCTATAAGAGAGGTTATACCCTTTCCCAAAACTCAGAAAGCTGTTTGTCTTTTAACGCAGGCTCCTTCCAAGGTCAGTGAAGAGCAGTTGAAAGAGCTTCATATTAAGGTAGATTTAGATAAAAATGGTTCCTCTTAGAATTTTTTCCTATGATTGAAAGATATGTAAAACTTGCATTTAATCTCCCGGTTGAAAGGCTCTTTTGGTACAAGGTTCCATCCTGTTACAAAGGAAAGTTAGAAAAGGGTCAAAGGACAGTTGCTCCTTTTAGAAAAAAGAGGTTGATAGGTTTTATTGTTGAGATATCTCAAAAAAAACCTGATGGTGAGATAAGGGAGCTTCTTGAGATTGTTGATACTTCCTCCCCCTTAAATGAGAATCTTTTGCAACTTGCAGACTGGATGAGCAAGTATTATTGCTGTTCTCTAGGACAGACACTTCACTCTATTTTTCCGTTTAATTTTCCTTACAAGGAGAAGTGCCCTAGTAATTTCTCCCGAAGTAGAAGAAAAATAAAAAGAAAAAATGTGTACCTTATCCGTCCTGGAGGTAAAAAGTTTAAGCTTATTCTTTCTGAAGTTAAAAAAAATCTTGAACGTAAAAGACAAACTATCATTTTGGTTCCAGAGATAGGTCTCATTCCTGAGTTTTTAGAAAAAATAGATAATTTAAAAGTTGAAACTGTGGTTTTTCACAGCAAACTTTCAGCTAAGGAGAGGTTTCATTCATGGCTCAAAATGAGAAAAAGCAAGGCAAGTGTTGCAATTGGAACAAGATCTGTTGTATTTGCACCTTTTCCTCAAATTGGTTCAATTATTATAGATCAGGAAGAGAGTCCAGATTATAAACAAAAGGAAACACCAAAATACAATGTTCACGAGGTAGCTATAAAGAGGGGAGAACTTGAAAGGTTTCCTGTGATCTTAATGAGTGATGCACCTTCTGTGGAATCCTGGTACTACGCAAAAAGAGGGGATTATGTCTTTTTTGATTTTTTTAAAAATAGCATACTTTCTTCTTTTCATATTGTTGATTTAAAAAAAGAAAAAAGAAAAAACAGAATTTTTTCTCAATTTCTTCAGGAAAAGATAAGAGAAAATCTTAAAAAAAAGTTTCCTATAATGCTTTTTGTACCTCGCAGAGGATATGCTAGCTTTATTTTATGCCAAGACTGTGGGAATGTAATTAAATGTCCAAATTGTGATATAGGACTTAAGTTTCATCTTAAAGGAAAAATAATCTGCCACTACTGTGGCCTGGAAAGTAAAGCACCCTCAATTTGTCCCTTTTGTGAGGGGAGAAATCTTAAAAAGATTGGTTGGGGGACTCAAAGAGTCGAAAGGGAGATTCAGAAAAAATTTCCGGAGGCAAAAGTTGCTCGGTTTGACCTTGATATTTTTAAATCCTCCCCTCACCTTATCCTGGAGAAGATAAAAAAAAGAGAGGTTGATATACTTGTAGGAACTCAGCTTTTACTTAAAAAAGAAATTTTATCACAAATTCGTTTAGTTGGGATTATCCTAATAGATGTTCTTCTAAATCTGCCAGATTTTCGAGCAAGCGAACATACCTTTCAGCTTCTTGTGCGTATTCGAAAGGAATTGGGGAAAGAGAGCTGTTTGGTAGTCCAGACATATAATCCAGATTACTTCCCCTTAGTTTGGAAAAATAACGGAGATTTTTACTTTAGGGAACTTAAAATAAGAGAACATCTCGGGTATCCGCCTTATCAAAGGTGGATACGGATAGTTTTTGAGGGAAAGGTTAAAAAGACAGTGACAGAGAAGGCAGAAAGAATAAAAGAGGAGCTAGAGAGAAGAAAATTAAGTTTTTTGGGTCCCTCTCCTTGTCCTTTTCCTCGAATAAAGGGGCAGTATCGCTATCATATAATAATCAGAAAGATGAAGGATAATGAGCACTTAAAAGAGACTATAAAAGAGATAATCTCTGAGGTTGGTAAAGGCTCTGTAAAAGTGGGTATTGACGTTGATCCTTTATTTATTATATAAAGTTCATCGGAGGCTCAAATGCAAGCAGATAAGATAAGAGAGAAATTTTTAGATTTTTTCAAAAAGAGAGGACATATGTGTCAACCCTCTGCTCCTCTAGCAACAGATGAGCCTGATATTCTATTTACCATAGCCGGTATGGTTCCTTTTAAAGCCTTCTTTTTGGGAGAGAAAAAACCTCCTTCTCCTCGCATAACTTCCTGTCAGCTTTGTTTCCGGACCAATGATTTAGAAAAGGTAGGAGAGACGTCCTATCATCATACTTTATTTGAAATGTTAGGGAACTTCTCTTTTGGAGATTATTTTAAAGAGGAGGCCTGCAACTGGGGTCTTGAGCTGGTAACAGAGGAGTTTGGTTTAGACAAGAGACGAATATGGGTTACAGTATTTCAAGAAGATGAGGAGACAGCCTCTTTATGGAAAAAGTTAGGTATCCCTTCATCAAGAATTATAAAAAAAGGAGAAGAGGACAATTTCTGGGCAATGGCAGAAGTTGGACCTTGTGGACCAGATACAGAAATCTTTTTTGATAGAGGAAAAAAAATGGGATGTAAAAATAGAGACTGTGAGCCAGGTTGCAATAATTGCTCAAGATGGGTGGAACTTTGGAATCTTGTTTTTATGCAATATAGAAGAGAACCTTCGGGAAAACTTGTTCCTTTGCCTTCCAAAAATGTAGATACAGGTATGGGTCTTGAAAGAGTTGCTACAGTTCTCCAAGGAGTAGATGATGATTATCAATCAGATCTTTTTGCTCCCCTCTGTGAGTGGCTGAAGGAAATCTCTCCATTTTGTCAATACGAGAGAAAGGCCATAAGAGTTATAAGTGACCATCTTCGAGCTCTTACTTTTCTCTTAGAGGAAGGAATTTTACCCTCTAACACAGGCAGGGGATACGTGGTAAGAAGAATATTGCGTCGTGCTTTCCGATATGGAAGAAGATTAGGGCTGGAGGAACCATTTTTATACCAGGGAGTTCCGGTAGTTGTTAAGATAATGGAAAACTCTTATCCTCAAATTAAAAAAAAGCAAGAAGAAATTATAGAAATAATAAAAAGAGAAGAGGAGAGTTTTCAAAATACCCTATCTCGTGGACTTTCCATTCTAGAAAGTATAATTAAGGAAATTAAAGCAAAAAAAGTGAAGACGCTTCCTGGTGATAAAGTATTCAAAATGTATGATACCTACGGATTTCCTCTAGAACTTACAAAGGAGATAGCCTTTGAGGAAGGATTAAGTTTAGATGAAGAAGGTTTTCGAGAACTGATGGAAAAGCAAAGAAAAAAAGCACGAGTAAGTTTTGCTACAAAATTAGATACAGATTATGATTTTTCCTTACTTGAGGACATGAAAAGAGAGTGTTTTCCAATTGAAGGAAGTGTTTTTGTGGGTTACGATGAATTGGAGATTGAAACAGAGCTTCTTGCAATAGCAAAAGATGGTAAGGTTGCACAAGAGATAAAAGAGGGGGATGAAGGAATATTTGTTCTCTCTAAAACACCTTTTTACCCAGAAGGAGGAGGACAAGTAGCAGACACAGGTAGAATATCAACTTCTAAGTCAATTTGTAAGGTGATTGATGTTCAAAAAAGAAAAGGTTTAATCTTACATCAGGTGAAGGTTCTTCGGGGAAAATTTAAAAAAAGGGATAAAGTTAAAGCTTCTGTAGATAAAGAAAGAAGGTTATCTATTGCTCGCTCTCATACTGCTACACATCTTTTGCAGGCTGCTTTGCGAAATATTTTGGGGGAAGAGGTAAAACAAAGTGGTTCTTTGGTGGAAGAGGAAAGATTACGATTTGACTTTACTTATCCTTTTCCTGTAGATGAGGAAAATTTGAAAAAAATTTGTCTGCTCATTAATAAGAAAATACGAGAGAATCTTCCAATAAAAACTGAAGAAATGTTACTTGAGGAAGCAGAAAAAATAGGAGCTATTGCACTTTTTGAAGAAAAATATGAGAAAAAAGTGAGAGTCGTACATGTAGGAGAGTTTAGTATAGAAGTCTGTGGAGGAACACATCTTTCTCAAACTGGTCAGATGGGACTCTTCCAGATTATATCTGAAAGTGGTGTTGCTTCTGGAGTACGAAGAATTGAAGCATTGTGTGGCGAGAAAGCTCTTTTGTGGCTGCTGGATAAAAAAGAAAAATTAAAAAAAGTAACCAGTTTCCTTTCTATCTCGGAAGAGAAGGTTATTGATAGACTTAAGGAAAGAGAAGAAGAAATTAAAAATTTAAAAGAAAAAATCAATAGTTTACAAGAGAGCTTACTAGAGAGCAAAATTAATGAGATTGCCTCTAGTGCCCAAAGCGTCGGAGAAATTAAGGTATGTGCTGGAAGTTTAAAGGATATTCCTTCAAAAACCCTGGGAAAAAGCGCAGAAAAATTAAGAAATAGGTTAGGAGAAGCTGTAGTTGCTCTTGCTTCTTTATATGAGAAAAAAGCCTCTATAGTAGTTGTATCTTCCAAAAAGACTCTTCCTGCAAATAAGCTTATAAAGGAGATATCTTCCTTAGCTGGAGGAAGTGGAGGAGGAAGATGGGACTTTGCCCAGGGAGGAACGTCTTATCCTGAAAGAATTAATGAGGCACTTCAGAGATTTCCTGAAATTGTCAAAAAGATGATTGAAAAGAATGAATAAAGAGGTGTATATGTTAGTCAAAAAAATGGATTTCAAAAGGAGAAAGTTTCGGGGATTTCATTTTTTACTTGGAGCTACCGGTGAGCGGATGATGGTGACACTGATGCAGTTTAAAAAAGGTGATGAAGTTACATCCCATAAACATCCAAATGAACAGGCAGGATATTGTCTTGCAGGAAAATTTAAATTAAAGATAGAAGAAAATGAGTATCTTGTTGAGGAGGGGGATAGTTATGTAATAAAAGGGGATAAAGAACACTCTTATATTTTTTTAGAAGATTCTAAAATGGTGGAGATTTTTTCACCACCCCGTGAATAGTTTTGATAATGATAATATAAAGAATGGAGCTGGCGGAGGGACTCGAACCCCCAACCTGCTGATTACAAGTCAGCTGCTCTGCCGTTGAGCTACGCCAGCACTGGAATAATAGTTTAGTTATTTTTAAAAAATTGTCCACCCCTTTTCTTAACTAATATATTAATCTCCATACCGTTTTATTTTTCTTATCTTCAAGTTGTATGCCTATTCTTTGCAGACGCTCCCGAATTCTGTCAGCAAGATCCCATTTTTTTTCTTTTCGTAAGGTATCTCTAACATCTATTAGAATCTGAATAAGCTCTTCCGTTTTATCTTTAAACTCTTTTTCCTTATCTTGAAAAAGTCCCAAGATAGCTCCCATCTTCTTAATTTTATCCGCAATATATAAAAGTGTAACTTCTGATCTTTTGTCTAATTTATTACTATCAAGGATGAGGTTTGCTTCTTTTACTAGCTCAAATATAGCGGCAAAAGCAGAAGGTGTATTAAAATCATCATCCATAGATTGGAAGAATTTATCTGAAAGTTCTCTAATTCTTCCTGGTATATCCTCATTAGCAAACTCTTCTTTTTGAGTTGATGTAACCTCCTTTATTCTATCCAAAACATTATATACCCTCTCAAGAGAAGAAGATGCCTTCTTTAGGCTATCCTGAGTATAATTTAAAGGACTTTTGTAATGGGCAGATAAAAGGTAATACCGTATCACTTCTCCTGGATACTCTCTTAAAGCCTCAGCTAAAGTTACAAAATTTCCTGTTGATTTTGCCATTTTTTGTCCATTTACAGTAACAAGTCCGTTGTGCACCCAAAAATGAGCAAACTTTTTTCCTGTAGCTGCCTCTGACTGAGCTATTTCATTCTCATGATGGGGAAAAATGAGATCTTCACCCCCTCCATGGATATCAATGCTCTCACCGAGATAGCTCATCGCCATTGCCGAACATTCAATATGCCATCCAGGTCTTCCCTTTCCCCAAGGGCTGTTCCAACAGGGTTCTCCTTCCTTTGCTTCCTTCCATAATGCAAAGTCAAATGGATCCTCTTTTTTCTCGTCGACCTCGATACGTACCCCAGCAAAAAGTTTTTCCAATGACTGACCTGAAAGTTTTCCATATTCGGGGAATTTTCTTATTCTAAAAAACACATTTCCATTACTTTTGTAGGCTATGCCTTTGTCTTCGAGTTTTCTTATAAGAGCTATGATATCTTTTATATGTTGGGTGGCTCGAGGGTAGAAATCTGCCTTTTTCACTCCTAACTTTTCCATCTGTTCAAAGTATTCATCTATAAATCTTTCTGCTAAATCAAAGATGGTTATACCAAGTTCTTTAGCCCTCTGAATCATCTTATCATCAACGTCGGTAAAATTTGTTACATACCTGACCTTATATCCCTTGTATTCTAAATATCTTCTTATAAGATCAAATACGACCGCTGCTCTGGCATGACCTAGATGGAGCTCATCATATAAAGTTACTCCACAAACATACATGCGAACTTCATCATCCTTAAGGGGTCTAAACTCCTCTTTCTTTTTTGTTAAGGTATTGTATATCTTAAGTGCCATTTTTACTTTAAATTAACTTAAATTCTCTATAGTAGCTATAGATAAACAAGCTATTCCTTCTTTTCTTCCTAAAAATCCTAATCTTTCTGGACTGACAACTTTTACTCCTACTCTATTGATCTCTATCTTAAGTACTTGGGCAATATTGGTCTTCATTTTGGAGATATAAGGGCTAAGATAAGGTTCTTGAGCCAATATACTTGAATCCACATTTATTATTCGGAAGTTTTTTTGTCTGAGCATATTATAAATGCGCTCCAAAAGGTATAAGCTACAAATGTTTTTATATTGAGGGTCAGTCTCTGGAAAATGATATCCTAAGTCTCTTTCTCCCATTGCTCCAAGTAAAGCATCTGCTATGCTATGGACCAAGACATCAGCATCAGAGTGACCTGAAAGTCCCCTATTGTAAGGAATTTCCACACCCCCAAGGATGAGTTTTCTTTTAGGGGCAAAAGGATGGACATCATATCCTATTCCTGTTCTCATGGTCTTTCCATATCCAATAAAATCTTTGCCAATTGAAAATCAAAAGAAGTTGTTATTTTTATATTAGTCTCTTCTCCAGGAATTATCCGTACTCGACCTCCTATTTTTTCCACTAAACCAGCATCATCACTTGCTCTATACTTACTAATCTTAGCCTGCCGATAAGCAAATTTTATAAGTTCGGTTTTAAAGCCCTGCGGAGTTTGGATTATGTAAACTTTCTCCCTGGGTATAGTTTTTGTAACAAAGCCTTCAGGATCTATTTCCTTAATTGTTTCTTTAATTGGAATTCCAGGTACCACTGCTCCATAAATTTTGGTATTGTCTACTACAGCTTTAATAAGAGATTGAGAAACAAGAGGACGAACACCATCATGGACAAGTACTATTTTTGCATCTTCATCTACAAACCTTAAACCCTCATACACTGAGTCCATTCTCTCTTTGCCTCCTTCTGTAATTTGTTTGAGTTTTCTGTAACAGGATAGAGAAAGTATATTTTCTGCTTCCTTTTGCATTCCCTTTGGAACTACTAGGATAATACTTGTTACAACAGGACAAAATTCAAACCTTTGGAGAGTCCAATCCAAGATAGACTTTCCTGATATATAGCAAAACTGTTTAGGAAGAAGAGTATTCCCGAATCTTTTTCCTTTTCCTCCTCCCACAATTACTGCCTCTACTTTCACTTATTTTTGCCTTCGATACCTTTTTTTCTCTCTTTCATTTTCTTCTTTTACTTCAGTAAAGATCATCTTTCCCGTAGTTGTCTGTAACACAGAAGTAACCGTTACTTCAACTTCTTTTCCTATATACTTTTTCCCTCCTTCTACAACAACCATGGTTCCGTCATCAAGATATGCAACTCCTTGATTAGGGTTTTCTCCCTCTTTAAGTATGTTTATCCTCAAAGATTCCCCTGGAAGAAGTACTGGTTTTAAAGAAGTAGCAAGCTCATTTATGTTTAGAACCTGTACATCCTGTATCTTGGCGACTTTTTTTAAATTATAGTCATTGGTTACAATTTTAGCACCTAGCACTTTAGCAAGTTGTAGAAGTTTGCTATCTACATCAGGTATGTCTGGAAAATCAGTATCTGTTATCTCTACAGGAACAAGCTCTTGACTTTGAAGTTTATTTACAATATCAAGTCCTCTTTTTCCTCGAGCCCTTTTAGTGGGAGAAGGAGAATCTGCAATTTGCTGCACCTCGGTTAGAACGAAACTAGGTATAACAAGTACACCTTCAATAAATCCTGTCTCACAAATCTCAGCTATTCGACCATCAATTATTACCGAAGTGTCCAATATCTTGTATCCCCCTGGAACCTGCATCTTTTTACCTGTAAGATGTGATATGAAATCAAAAATATCTTTTTCTCTTTTTAAACCCACACTTAATCCTATAGAGGCGCAGACTAAATTTACTATAAGTAAAATCAATGGTGCAATATTTTTCAAATTAGCCACAAGAAGTAGAGGATAGGCAACAAGGTTTGCAATAACTAGTCCTACCCCTAATCCTAGTGCTCCAGAAATTAGCTTTTTTAAAGGAACTTTACTAAGTCCCTTTTCTGCAATTACGATCACAGTAGCTATCCATCCTCCAATTAAAGTGTATATCCAGGGATCAGTTCCTAGGTTGAGAGCTACACCGTAACAAACAGCTCCCACTAAAATAACAAAAAGTATTCTAAGTCTTATTTGCTCAAAATTCATTGATTATTTTCCTCCAAAAATTTTGTTAGATTTTCATCTTCTAACTAAAGCTTTATCTTTTAGTCTCTCTAGTTCTGTTTTTATAGCAGTAGCCCTTCTTTCCCCCACCTCGTTGATTTCTCTTAGTTCAGCAGGTGTTGCCTTCATTATATTAGGAAGGTTGCCAAATACCTCAACAAGGTTATCTATAACAACTCTGGGCAAACGCGGTATCTTGGATAATATTCTATAACCTCTCGGGAAAACAGCAAGATCCAGACTCTCAGGTTTAGGTGGATAACCGAGAGCCTCTAGAATACTTTCAAATTCAAGTAATTTGTCAAGACTGATAGAATCTAACTTTTCGTATGTCTTTTCTAAATTATCTTTAGTATAATCTTTTATAACCTGTTGTGTTTCTTCTATGGCATCTCCTACTGTCTCCTTATATTGCATTTCTACAAGTCTTGCCTCCTCACCCATTTCCACAATGTATCTGTCAACCTCCTCTTTAACTCTTTTTATAACTTCTCCTTTCTGAATAACAACAACAACATTAAAAAGCTTTACCTCATCTCTAAACTCAAGGATATCAAGTTCATTTAAAACCTCGTTAAAGGTCATTCGGTACTTCTCTAAAGTTTGTAAAGCCTGAGTAGATCTTCTTAAAAGCTCTGGTAAAGGTTTTAAAGTATATTTAATTTTGTCATAGTAAATTGTTATGGTATTTCTTGATTGAGAGATAGCAATTACAGGACATCCTGTTTGTTTAGACATTCTATCTGCACTTCGATGTCTTATTCCTCTTTCCTCTGTAGGTATTATATAATCAGGAATAAGGTGAGTGTTTGCATAGAGAATTTTTTTTGCATCTTTTGTAAGAATAATTGCACCATCCATTTTAGCAAGTTCTGCAAGAGCTGTAGGGGTAAGAGGTGTGTCAATTTGAAATCCCCCATCTATTGAATTTAGTACCTTCTCGTTGTCTCCAATAACAATAATTCCTCCTGTTCCTCTTTGAAGTATTATTTCAAGACCCTCTCTTAGGTCAGTTCCAGGAGAGACAAGTTTTAACAGTTTTAAAAGGTTCTCATCAAAATTTTTTAATTGCACCTTATCCTTTACCCCCTAGACCTTTTTTTATTGCTTCTTTTATATCTTTGACTCCAATAAATTTTATCCCTTTAACCTTTTGAGCTTCCTTTTTTTCAAGAAAAGGACCTATACAACAGGTAAAACCCAATTTTTTTGCCTCATTTAATCTTTGTTCGACGAATCCTACTGGTCTTACCTCTCCAGTCAGTCCCACCTCTCCTACAACGATTACTTTTTTAATTAATGGTATATTTTTTATGCTTGAGGCAAGAGCAAGGGAAATAGGAAGATCACAAGCAGGTTCCTCTACTCTCACACCTCCTGCAGCATTTATGTACACATCCTTCTGAAAAAATCTAAAACCTACCTTTCTTTCCAGAACCGCAAGAAGAAGGCACACTCTGTTATAGTCAACTCCCTGTGTAATTCTTCTTGGAATAGTTAAATTAGACCTACTTACCAGCGCTTGAATTTCAACCACAAACACTCTACTTCCTTCCACTGTGGGTACCACTGCTGTTCCTGGAGTTTCTTTTTTTAAGTCCGTAATGAAAAGACCTGAAGAATCTACTATTTCTTCAAGACCTTTTTCGCTCATTTTAAAAAGTCCAATCTCTGATGTGGAACCAAACCTATTTTTTGTGGCTCGCAAAATTCTATATTGATAGTCTTGGCTACTCTCAAAACTAAGGACCGTATCTACCATATGCTCCATTACTCGAGGTCCAGCAATGGAGCCGTCTTTAGTAACATGTCCCACCAAGAATATAGCAATTCCTTCGCTTTTAGCAATTCTTGTAAGATAAGATGTGCACTCTCTCACCTGAGAAATAGTGCCAGGCATAGAATCAATTTCATCCAAATATACTGTTTGAATAGAGTCAACTATTACAAGTTTTGGCTTGAGTTTATCAATTTGTGTTTTTATAGAATTTAAATTGTTTTCAGCTAAAATATACAAAAAAGGTGATTTTATTCCAAGACGTATAGCTCTCATTTTGATTTGTTGCAAAGATTCCTCTCCTGAGATATAAAGTATAGGAAATTTTAAATAGGAAAGACTTTCTGCAGCTTCTAAAAGAAGTGTTGATTTTCCTATACCTGGCTCTCCTCCAAAGAGTATAACAGATCCAGGAACAATTCCCCCTCCAAGGATTCTGTCAAGTTCACCTATTTTAGTAACATATCGGGCTTTAGGGTAAGGTTTAATATCGCCTATAAGTTGAGGAGAAGAGCTAATAATGGGAAGATTAGATCTTGCAGATACCTTTGTTTTTTCCTCTACTTCCAATAAAGAATCCCATTCTCCACATTCTGGGCATCTACCTACCCATTTTAAACTCCGATATCCACATACCTGACATACAAATACATTTTTTTTGCCCAATATTATAGCTCTTTCATTAATTTAATAGTTTTCAATGCCTTACCTGTACCAATGGCAACACAGGAAATAGGATCTTCAGCTAATATAGCAGGAATCCCTGTTTCTTCCTTTATTAGAAGATCAAAATTTTTAAGTAAGCTTCCACCTCCCGTAAGAACGATTCTTCTGTCAATTATGTCTGCCGCCAATTCTGGAGGGGTTCTCTCTAGAACAGCTTTTACTCCATTTATAATAAAAGATAGTGGCTCAGAGAGAACTTCACAGATTTCCTTGGCAGTAATTTCGATACGTTTTGGAAGACCAGTTACAAGATCTCTTCCTCGAATCTCCATCTTTTCATCTTCGGGTGGATGTATGGCATAACCAATCTTTTTTTTAATGAGTTCAGCAGAAAGTTCTCCAATGGCAACATTGTATTGTTTCCTCACGTATCGCATTATAGCCTCGTCCATTTTGTTCCCAGCTACTCTAAGCGATTCTCCAGTAACAATATCACCAAGGGATAAAACAGCTATATCTGTTGTTCCTCCTCCTACATCCACAACCATGTTCCCTCCGGGTCCTGTAATATCGAGATTTGCTCCAATGGCAGCGGCTTTTGGTTCTTCAATGAGAAAAACTTTTCTTGCTCCGGCTCTTATTCCTGCATTAATAGCTGCTCTTTTTTCTATTGAGGTTCCTCCAGTAGGTATACACATCATAAGATAAGGATGAAATATTTCCCAACGGCCGCATGTCTTCTTTAGATAATATCGAAGCATATGTTCAACAATATCATAATCAGCAATAACTCCGTCTCTCATGGGTCTTATTGCTAAAATACTATCTGGAGTTCTTCCCAGCATCTCCTTAGCTTCTTTTCCTATAGCTAAAATTTTTTCAGATGTCTTATCTACAGCAACCACTGAAGGCTCATGACATATTATTCCCCTTCCTTCTACATACACTATTATACTTGTTGTACCAAGATCTATACCTATCTTCTTATTAAACATTTAACTTTTCTCTCTTTTTATTTTTGCTCCTAAGCTTGCAAGTTTTTCCTCAAACTTAAAGTATCCCCGATCAATATGTTTAATATTGAGAATCTCTGTACATCCTCTAGCAGCAAGTCCTGCAAGAGTTAAGGCTGCACCACCTCTTATATCGGAGGCTAAAACTTTATTTCCTTTTAAAAAGGAAACTCCTTTAATTAAAAGAGATGTTCCTTTTTGTTCAATTTCTGCTCCCATCTTTTTAAGTTCTGAAACATGGGTAAACCTGTTCTCAAAAATGGTCTCGGTTATCCTACTTTTTCCTTCAGCCAGACATAAAAGAGAAGTTATCTGAGGCTGCAGATCTGTAGGAAAACCAGGATAGGGCATCGTTTTCACAGAAGTTGCTT
>CAYRAK010000013.1:15066-18393 GCA_964422215.1 uncultured Clostridia bacterium | reverse complement strand
AGGAGAAGAGCATGACTTCTAATTACCTAAATCCTGTATTATGGAAAAATGTAAAGATAGAAGGTGGTTTTTGGGGAGATCGAGTTAAGCTTAACAGAGAGGCTGTCCTTAACTACCAGTATGAGAAAATGGAAGAAACTGGCCGTATAGATAATTTCCGTAAAGCGGCAGGGAAAAAAAGTGGCAAATTTGAAGGCTTTTTCTTTAATGACTCTGATGTGTATAAGTGGCTTGAGGCAGCATCTTATTCTTTAGGTAGTTATCCGGATACAAATCTAGAAAAGAGAATAGATAATATTATCCAAGATATAAAAGATGCCCAGGAAGATGATGGATATCTTAATACATATTTTACCTTGGAAAAAGAGAAACGTTTTTCTGATCTTGCAGTGAAGCACGAACTTTACTGTGCAGGGCATTTAATTGAAGCAGCAGTTGCTCACTATCTTGCAACAGAAAAAAGGTCTCTCTTAGATGTTGCAGCTCGTTTTGCAGATCTTATCTGTAACATTTTTGGTCCTGGGAGAAGAGAAGGTGCTCCAGGGCATGAGGAAATTGAGCTTGCCTTGGTAAAGCTTTATCGTCTCACAGGAAAGAGAAGTTACCTTGATACAGCAAAGTTTTTTATCGATGAGAGAGGGAAGGGATTTGCCGGAGGTGATGAGTATCGCCAGGATCACATCCCTTTTATACAACAAAAGGAGATTGTTGGTCATGCTGTTCGGGCAACTTATCTTACAAGTGGAGCAGCTGATGTATACAGAGAAACAGGTGAAAAAGCCTACATGAATACTCTCATGAGACTCTGGGAAAATATGACCCAGGCTAAAATGTATGTAACAGGAGGAGTTGGAAGTCGTTATGAAGGAGAAGCTTTTGGGAAAAATTATGAACTTCCCAACGATAGAGCTTATGCTGAAACATGTGCTGCAATTGGAAATATCTTCTGGAATCACAGAATGCTTAATTTGACAGGTGATGCAAAGTATGCGGATGTTATGGAAAAAGCTTTTTATAATGGATTTTTATCTGGAATTTCTCTTGATGGAAAAAGATACTTCTACCAAAATCCTCTCCAATCTGATGGAACTCACAGAAGAAAGGAATGGTTTCCCTGTGCCTGCTGTCCTCCCAATATAGCAAGGCTTTTGGCCTCTGTTGGTGGATATTTTTATAGCACCTCTGAAGAAGGTATATGGGTTCATCTCTATGGGGAAAGTGAGGTAACTTGTAAAATAAATGAAAAAAGAAACATAACTTTAAAGCAAAGCACAAATTACCCCTGGGAAGAAGAAGTTGATATAAAAGTTTTCCCTCATGGAGAATCTGTCTTTACACTTTTTATTAGAATACCTGGTTGGTGTGAGGATGCAGAAATTTTAGTAAATGACAAGCCTTTCCCAGGAGAGATAAAATTTTCTTCCTATTTTTCTATAAAACGCACCTGGAAAGACGGTGATGAAGTTAGACTTAATTTCTCCATGCCAATTAAGCTTCTCCAGACTCATCCTCACGTGTCCAACACCGGTCGACTAGCAATATCCCGTGGTCCTATAATTTATTGTATTGAAGCAGAGGATCATCCTGAAGTTGATATTTTTAACATTCTCCTTCCTTCAGATATAAGGTTTTCTTCCCATTTTGAATCTAATCTCTTGGGAGGAGCTGTCCTTCTAAAAGGTGAAGCACTTCTCCAGGATATATCAGCTTGGAAAGGAAAACTTTATAGAGTCTATAAAAAAGAGGAGATTACTAAAACAGAGCCTATCCAGCTTACCGCTATACCTTATTTTGCCTGGGCAAACCGAAGTCCTGGAAAAATGCAAGTTTGGGTTCCCTACATATAATTATTTTATTATTTCTTAAAAGTTTCATAACATATTATTTCATCTAATGATTTTCTAGATTTTCCTCTCGGATTGTCAGCAGGATAGCCCAAAGGAAGAAGAGCTACTACTTTGTATTTCTCGGGAATGTTTAAAATCTCTTTTACCTGGTTTTGATAAAAGGCTCCGATCCAGCAGGTTCCAAGTCCTTCTTCCACTGCTGCAAGAGTCATATGGTCTACAGCTATAGCAAGATCAACTGCATAGCTTGGAACCTCGCAACGCATTACATAGTCTGGATTTAAAGCTACAGCAGCAATAACTACAGGAGCCTCAGCTACAAAAGATTGATTAGCAGCTGCTTCTGCTAATTTTTTTCTCTTCTCTTCTTCTCTTACTACTACAAATTTCCAGGGCTGACGATTGCCTGCAGAGGGAGCAAGGCGAGCTGCCTCAAGAATCTTTTGAAGTTTTTCCTCTGGTACTGGTTTTTGCTTGTAAGCTCGCACGCTTCTCCTTTCTTTGATAGCCTCCATTACGTTCATTTTTCACCTCTTTTTGCAATTGATATTTTTTTCACACACTAATTAGTTTAAAATAAACTTTATCTTGTGTCAATAAGTTATTTCCGGGATTTGGGATACTTTCATTTTACGTAGCCAAGGATGTGTATTTCTAAGAAAGCCTTATTAATCTTCTTCATACATCTCTCGATAATATTTTATTTTGATGGGTCTGCATCCTCTGTCCACAATGGCCTTTATTTTCTTTTCAGCAACAACCTTTCCTCCTCTTATAACCCTACCTAAGGAAATGACAGTGAAACAATTACTTCTTACAGTAATAAGGTTGGATATACCTCTTAAAATAGCCTCCTTCTCGTCGTCCTCATCAACATACCCGTCTCCGTCGTCATCCCATCCATTGAACCCAAGCTTTTGCATTCCTCTCACCTGGGCGATCTCTCCTATTTCATCAAAGGGTCCATTTTTGCTGTCACAGTAGTCTATAATTTGCTCAGCAATTTGAGAATCAATTCCAGGTAGTGCCTGAAGAACATTTTTTGTAGCTGTATTAATGTTAATCTTTCCTGGTGAAGGCTTATTAGGTGGCCAAGTTATGGTGAATTTGTCAAGGACTGTCCATTGACCATTTTTATCAAGGTTTATCGTACGCCATTGTTTGCCACTATGGATATATCCTAGCTCTCCAACAGAGGCAAAAGGCTTGTTTTTCACATAAAAACTTGTCTTTACCTGCTTAGCTGTAACCTCTCCTACTTCTGGCATCCAGTACCAGTTACGGAACCAGGGGCTTCCTCCTGGTACAAATCCTGCAAACTCACGTACACGAGGATCATTTTTTTCCCAAGCTCTCCAGGGAAAACCATAGTTATAGTAAGTTACCTTATCTACAGTTTGCCCTTTGGGATTTATAAGTTCAACTGTATCTACAAAATTGTCGAGAAGTTCTTTTCCAATAGTTTTTTCCGGTAATTTTA
>CAYRAK010000013.1:0-15056 GCA_964422215.1 uncultured Clostridia bacterium | reverse complement strand
TACAACCCAGTATCCTTCGGATGGAACAATTCCAAAAAGCATTTTTTCTCTAAGAGAAGTTTTTATTTTCCAGCCTGGAAGAGAACAATTAAAAGAATAAGGATTGTAAAGTTCTACCCATTCTATCTGGATATCCATTGTGACTGAGATTTTTTCCTCAGCAAAGACAGGCTTTGCCCTAAAGAAGGTAAAGAAAATGAATTTTTCCTCTTTCTTTGTTCTTTGCCTTCTTTTGTACTTTTCTATAATCTTATCCACCTCTTTCCCAAGTTCTTCTTCTCCTGTAGAGGCAATTTCATCTATAATTTTATCAACAAAAGGGACCTCTTTTCCAACTTTCTCTTTTATTTTTCTTTTGACCTCTTCTGTTGCCTTATCCTTTAGATACTTTATTCCTCCTTTAGCAAGATCACTGACAGCAACAATTACAGAACTGGTAAAATTTGGCATAATTTCATTGATATAGGGAGTTTCCTCAATTCCGTATTTTCCCCTGTATTCGGTAGGATTATTGTCCTCATCTCTAAAATCAACTATATTTACCGCAATTTGAGATGCTTCGTCTTCAGAAAAACCTGCTCTTTGCAATGCTTTTGCAATCTCTGAGGGAGATGCATGGTTAATATTAACTCTGAGGTTACCTTCTCTATCAATATTCTTATCATAGGAATAGATGGTGATATAGTCTTTTAGTTTGGTAGAAAGCCATTTTCCTATTCCAGGAACAAGCCTTATTTCCTCCACTGTCTCAAAGGGATTATCATCTCCAAAAGGATTTTGTGGATAAAACTCATCTGGCTCATCAATTCCTTCATCCTTTTCATCAACTTCTCCATCTGCATCATTATCTATACCATCTTGAGAGAGGATTTTATTATCTTTATCATCGTCAATTCCCTTTTTACCTGGTGCTTTATCTGGTCCATATCGGTAATCAAGGATTGCCTGTGCTCTTTTCTCATCAATAAAATCAAGAGCTTTTAAATCAAGCTCATAGGAAGTCCATCCTTCTCCAAATGTTCCAGATCCTGCAAAATTTATATTTAATTTTGATGCTTCATCAATTATTCCGACATCTTTTGTTTCTCCTTCCTCAGAGATTAGCTTTACATCGTAGTAACCTGCTCCTAAATTTTCTTTAAATCCCCTTGCCCAATTCTCATATAAATCATCATAGTGATTGGTATCATTTCTTAGTTCAGCAATTGCCCTTTCTAATCCAGCTTGGGCAAGATAAGTGGCAAGAAGAGCATCTTTGTAGTTAGATGCAGCTTCTCGCTCAAGTCTCATTTGATAAAGGAAACTAAGTGAGATTGCAGAAATGACAAAAAGCACAAAAAATACGATTAGAACCCCAATTTGTCCTTTTTGAGAAAAAGTTCTCCTCATCATCCCTCATAATTAATTAAATAAAAAGCCTGCTCTATTCAAAAGAATAAAACAGGCTTTAAATTTTTTAAGATAGCTTTTACTCTGGCAACTTTTTAAAAAGTCTTTTTATGTCTCTTCCCAGCTGGCTGCCCTATATATAGATGCCCAAGAAGGAAGAAAATCGGTTCTTTCTTTCAATGTCTCATCGTAGTGGATACTTCCATGTGGTCCGATATATATACTGTTTGCTACCACAGCTCCATAAAAAACCGCACTATCTTTATCAGTTGCTCCTTTTATAGTGACACTTGCTCCAGGTGCATATACGAGGCCACAATAAGCAGCATTACCTTGAATTTGTACGTTTTCGGTTTGTTCTGTTCCATATATGGCAAGCGAGGAAGGATCTGAGTTTGAATTCACTATACCATTACCTGCTACTTTTAAATTACCTCCAACATAAAATTCAACTGTAGTTCCAGTAGCAACTCTAATTTCACCATTACCCGTGACATCAAGATCGTTTACTCGGACATCTCCAGCAACATATATTGTAACTTTTCCCGGTGCATTAATCTCCAGAACTCCATTACCAGATATAGATATGACATCGTATCTATAAGTGCCCGGGGTACTTATCTCATAAACTTCACTTCCTGAGATACTCAAGACGGCTTGAGCTGTACCTGAGTAATCATAATCAAAACTTGCAGGAGGCGTAGGTTGAGGAAGTTCTACTTCAATCCCTGCACTTACACTACCAAAAACCTTGCTACTATCATCTACTTGAATTACATCAGGGTCAGTTGAGCTTGTTCCTACCGAAGCACCAGAATTTGCATAGGTGAATCCTGAATCAATATCTACATTAATAGCCTGATCTTCATAACTGCCTACAGTGGAATCATAACTATCTACCATAGAGTCGTGTACAAATTCAATTGGTCCATTAACAGCAAACACACCAGTATTAAAAAGATTCAGTTTTTCACACTCTGCAGTAACTTTAACTTTTCTAGTCACATAGCCTTGAATATTTATTCCTGGAGAATAGCCACTTGCCTGAATTATTGCTGTATCTCCAGAAATAGTTGTTGTATAGTCACAGCTTCCTATTCCTTCAATTTTGAAATTGCCACTGGCAGCAGAAGCAGGAGAGTTGTTTAACTGCCATATTGCCTTCTCCACTCCTGCTTCAGCTAAGTTTAAAGCTTGTGCGGAGTGGTAGGATTTTTCTACATTTTTCCTCTCAGTGACAATGCTTCCTAAAAAAACTCCAAGTAACAAAAGTGCTGCTGCAGCAACAACCAGAGATATAACTATAACATAGCCCTCATTTTCTTTCATTTTTATACCTCACTCTGCATTACGCATAGTAACCTTTGAGGTTAGGATGCGTTGGTATTGTTTGCCCAGTATTGTTTTTGTAGATGACAGCGTTATGGCAACTGTGCTATCTGTAATAATGCTAACTTGCGGCTGGCTGATACAACTTACAATAGTTCTAGAAGAGCTTCCTTGAGTTCTTACCAGTTTCTCTTCATCTGGATCATAGGTGTAAACAACATCTTCTGATGCAACCTGTGGAGGTATGACTACTGTTACAGTACTTCCAGATATACTAATACTTTCAGCCTTTCTAATATCCCTTGTTATCCAATCCATAGCTAACCTCAAATCCGCCTCTGTATCAAGAGCAGTTTGACCATACTTGAAACTTCTATTACTGCTTACATACACAAGACCAACAATACCTAAAATAAGCACAACCAGTCCCGCAGCAATTAGAAGTTCTACTATAGAAAATCCTTTCATCAGATGTTTTCTTTTTTTAATCTTTGGTAATTCCATGTTCGGTAAAATAAGTAACTAAGCTTCTGGAAAGAGTTTTCCCAGTGTGAGATTCCCACTCTACAGTAACGGTAACCTCAGTGAGAGCTTCTTCAACTGCGGAAGAACTAACAGAGACTGTATATGTGACTTCTCCCACTACCTTGGTTCCAGGAATTTCTTCCATTTTTATTCCCCCTCTTAACTTCTCCATTGTCTCTTGAGCAATTCGGTCAGCGGTGGATATTTCCCTTATTTCCTCTACCATTGTGAGACTGTTGGAAAAACCTATAACAAGTCCTGTTATAGCAACTCCTATAACAAAGGCTGCAACAAGTACCTCGATTATTGTAAACCCCTTTCTGCATTGATGCATTTTTCTATCAACATAATTTTCGGCAAAAGGGCTTTTTTCTTGATTTTTAAGATATTTTGCGTTTATACAGTACTACATTAACAAAATTTTGTCAATTGTGTCTATTGACAATATCTAATAATATATTAACCTATTTTCCACCAGTAAGAAGATCTTTATCAACGTTTCGGATAAGATTTAGGTTTAAGAAATGAAAAATAGACGTAAGGCAAGAGAGCTTGCTTTACAGGTGTTGTATCAAGCTGATATTCGAGGTATTTCTCTATCTAAGTCCCTTAACATAATACTTTCTCGTTATCATTTTCGACCTGAAGTGGAATTTTTTTGTAAAACACTGGTTGAAGGAACAGAAAAATTTCTTCCCTGGCTTGATAAACTGATAAGAACCTATGCTGAAAATTGGACTCTAGACAGGATGGCTGTTGTAGATCGTAACATTCTTCGGTTCAGTATATATGAGCTTCTTCTTGTTAAAAAAATTCCATCAATAGTAAGTATTAACGAGGCAGTAGAGATAGCAAAACGGTATGGAACATCTGATTCCGGCAAATTTGTAAACGGAATTCTTGATAGAATTCGAAGAGAAAGAAGTCCAGATGGTGCTTTAAAATGGGATTATTTTATTCAAAAACTTCACGATCCTGCCCTAAATTCTTTCATTAAGATAAAACAGAAAGCTAAAGCTTACCTTGTGGGTGGTTTTATAAGGGATAGTTTAGTAGGTAAAGAGAGTAGAGATTTTGATATTGTACTAGATAACCCTAACTTTGAACTTGCAGAAAAATTTGCCCATTCCTATAACAGATCTCTTATACCTCTAGATAACGAATTAAGAAGAGTTATTCTTCCCCAGGATTATCAGTTTGATTTTGCTTTAAAAAAATCCTCTTCTATTGAAGATGACCTAAAAAGACGAGATTTTACTATAGATGCTATGGCTCTTGACCTAGATTTTCTAGATTACCCTTATCTTTGTCTGATAGATATAAAAAGAGGTTTAGGTGATTTAATAGATGGTAATATAGTATTGGTCTATGAGAAGGCTTTACAAGAAGATCCTTTACGTATGTTAAAAGCTTTTCGTCTTAAATCAAAACTGAATTTTAATATACAGGAAAATATTATAAATATCATTCTTCGAGATTATGAGCTTATTGATAAAGTTGCCTCTGAGAGAATCAGGGAGGAAATTTTTCTTCTACTAGATAATCCCTCCTCTAGTAAGTATCTAAGTGATTATGCTCTTAAAAAATTACTGGAGAAAAAATTAGAAGTACCCATCTATCCTGAAAATTTACAGCGTCTTGAGGAAGTTTTAAATCCTCAAACAAAAATATTTTTTCCTCTTAAACAACAACTTATTGCACATTTGGAAGAGAAAATTGGAGGAATAAGTAGGTTGCAGATTTTAAAACTTTTAAGCTTGATTCTTTCTTCCTCCCCAAATATACATTTTATAAAGAAAATACCTAAGCTTCTTAAGCTTAGTAGGAAACAAAAAAGACTAATTAAAAGAATAACCGACCTTATCCCCATTTTAGAGGAGGTAGTAGAGAATCCTTCAGATCCTCTTAAAACAAGTGCTTTCTTTTCAAAGGCAGGAAAAGAAACTGTTGAGATCTGTCTTGCAGTAGTTACCAGCAGACCAAAAGATGAGATTTATTTAGATTCATGCGAAAAGATTCTTTCTACATTCTTTGAAAAACGTTCTCTTATCCTCGAGCCACCTAAATTAGTCTCAGGGGAAGAACTTATTCAGCTTTTAGGTATTGAACCAGGTCCAAGAGTTTCCCTGATTCTTGAAAAGATACACGAAGCTCAAATAGCTGGTAAGGTGAATAGAAAAGAGGAAGCAATCCAACTTGCTCGACAAATTTCTAGCAAAGAGTAAAAATAGTTTTTACTTACTCCAGTTTAAATCTTTTTTCTCTGAATAATTTTAGACAAGTGTCAACTACTTGCGGGTCATAAAGAATGCCTTTATTTTTCTCTATCTCCTCGAGTGCCTTATTTATGCCTAAAGCTGGACGGTAGGGGCGATGGGAAGACATTGCTTCAATAACATCTGCTACTGCTAATATGCGGGCCTCAAGTATAATATCATCGTCTTTTAAACCCTGAGGGTAACCTGAGCCATCCATTCTTTCATGATGTTGAAGCACAATTTCTGCAATAGGCCAGGGAAATTTAATATCCTTAAGTATATCATATCCATACCTTGAATGAAGCTTAAGTAAAGAAAGCTCAATTGGAGTTAATTTACCTGGTTTGCTTAAAATCTCTGTAGGTATATGTATTTTGCCAATATCATGGATAAATCCTGCTGTATAAATTGCCTGGAGTTTTCCTTTTGAAAGACCCATTTCTCTAGCTATGGCACAAGCAAGCTGAGCTACCTTTCTTTGATGTCCGGCAGTATAAGGGTCTCTTGCCTCTGTTACCTTTGCCAGAGCATAGATAATTCCATGTATTATTTTTTCCAGTTGTCTAAAACTTTTCTCAAGCTCGTGTTGCAATCTTAATGTTTTTATCCCAATATAAATATCTAAAGCAATTCCCTCGAGAAACTGTACCTTTTCCTCATCAAAAATATCTTTTTCTCCAGAGTAAATGGTAAGAGCGCCAATTACTTTATTTTCGTGTACCAGTGGTAAAGCTATGCTAGATTTATATTCCCTTTTTAAAGCCTCTTTTTTCCAAGGTGCATACTGGGGATCATCTTCTATATTATTGACAACAAAAGTTTTTCTCATCTTTATAGCCATACCAGTAGGTTCTTTGCCATATTCAGAGTTATCCCATCGGATTTTAATTGATGAAAGATATCCTCTCTCAAAACCTGCTTTAGCGACCGGTATTATACTGTAAGTTCCCTCTCTAAGAAACCCTATCCAAGCAAATTTGAAATCTTTTATCCTCACAAGCAAGTTGCAGATTCTTTGAAAAAGCTCTCTTTCATTTTTAATTCTCAATAAAGTTTGATTTATTCTACAGGCTGTTTCCTGCAGAGAGTAAAGTTTTCTTATTTTTTCCTCCTCTTTTTTGCGTTCGGTTATATCGGTAAGAAAATTTAAAGTTGCAAGCTTTCCTTTCCAATAAATTGGGGCAGTTTTTATCTCTATCCATCTTGTACCTTTGTCTTTATGAATAAATCTGACAAAAGTAGGGGAAGGTAACTTTTTACCTTTTGTAACTTTAAGGTATCGCTTTATTAATATTTTTTTATCATCAGGATGAATAAGTTCAGTGAGGGATCTTGATATAAGCTCCTCTTTTGAATATCCTGATATCTGCAAAGTTTTTGGGTTAACAAATTTAATCATACCATCCTGGACAACAACAATCCCCTCATTTGCATTTTCCACTAGCACACGATACCTCTCCTCAAGTTCGAGAGAAATTTTTCTTGTCTGTAAGAGAGCTTGAATTCTAATTTTAAGAATTTTTTTATCTATAGGGCATAAGATAACATCATCAATAATTTGCCATAAATTTTGAGTAATAATTTTTATATCTTCTTTTTGAGAGATAAGAAGAATAAAAGGAAGGAAGGATTTTTCAGCCTCTTTTCTTTTTTTTGCTTTGTCCCAGAATCTTTTAAGGTAAAAATGATCGATTATGCAAAGATCAAAATGTTCATCTAGTGCTTTGTCAGATTCAGATATTTTTAAAATTTCATAATCTTCTGAGAGGTATTCGCTTAAAATACGGATATTTTTTCTATTTTGCAAAAAAAGTAAAATAGTTTCCATTTTTTCTCCTTCAAAGTTTTAAAACAGGAAGTTCTGCAACAATTTAAAG
Source organism: uncultured Clostridia bacterium (assembly GCA_964422215.1). Lineage (GTDB taxonomy): Bacteria > Aerophobota > Aerophobia > Aerophobales > B3-G15 > CAYRAK01. The sequence goes on along the minus strand of CAYRAK010000013.1, from coordinate 7,678 downwards.
CACTACAAGCGAGCTTGTGTTATTTTTCGAGTGTCGTTTATGCTGGTGATTATTTTTACAGTGGTTTTGCCTGGTGGAATAGACTTTAGGAGCATCATTGGTAGAAGCTGAGGATTTGGTATTTAAGAGAAAGCCTTTGTTGTCAACAATATAGTATCATTCTTATTTCTCTGTGTCAAACTTAAAGAATTTGCCATGTCTTTCCCACTTCACCTAATGAGACCTTATCCTTTAAAGTATTGTATATTTTAATGAAGGCAGGAATTCCTGTGCAATGGGAGAGAACAAATTTTTGAATATTAAATTCACCAAGAGCTTCAATTGTTCTGTCAACTTTTTCTTTGCTGGCATTTTTAAGGTGAATGCCCCCTGCAACAAGCAAAAAATCTTTTTTGTCTGTAATCTTCACCAGATATCTTAAGATATTAATGAGTCCTGAGTGAGCACATCCAAGAATTAATATAAGTCCAGATGGTGTATTTATTGCTAGAGCTTGGTCGTCTAAAAGCTCATCTTTAACCCAACCCTCATCGGATTTTACATAAAACTCTTCCTCTATTTTTTCAAAAGAAGTTATTCTTGGGATTTGTCCGGTTAAAAGAATATTTTTGCTTATCCAGAAAGGTTCCGTATTAAAGATAAAATTTGATCTGTTTCTCTTTAGTAAAACCTGAGGATAGCCTATATACTTCATTTTTCCTGTCTTTAGTTTTTTGTATTTTGGCTTAAAGATATCAGGATGGGCGTATATCTTAACTTCGCTTTTATTTTGGAGGACTTCTTTTAGTCCACCAGTATGGTCATAGTGACCATGACTTAAGATAATCATATCCACTGAATTTAAATCTATATTTAACTTTTTAGCATTATGCTTTATAGTAAGTCCTTGTCCGGTGTCAAATAAAATGTTTGTCTTTCCTATCTCGATTAAAAAGGAAAGTCCATGTTCTGCTAAAAGATCTGATCTTTCTATATGATTATCACAGAGGAGAGTTAATTTAACCTGATTATTTTTCATTGGCTTTACTATTTCATCACTAACAGATTTTTCCGATCATTTTATTCTACCAGCCAATCTTCAGAGAACCTTCTCATATCTCTTGCTGGGTCATTTTTCTCCACATCTTCTTTCTGGAAGGAGAATTTATATTGTTCAATATACTCAAGAAGAATCTTATAAGCTTTATTTATCCGAGCCATTTTTTCTTCGCTCTCCTTTTGTCCCGTTTTGTCTGGGTGATACTCTTTAGCTTTAGCTCGGTAAGCCTGTTTTATCTCTTCTAATGTAGCTTCTTCGGGTAAACCTAAAATTTTTCTTGCCTCATCAATTCTTTCAAAACTTAACTCATTCATTTTAGAGGTTTTGGCAGCATCTTTTAGGGTTATCACAGGGATTAGTCATGCCACAACACCCACTCTCACTTATTTCTTTGCCTCTTACAAATAAACTCTGAGGGAGAAGTCGTATAAGATTTTTGCTACCGCAGTTTCCGCATTTAAGTTCTCCTTCATCCCTGCCCACCCCTTCAAGTACCTGCATTACACTCCCACAATCCTCACATTTGTACCTATAAAGAGGCATTTTTTAACCTCCTCCCTTCAAGTTTATACAGAACTATTAAGGCTACTTTAATATTTTTCTAAATAAAACTTGATCTATTACTTTTTACCCTGAGAACCATTTTTGTATGTTCGGCAAGATTGTCTAATCTCTTTTTAATCTTCTCTTTCTTATTTGGTGTAGCATAATCCACAATAAGAATCCCATTGAGATGGTCAATTTCATGCTGAATAGCCCTGGCAAGTATACCCTCTATCTCTATCATTTTCTTTTTACCTTTTTCATCTATTCCCATGACTTTAACTTTTTTGACTCTAGGTACCTTAATAAATATTTCAGGAATACTCAGGCAACCCTCGGTGAGGATGTCTCTACCGTTTTTCTCTAAAATCACAGGATTAGCAAGTTGCAAAAGATACCCATCTATTCTTACTATCAGCATTCTTCGAGGAATACCTATCTGAGGTGCAGCAATTCCCAGAGCATTTTTTTCTAGAAGTATTCTTTTCATATGGAAAAAAATATCTTTTTCTTCTCCCCCTATTTTTTCTACTGGTTGACAAACTTTTCTTAGAATAGGATCACCATATTTTCGAAGCCAAATGTTCACTTTTTTCTCCTCATCTTAGTTTTAAGATTATTTAAGAGCATTCTGTCTTTGAAATACCGTATCCTTTTCCTTTCCCTGGCTGACAAAGGCTCTCTCCTCCCTTAAGATCACCTTTCAGGAGTTTATCAATCACCTCTTCTATTTTTCCCTGAACTCCAAGGATAAATCGAATTCCCTTTTGAGCAAACAGATTTTGTGCTTTTTGCCCCATTCCTCCACATACAATACATTTAACATCTTGTTTTTCAAAAAAATCTGGAAGAAATCCTGGGTGATGACCTGGGTTAGGAATTTTCTCTTTTTTTATAAGTTTTCCCTCTTTAATCTCAATGATAGTAAAAGATGGGCATCTGCCAAAATGAGGAGAGACAATACCTTTATCAGTAGAGATTGCTATTTTCATTATTTTTTTCTCCTAATTATAGGAGTTTTTCCTTCTTTACTTTCTCTCCGATTCTTTCAAGAATAGCATTTATTATTTTGTCCATGTATTCTAATCCAAAGTTTTTCCCGCGATTCATAACAAAAGGTTTTCCTTCATCTCCTGAGATTACAATATGAGGATCAAGAGGTAGTCTTCCTAAAAAAGGAACATTAAGCTCCTTTGCAGCTTTTTCTCCCCCACCTTTTTTAAAAAGTTGAATTTCCCTTCCGCAATAGGGACAAGTGAGACCACTCATATTCTCAATGATCCCAATTATCGGGATATTAACCGCTCTTGCAAAATTTACTGCTTTTCGTGAATCAAGAAGGGCAACTTCTTGGGGAGTTGTAACGATGATGGCTCCAGTAAGATCTGGTATGAGCTGAGCGATACTTAAAGGTTCATCTCCTGTTCCAGGAGGTGAGTCAATAATTAAGTAATCAAGGTTTCCCCACTCAACATCTGAGAGAAATTGAGTAATGAGTTTCATCTTCAGAGGACCTCTCCATATAACAGGAGTATCAGCATTTTTCAAAAGAGGCGAAATACTCACTACTCTTACTCCCGGAGGAACAAATATGGGCTCTATTTTACCATCAGGAAGTACTGCTAATTTTTTTCCTTCTGCTCCTACCATTTTGGCGATATTTGGTCCATGAATATCAATATCTAAAAGACCCACCTTTTTGTCCTGAAGTGCCAGGCTAAAGGCAAGGTTTGTTGCAACCGTTGTTTTTCCTACCCCTCCTTTCCCACTTATAATTAAGAATTTGTGAAAGATTTTTTTCATATTCTCTTTTATTTTTTCTTGTTCAATTTTTTGTGCAGATGAACCCCTATGCGTTTTTTCTGCCATCTTAATAAACCTCCGACAGAGCCTTATCAAATTTCATTTATTTTAATTTGGTTTTCTGTTTTATTCTCCTGTTCTATTTAGCTTTTTTCTAGATTCTTTATCCTTTTTTTAATTTCTTCAAGTTGTTTTTCAATTATTTGGGCCTGCTGTTTTAACCTGAGAAGTTGCTCTTCCTTGGACATCTGCTGTTGCTCTGGACCCATTATTCCTGGTCCATAGGAAAATTGAAAAGGACCCATCCCTGCTCCTCTTCCCATGCCCATACCAGGTCCCATACCTCTTCCTCGTCCCATTCCTCTTCCCATACCAGGTCCCATTCCAAACCCTCCTTGTGGATATCCACTACCCATCATTCCAAAATGGGCCTGAACGCTTGGACCTGCAGCAGATTGAAGTTTGCCCTGTTTGTAGTTTTCTATAACTTCTTTTACGGTTCCCGATGCCCCGGTTAAAACTTTTATTCCTGCAGCAGATAAAGTTTGATAGGCATTAGGGCCGACATTACCAGTTATAACAGTATCTACTCCCTTTTGAGCTATCATTTGAGCAGTAGCTATACCTGCACCACTTGGAGCTTGGAGATTAGGATTTGGTACTGCTTCAAATTGCATAGTTTCAGGATCAACAATAATAAAAAATTGACATCTACCAAACCTTGGATCTACCTGAGAATTTAAATTATCTCCCATAGAAGTTATTGCTATTTTTTTCATTACTCTTCTCTCCTGTAGTTTATTTTTTATAAAAAGAGGGAGCAAATGCTCCCCCTCTTTTTTTATTCCTCAAGCTGAGCTAAGCGATCTTTAATTTTTTCTAGTTCCTCTTTTAATCTATCAGCTTGGCTATGTAGGAATTGTATTTCCTGTTCCTTTGTAGGCTGCATACCTGGTGTTTGTGGATAACCTGGTTGCATTCCAGAATAGGGCATTCCTCCTTGTGGATAACCTGGTTGCATTCCAGAATAGGGCATTCCTCCTTGTTGTAAAGTTTGAAAGAAGCTCTGTGCTTGAGGTGTTGGCCATACTCCTGTTGTAAGATAGGTTGCACAAGGTCCAAGCCCTGTAGGAGATCGGCCTATCCATCCTGGAGAAAATCCGAATCTCATCCAACCGGGAAGACCGGTTGCATAGTACATGTATCTATGTCTGTATCCTGGCATAAAATCACCCCCTTACTTTCCTTGATTTGAAACACAATTTACCCCCGGTTAGCTTTTGAGCTGAACCGGGGGCTTCTTCTAAGATTTTTCCAGTTCCTCTATTCTTCTTCTTATATCTTCAAGTTGAGCTTCAAGAGCCTTTCTTTGCTCCTCAAGCCAATTTCTTTCCTGTTCTTTGGTTGGGGCGTAACCATAGTATCCTGTCCCTCCATATGGGTAACCATAGTATCCTGTCCCTCCATATGGGTATCCATACCCGTAAAAACTGTAAGGATACCACCAGGGCATCCAGAAACTATAGGGAAAGGTATATCCCCAGAAACCTCTCCAGAGAAAGTATGGATTATACCAGTACCACCAGTAAGGTCCTAAGAACCATCCGGCCGGACCTAATCCAAAAGGCATTTTAAACCTCCTGAAGACTTTTATTTATAAATTTACCATCCATAATATGGATAGATTATGCCCGGTCTATAAAATGGGAACTGTCCTGTAATGGTTGCAGCATACTGAGCAGCATAAGGACTTGCCCACCACCATCTTGGAAGCCAGGGAAAGAATCTACAGAAAGGATAGGGATTACCTCTTCCCCAGAATCCTCCAAAGCCAAAATAACCGGGCCAGAAAAATCCTCTTCCAAAGCCTCTTGGCATTTTTTTCTCCTCCCTTTCTTTATATTTGTAGTTTATTATAAATTGAAAATTATTTTTGTCAACTGTGCCAGCATTTAAAATTGTTATTGAACAGTGCAATTATTTGTTCAGTTGTAGAACGAAGGATATATGCTCCCACAATTTTTTAATTTCAGTAACAGATTTGTTGGAAGAAAATTCTGTTAAAGGCACATTTTTCAGGATGGCATAGATAAAACTTTCATCGTAGGGGATTTTACCCACAACATTTATTTCTCTTTGTCTACATTCTTTTTCTATTCTTTTTGTGTTATCCTCATTTATGTCATATTTGTTGATACAAACAACCCATGGTATACCAAAGTGATCACATACTCCTCCAATCCTTTCGAGATCTGCTATACCAGATAAAGTGGGTTCAGTAATGATAAGAGCAAGATCTGCTCCGGTTAAAGAAGCAATTACTGGGCATCCTATACCAGGAGATCCGTCAATTATAATGAGCTCTATCTTCTTATTTTTTACAATTTCTTCGGCGGTATTTCTTACCTCAGTTACAAGTTTCCCTGAATTTCCTTCTCCAATTCCAAGTTTTGCATGAACTAAAGGTCCATATTTTGTCTTTGATATATATATCCATCCTGTTATCTTTTCTCTCATCTTAATAGCACTTTCAGGACAGATGTGGAAACAAAGAGAGCACCCCTCGCAGGATAGAGGATCTACGGTGAAATCTTTTATTGCTTCAAACTGACATATTTTCTCACATTTCCTGCATCCACTACATTTTTCTCTATCAATTACAGCAAGTTTTCCTCCCTTAAATTGAAAAGATTTTTTCACTTCAGGATTGAGAAGTAAATGAAGATTTGCTGCATCTACATCACAGTCAACCAATATCTTGTTTTTTGCAAGATGAGCAAAGGAGGCTACAATGCTTGTCTTGCCTGTTCCTCCTTTTCCACTTACAACTGTGAGTGTCTTCATTTTTTCACCTTATCTTTTATCTTGAAGAAAAGTTCATTGAATTTCTTCTTCCAGTTAAAATCAAAATTGACAAGGACTTTTCCTTCAGAATAAGCTTTGGCAATTTTTTTATCCAAGGGGATACGTAAAAAGATAGGTATATTATTTTTTTCACAGAAATTGTCTATTTTTTCATCTCCAATGCTGGAGCGGTTGATTACAACACCGTGTGGGATGTTCAACTCCTTAAGGACTGCTACTGCTAGCACAAAGTCATTAAATCCAAAAGGAGTTGGTTCTGTTACAAGAAGGCAAAAATCACTGCCTTTTACTGCCTCTACCATAGGACACGCTGTTCCTGGAGCAACATCTATAATAATATCTCTGGAGGGATCAGCCTCTTTTTTTACTGCTTTAATTAAAGGAGGCGAGACAGCTTGGCCGATTGTAAGTTTTCCCTGGATAAAGTCTATTTTTCCAGCCTTTCCCTTCTCTATTATCCCTAGTTCTTTTTTAGTTTTTTCTAAGGCTTTCTCAGGACAAAGTTGCCAACATGCACCACAACCGTGACAGAGCTGTGGGAAAAAGAGCCACTTTTTGTTAACACAGGCTATGGCGTTCCATTCACAAACCTTGCTACATAATCCACAGAAATTACATCTTTCCTCAATTAATTTTGGAATAGAAAAATAAACGGGTTTTGTCTCTTCTAGAGTTGGTCTTAAAAATAGCGCTGCATTAGGAGCCTCTACATCGCAGTCAAGAAATTGTATATTAGCATCTACTGATAAGGCAAGGTTTGTTGCAACAGTTGTCTTCCCTGTTCCCCCTTTTCCACTTGCAACTGATATTATCATCTTTTTCTTGTCATCCTTGTTCCACATTTAGGACAACTTATCTGAGAACAAGGTACACCTCTTTTATGCGGCAAGGTTGTTCCACAGTTTGGACATATACACTCTCCTCCAGGACCTAACCCAAATCCCCTTCCTCTTCCTGAGGAAGGACCTGTGCCGTTTCCTCGTGGCATTTAAACCTCCTTTTTGGGTTGAATTATTTAACGCTCAAATTATTTTAGTTTTTTTATGATTTTCTTTTTGTTCTCTATATACAGTGCATTCCTTGCATATCTTAAATTTTTCTGGGCAAATTTTCTCTGCAAGTTTCCAGCAAGGCTCCGTATTTTCATAGCGGGCAGAGCATTTCTCTTTTTCTTCCTCACTGCATCCTTTGATTTGCCAGCAGGGAAGAAGGCTAAGAAGACGTTTTATTCCTACAATATTTAACCCTTTCTCATGAATCATTTCTCTTATACACTGGATCCAGCGAAGGTCATTGTTAGAAAAAAATCTTTTGTTACCTCTTCTTTTTGGATGGATAAGACCATGTTTTTCATATAACCTGAGAGTACGAGGATGAATATCTAAAAGCTCTGCTGCAACACTTATAGGATAAACTGGTTTATCCTCT